>JAVWZM010000001.1:0-77366 GCA_036661035.1 Oscillospiraceae bacterium
CGGCATATCAAAAGCATTAAAGATTATTAACAGGAGGAAGATGCACAATGGTAATCAAAACAAGAGATTTTGGTGATATGGAGATTAGCGAGGACGGAATTGTAAAATTTGCCGAGCCTATTTTGGGATTTGAAACACATACTGATTTTGTGCTTTTGTACGATGACGAAATGGGCGCAGTGTTTACATGGGTTCAATCCATAGACGATAGCGAAATATGCTTTATAGCAGTTGCACCCACCTTGATAGATGCTGAATATTCTCCGGTGCTGCCAAAATCGGCACGTAAAGCACTTGGCCTTGCAAATGGCGAGGAGCCGATTTATCTTGTGATTACCGTGATAACGCCTTGCCTTGCCGACGCTACGGCAAACCTAAAAAGCCCGATAGCAATTAACCCTAAAAACAACAAGGCTATGCAGGTAGTGCTAGACGAAGACTATCCTGTTCGCGCGTTGCTTTTGCAGCCGGAGGAGGACGCAAAATGTTAGTGCTTAGCCGTAAATGTGGGCAGGTGCTGCATATCGGTGATGATATTCATATCACAATCTCCGATATACAGGGCGACAAAGTAAAAATAGCAATAGATGCCCCACGGGAAATGAATATTGTGCGTGATGAGCTTTTGCAGGTGGTAAATGCAAATATTGCCGCTGTGCATAAGGTGGAAAATGTTTCCGTTAAAAATCTCGGCGCACAGCTAGGGAAAAATATGGGGCAGCAAAAACCGTAAAAAAAACGTGCCCGGAAAACCGGGCACATTTTATTATAAAAATATTTTAGTCTTTATCAAGCATGTTTTGCCGTCTTGCAAAATATCCTGCAAGTATTTCTTCGTTTTCGGGGCTTGAGGCAAGCACATTGCAAATGAGAATAGCGGAATTGCGCATTATCATCACGCGCTCCGTTACCTGCACAAGCATATCGTCTAAAAGCAGGCTCATGCCCTCGGCAGACAGTGCCAAATGTGCGCCTTCGTCTACAAACTCCATGGTGCATATCTTTAAGGTATCTGGGGAAATATAGCGCACAAAGCCTGAAAGCTTATCGCCCTTTTGTATGCTGAAATGTGGCGCTTTTACAAGGTATATGTCTGCGGCAAGATTTGCATTGCAATCGAATATGCGATGCGCCTCGCGCAGAGAGGTGCTGTTTATACCCACCACCTGTAAAAGGCGGCGCGACGACAGATACACCTGCCCCGTAAAACGGTCAAGCTCGCGCTCGCCTAGGGTGCGCACTACCTGCACAGTTTCGCCTATGCGTATTAAGGGCACAAAATCGCCCGTAAAATTTACAGTGCCTTCTTTGTTTTGCGAGAGAAAGGCTTGCCCATATTCTAAAAATTGGCCGCCCGCTGTTTTAAGTGTGGCAGAAAAATAAATGGGGTTCAATACAAAGGGCTCCTTTCAGAAAATAAAGAGGTATACTATGAGCAGTAAAACCACTATTTTAAAATTGCTCCAAAAAAAGCTGGAGCTGTTTACACAATACGAAAAAGAAACCGACAATTTGCTATCGGCAACGGTAGATACTATGGAAGATTATATCACAAATCGGGCTGCCATAGCAAATGATATTGATGCAATTAGCTGTGAAATACATAATATTTTTGCGGCAAATGAAGATAAAACATTGCAGGACACTGTTTTATGCAAATGCAACGACTCGAAGGTAAAGGCGGAGCATAGAGAAATATACGAAGTATCAAAGCAAATTTACGCAATTATAAGCCGCGTACAGGAAACGGAAAAGCAAATTACAGAAAGCATGAAGCTAACTCGTGCAAAGCTAAAGGAACGTATTAACGACACTAAAAACACCCCAAAAATAGCAAGATATCTTGAAAATCTTACAGCAGGCAGAGAAGACGGTTTTTTATCGGATTTAGAAAAAAAGGTGTAAAAATTATTCAAAACACTTAATTTACAAAATATCTGTCGATAATTATATTAGAGAAGTAACATAATTTAGAAAACTAACCTTTTGAAGGGAGAATATATATGGCTATAAATTCATTAACACCTACAAGCCACGGTTTTTCAGGCTTGGCTTCGGGTATGGACACACAGAGCATGGTGCAGAAAATGCTTGCCGGAACTCAAACTAAAATAGATATGAAAACCCAGCAAAAGGCAGTGCTTGCCATGAAGCAGGGCATGTATCGTGACGTTGCGGCGCAGCTAAAGGCGTTTCAAACCACGTTTTTTAGCTTTACCAATCCGGATACGCATTTGCTGTCAAATAGCTTTTTCAAAACCATGAACGCGGCTACCACTTCGGCTTTTTATAAAGCGCAGGCAACAAGCGACGCCACTGCCGGCAACATAACCATAAACAGCATTAAGCAGCTTGCCACTAACCACAAAGAGGTTGCGGCAAACACTGCAACAGGTGCCCTTGCAGGTAAAGTAGATGCAGAGGCACTTAAAAAGCTGACCGATGAATATGTAACCGCAGGTAAAAACACCTTGGATATCACCACCAATGTGGGCGGTACGGCAAAAACCATTAAGATAGAAATATCTGCCATAGCCGGCAAATCTACAGGCGAGGTGGCAGATACAATAAGAGGGCTAATGAGCGCGCAGGGTGCCGGCGAAAAAGAAGGCGTGCATGTTCAGTTTACCAACGGAAAAATAAGTATTCAAACCGATGATAAAAGCGCAGTAACAATTACAGGCACAGAAAAATCCTTGAGCATGCTGGAAAATAGCGTAAGCGCCGACGGGACACTGTCTTTTGGCTTTAACTCTAAGGCAGCACTACCCAAAATAGAAGTAACTGTTGACGGCATTACAAAAAATATCAGCTTCAATCCTTTTATGGAGCAAGCCGGCACAGGTACAGTTGCGGCAGATGCTAAAAATATCGCCGCACAGCTTAACACTAATATGAAAGCCGCCTTTGGCGCAAGCGTATCAGTGGAAGAAGCAGGCGGAAAGATTACTTTCAAATCTTCAAACCCAAGCAGTAAAGTAACGCTTGTGGGCGAACATTTGGTAATGGACGCCATCGGTATTAAATCCGGTTTATCAAACAAAATTGTGCGCGGCTCGGCAATTGGCAATATCAATTTTGCATCGCCACTTTCGGGAAATGTGCAAAAATTCAGCATAAACGGCATGGATTTTTCTTTTGATAATTCCAATTCTCTTAATTCTATTATAGACGAGATAAACCAGAGCGCGGCAGGCGTTAAAATAAATTACGATGCCAACACCGATAAATTCAGCATGGAATCTACCGTGCAGGGAGATATAGGCGTAGCGGCAGGTACAAGCGCATTTAAAATAACACAAACAGAGGGCAACTTAATGTCTTCGCTGTTTGGCGTGGGCTCGTCAGGTAATTACACAAGCGCAAATCTTACCAAAACCATGAACCCAACGGTGGATTACGATAAAGCGGCTGTAATAGATTTTAAAGGTGGAGATGTAAGCATAAATGTGGGCGGCAGCGTAAAAACCTACACTTTAGGCGCGCACACCACAAAAGAAAGCCTTGTAACAGAGCTTAACAGTAAGCTTGCCGCAGATTTCTTTTCGGAAACTCCGGGCAAAAACGAGGGCGATCCTGCTATTAAAACCCCAAGTATTCAGTTTGAGGCAAGCGCCGACGGCAAAACACTTACTCTTAATTCTAAGGTGCAAACGGCAAGCGTTGTGGGCGAGGGCTTAAATGTGCTTGGCTATACCGAAAAAATAGATGCCAACACAAAAATGGGCGACCTTGGCTTTAAGAATTTTACATATGAGGTAAACGGTAAACAAATAAATGTTGCAGAATTTGGCACACTTGGGGATTTCGTAAACAGTATCAACAGCGCTCTTGGCGCGGGCAACGGTACAGCAACCCTTAAAACCATTGGCTCCACACCGTTTATAGAGCTTGCAGGCGTTAAAATCCCCATGGTTTTCCCTGCGGGGCCGGCAGCTAAGCTATTTGGCGAAAATGTGCAGCCTGCCGATGCAAAAGGCGCAAGCTTTGACCAAACTCAAACTGTGCTGGGGCAAAATGCAAAAATTACCGTAAATGGCGTAGAGCTTGAACGCTCCAGTAATAATTTCACCATAGAGGGCGTAAACATTACATTAACAGGCACCACCTCTACCGCAAGCGATATAAGCGTTTCTCAAGACACCACAAAGATTTTTGATACCGTGAAGAAATTCACAGAGGAA
This sequence comes from Oscillospiraceae bacterium, assembly GCA_036661035.1. Lineage (GTDB taxonomy): Bacteria > Bacillota > Clostridia > Oscillospirales > Ruminococcaceae > JAGPHI01. The sequence goes on from JAVWZM010000001.1 coordinate 4,185, forward strand.
TACAATAAGCTTGTAAACAGTATCAACGATTTACTTGGCTCAGATACCACTTATAAAGCATATCCTCCGCTTACCGCCGCACAAAAAGCAGAGATGAGCGACAAAGAGATAGAGGTGTGGGAAGAAAAATCCAAGGGCGGCTTGCTGCGAGGGGACTCCACTTTACAGGGCGTACTAAACAGCCTGCGCGGCACATTGTATACAAAGCCCGAGGGCGGCGTGGCACTATATGACCTTGGCATTACCACAGACTATTTTGGCACAAAAGATAACCTTGTTATTGCAAATGAGGCAGACCTTAAAAAGAAAATTGCCGAAAACCCAGACGGTATTCGCAAGCTGTTTACAGACGCGGAAAAAGGCCTTGCCACTATGATGAACACCGCAATAGATAAAGCGGCAAAGGCGTCTAGCATAGATCCGGGCAGCCTTGTGTCCATGGCAGGCGCAAAGGGTGTGCCAAACAGCGACTCCACCATAGCAAGGCAGATGAAGCTTATAGACGATAGCCTAAGCAACCTTAACAACAAATACAAAAGCGAATACGACAGATACTGGAAACAGTTTAACAATATGGAGCAAATGATACAGAAGATGAATTCGCAAAGCTCGTGGCTGTCGCAACAATTCAGTAGTTAGAGAGGTGAAAGAAATGTATAATCCGTATACCAGATACACAGAGCAATCTGTTATGACCATGACAAACGGTGAAATGCTTGTGCGCCTATACGACGAAACGGCAAAGCAGATGAATGCAGGGCTTTCACATATTGCCAACAATGATGTACTGGCGACAAATACAGCTTTGCAAAAAGCACGTACAATCTTAAATTATCTTACACAGACATTAGATTTTAAATATCCGATATCCCAAAACCTTTCAAGCCTATACGAATTTTTTACAAGGCAGATAGTGCTTGCAAATTCTCACATGGACGCACAGCCCATTTTAGATGTGATACCCATGATAGAGGAATTGCGCGATACCTTTGCCCAAAGCGAAAAAATTGTACGCATGCAGCAAGGCGCAAGACAGCCGATGACTATGGGCGGCCTTGCAATGAACGGATAATTGCAAAAGATGCCAGACAAGTAAATACAGCACAAATAATAACAATACGCACTGTAATGAAACTTAATGTCATTACAGTGCGTATTTTATGATTAAACGATATTTATTGCCGAATTGCGCGATTATATAGCATATATGGGCGATTTTTTGCTGCGGCAATTATGCCGATGCATATGCGACAATATGCTATATCACTCTTACGCGGATAACACCGTCTAAAGCCATAAGCTTTGCGGATATATCATCAGGCACATTGCCAAGGGTATCAAGCATGGTATATGCGTAGTCTTTTTTAGATTTATTCACCATGTTTTCTATGTTTAGCCTAGCCTCGGTGGTAACGCCTGTAATGCCGGAAAGAATACCCGGCACGTTTTTATGGGCTACGCATATCCTGCGTCCACCTGCAAAGGGCAGGCTTACGGCAGGGAAGTTTACGCTGTTTGCAATATTGCCGTTTAAGAGATATTCGCGCATTTCGTCTGCAGCCATGCGCGCGCAATTGTCCTCGCTTTCGGGGGTAGACGCGCCAAGATGCGGCACACACACAATTCCGTCTTGGCAAAGCAACGCGTCATTTGGAAAGTCTGTAATATATCCGCCCACTCTGCCGGATTTAACGCCCTCTAAAATAGCATCTGTGTCCACAAGCTCACCACGGGCGAAATTAAGTATGCGCACGCCGTGTTTCATTTGGGCAATGCTTTGCTTATTGATAAAGCCCTTGGTTTCGGGTGTGGCGGGAATGTGTAAGGTAATATAATCGCAGCTTGATATAATATCAGCCACATTAATGCAATGTTTTACACTGCGCGATAGGCTCCATGCCGCCTCAATGGATATGTACGGATCGTACCCAAGTACTTCCATGCCAAGATGTGCGGCGGCGTTTGCCACCTTTACGCCTATTGCGCCAAGGCCTATTACGCCAAGACGTTTGCCGCTAAGCTCGGGGCCTACAAATTGGTTTTTACCTTTTTCTACAAGCTTTGGCACGTCGGCATCTTTGCCCTTTAGCGTTGCCGCCCATTTGATGGCGGGCGCAACATTGCGGCTTATAAGCACAAGCGCGCCAAGCACAAGCTCTTTTACTGCGTTTGCGTTTGCACCGGGAGTGTTAAACACTACAATGCCTTGCTCGCTGCATTTATCGGTTGGGATATTATTTGTGCCTGCACCGGCGCGGGCTATGGCAAGCAGGCTTTGCGGCAAAGGCATATCGTGCATGTCAGCACTGCGCAGCAAAATGCCGTCAGGCTCTGCCTCGTTATCTATAGCAAAAAGATTATTGGAAAGACGCTCCGTGCCTTTCGCGGAAATGCTGTTAAGCGTTTTAATATTATACATTATGCTTTCCCCCTTAATACATTATGCGTTTTCGGCGGCGAATTTTTTCATTAATTCCACAAGCTTTTCTACGCCCTCTTTAGGCATGGCGTTGTAAATAGACGCGCGCATGCCCCCTACACTGCGGTGCCCCTTTAGGTTTACAAGCCCTGCCTTAGCGGCCTCTGAGCAGAACATGGCGTCCAGCTCCGCCGAGGGGCTTGTGAAAGTAACGTTCATTATACTGCGATATTCTTTTTGCACAGGGCTTTTGAAAAAGCTTTGCGAATCGAGATAATCGTACAGCACAGCGGCTTTGGCGTTGTTGTTTGCCTCCATATTTACAAGGCCGCCAACGTCGTTTTCTATCCATTTAAGTACAAGCCCCATCATGTATATGGTGTAGCAGGGCGGTGTATTGTACATGCTTTCGGCACTAATCAATGTGTCGTAATTTAGCATAGATGGCACATTTTCGGCAGCATGCCCGATTAAATCCTCGCGGATAATCGCCACCGCCATGCCGGCAGGCGCCACGTTTTTTTGCACGCCAAAATAAATTACGCCATATTTTGATACGTCGCAGGGCTTTGATAAAATACAACTGGACATATCCGCTACAAGTGCGATATTAGAGGGCGGTGTCGGCAGCTTGGCATAGCGAGTGCCATAAATGGTATTGTTTTCGCAAATATGCACATAGCTTGCGTTATCGCTGTATTTTAATGTATCAACATCGGGAATACAGCTAAAGTTTTGCTCTGCACTACTGGCTATGATATTTACCTTGCCAAATTTTTTTGCCTCGCTTGCGGCTTTTTTGCTGAACTGGCCTGTTACAATGTAATCTGCCTCACCGGTGAGCATCAAATTAAGCGGAACCATGTCGAACTGCATGGACGCGCCGCCTTGTATAAAGCCTACCTTATAGTTATCGGGAATGTTCATCACGCGGCGCAAGGCTGCCTCGGTTTCTTTTATAATGGCGTCATATACGCTACTTCGATGGCTCATTTCCATTACGGATTGCCCACTTGTACCGTATTCCAAAAGCTCTGCTTTTGCGGTTTCAAGCACTTTTACGGGCAGCATAGATGGGCCCGCGCTGAAATTGTACACTCTTGCCATTATTTTGTACCCCCACATAAAATATTTTAGATACACTTTACTAAAATAAAGTGTTAATATAATTATAGAGCAAACTACAATATTGTCAAATAGAATTTGCAGGGCAAAACAAGGGCGTTTTTGTGCAAATTTTCAATAAAAGCTTTACGGATAGGCATTTTAGTTATAAAATGTATGTAGTGCGCGGACGCTTTGCAAAATAGGCAGTATTGCGTTTGACAAAATGCTATATTGCGCTCAAAGCCTATGGCGGATAAAATCGCCACGAGGGGACATAGCAACGATTGCAACCTTTAAAATACCACTTATAATAAGGTAAGCTGCTATATCGCGGCAAAATTTGCGCCAATAAGGAGTACAAATAAATGATAGCAATAATAATTATGGTGGCTATGCTGGACATTGCAGGGCGCATAGTTGCCCTTATAATGCTTATGCAAAACGGAAATGTGAAAAAGCTGCAATATCGTACATGGGTTTTACTTTGCGCTTTTTTAAATTTTGCGTGGGTGGCGTATTTGATAATGGGCATGGGCAAAAAAGACGTATAATGCGCAAAAATAAGACGGCTCGTGAATTTGTGTAATCGAAATTACTTCAAGAGCCGCCTAAAATTTATTTTTGTTTGCTATTTTTGTTTAACGCTGCGCAGATTTAAAGCTTTTCGCTTTTGCGCTTTTTAAGATACATGCGCAGTGATATAATGGCGGTAATGGTAGGCAAAATAACTTTAACCAATGGCGAAATAATGTTGAACATAAGCATGCTCGCATCAATAGGCACAGCAAAGCCCGACAATGCAGCGGATATAAGGCTTATCAGTATTTGAAAAATAACGATTATCGGCAAAATGCCCGAGAAAATCGCGAGATTGCGAAATAGCCGCCGAGAGCCGAGCTTTTGCCATTTCATTAGCATGTATGCAGTAAAAGAGCCAATGATAATGGGTATGGCGGTGCTGATAATAACGATAAATGACGGCATTATATTCGATGCTACAAATATTGAGGTTGGCCCGTCGGCACCGCCAATAACACCAATGGAGGCTGCTTTGTTCGGGATAAATGGAATATTTGCAATAAATTCCATGGCGGTACCCACACCCCATACAAGGGCGGCAGATGCTGTAATAATTATAAATAAAACTAAAATCTGTGTAAGGCTGCGCTTTGGAACGGCAAATTCGCTCATTTCGTCATTTAGGCTTTGCGCTACAGATATGGGCGCGCCCATGTCTTGAATAATGGTTTTCATATCTTCCCCTGCTGTGCGTCTTGAAAAAATGTCGCTTTCAAGGTCTGCCGCTACGCGCTTTTTGATATCTCGGCGCAGATACACGTTTTTAAGTATAGATTTAATGTATTCCTTTTCAGTCATGTTTATCTTCCTCCACAATAAAGCTTTCTACGCAAGCGGAAAGTGCAAACCATGTATCTTGCATTTCGCAAAGGGCAAGGTGGCCTTTCTCGGTTGCCTCGTAATATTTTTTGGGTGCGTTGCGCCCTTCTCCGCTTTGCCAACGGGCTTTTATCATGCCTTCGTCTTCAAGGCGATATAAAATAGGGTAAAGGGTGCCCTCCTTCAGCGCAAGCATGCCATTGCTTTTTTCTTTAATGGCAGATAACAGTTCGTATCCGTACACAGGCTTTGCAGTGGCAAGCTGCAAAACAATAAGCTCTAATACGCCTTTTTTAAGCTGACGTGCATATCGTTCTTCCATTTCAGCCTCCTTAGTATTTAGCATTACTAAGTATTATTATATAACAAATAAAATGCATGTCAATATAAAAAATGCAAGATATATAAAATACATGAAAAGCACGGCAGATGCAGCCGAGGGTGTAGCAACCGGACTTATTATTGTCATTGTACACAAGCTTTTGTCAAGTTGTTATACAATATAAGAGAAAGGCAGGTAAAGCATGGACGCAATTTATATTCATATACCATATTGCATGTCTAAATGCAATTATTGCGATTTTTATTCGCAAGGGCGCAAAAGCTCTGTGCCGCAGGAATATGTAAACGCGATATTGCGAGAGATAGAATATTATAAAAAAAGCTTTGATATAAGGGCAGATAGTCTTTATTTTGGCGGAGGAACACCGTCGCTTATGTCGCCGCGGCAGGTAAAAGCTATTATAGACGCCGTATCGCCGCGAGCAGATGCTGAAATTACCCTTGAGGCAAACCCCGAATGTGTTACAGCACAAAGCCTTGATGGGTTTAAAAAGGCGGGAATAAACCGCATTTCTTTTGGCGTGCAAACAGCAAACGCCCAAAGCCTAAAGCGTTTGGGGCGCGCACATAGCACAGAACAGTCGTTAAGCGCGTTAAAAATGGCAAAAGATGCAGGCTTTACGAATATCAGCGGTGATATCATGCTTGCACTGCCAAGCTATAGCTATAAGGAGCTGGACGACACTCTTGCCATTTTGGCAAATGGCGGCTGTACACATATCAGTAGTTATTTGCTGAAGATAGAGCCAAACACGGTCTTTGGCAAGCGTCCGCCCATGGATATGCCAAAGGAGGACGAGGCGGCGGATTATTATTTGTACTGCGTAAATGCACTTGAACAATTAGGATATCATCAATACGAAATATCCAACTTTGCAAAGGACGGTTGCGAAAGCCGACATAATTTAGTTTATTGGCGCGGTGGGGATTATCTTGGCATAGGCCCTGCGGCACATAGCTGTGTAAACGGAAAACGGTTTTATTATCCGTCCAGCACCAATGCATTTATAAACGGAGATATCAAAACAGTGGCAGACGGTGTATATGATGCCGAGGATTATATTATGCTACGGCTGCGCCTTATTGAGGGGCTGAATTTAGCGGAACTTAACGAGCGTTATAATATAGATTTAATCAGTGAACATGGCGGCTTTATAAACAAACTTTGCGAAACTGATATGGCTATTTGCAAGGAAAACATATTAACCCTTACGCCTAAAGGCATGCTTGTGCAAAACAGTATACTTGCAGAGCTTATTTAAAAAGCTGTAAAAGCAAAGCTCCCGAACGCCAAGCGTTTGGGAGCTTTGCTTTGTGTTATTTTGTACTGCAAAAGCAATAGCGTGACGCCCCTGTTTAAGCCACGGCTGTATGCTGTGGTAAAGCAATAAAGCTTAACAGCATTATCCAAGCACTGCTTGCATAAGGGTGAGGATAAGCGGCATGGTAATGATGCTTAGCAAGGTGGTAAAGGTTACTGCGCTTGTGTTCCAGCTATAATCCCGACCGCAGTATTGCGCTATCATGGATACTATCATGCCTGTGGGCGCGGTAGAGCCTATCAGCATGGCACAGCGCACCATGGAGCCAAAGGGGATAAGGGCGAATATGCCTATAAGGATAAGCGGTATCAAAATAAGCTTTACGAAGGAAAGTATCATAAGCCCTTTATCTTTAAGGCATGGCAAAAGCTTGATATTGGCAAGATAGGTACCCAGCAAAATCATGGCAACAGGCGTGTTGGCGGCGGCTAAATAATTCACCGTGGTAAGTATGGGCGTCGGTAAATATACGGGAGTTAGGAAAAGCACAAGGCCGCAGGCAAGGGCAATTGTACCGGGGTTTAGCACAAGCATTTTCCACGCCTTGCCCTTTGCTTTATCGCCATAAAGGGAGATGCCATATGTCCAAGTAAGTATATTTGCACCTACAATATGCACACTGCCAATGAACACACCCACGCTGCCAAGCAATGCCTGAATAAGCGGTATTGCCATAAAGCCGTTGTTGGACATAACAATGCACATTGCTTTGTCAGGGTTGTTTTTATAAAAAATTCTTGCAAAAATTATCGGCACGGCATATACAATTATCACCAAAACAAACGCCTGTAAAAGCTGCATGGCAAGAGCCGAATCGTACTCCCGCGAAAAGGCGGAAACTATCATGGCAGGCATAATTGCTTTCATCAAAAGAGATGATATTTGCGACGAGCCGCTGTCGTTAATAACGCCTAATTTCGCAAGGGCGAAACCTATCATCATTAAAAGAAACATTATGAAAATTTGGTTTAAAACCGTAAGGCTATAGTCTAACATAGCGCACCCCTCTTTAAATATGCTTATATTGTATCACATTTTAAAGACAATGTAAAAATAAATACGCCTTCAAAAGCTATCATACGATATCTAAATGCGTGCAATTGAATTAATGCTCAAAAGCAAAATATAACGATTTATCAAGAAACTTAATGATTTAAAACTGCGCATAAGGCGAAAATAAGTCGCATGATATGTATTCCTGCGCGTATAATACGACGATAATAACGCTGATAGTATATAAAAACAGCTTATGGGAGAAAATATTACAGCATAGTATATTTTATTTTATGGCATATTGTTTAATTATCATACGGGAAGTAAACAGTGGTTATATAAAGTAAATTACAGTTTGTGTCAAATTTTCTCAACACGAAAAGCATTAGAATGTGATAAAGCTTCTATGTGTAAAACAATATTTGCACAGCGCAAAAGCATATAAAAATCGCCTTTACAAAACCCTTAAAGAGCTTTTGTAAAGGCGATAATTTTGCGCGAATTTTGATTAAAGCAAATCAGCTTATTTCAAATTTTGTGCCTTGATATACGCGATGTATTAGCCATGTAAAAGGCACTGTGCTTTGCAATTTTATTAGGCTGATTATTTATACAAGGGGCCATATGCTGCACATGCTTTGTAATCGGCAGCTTGTAAATCCTCTGTGCCGAAGGCTGCCCATGCGTGTGGACGATATACCTTTTCGGCAGGTACATTATGCATGGTTACAGGTATGCGAAGCATGGACGCAAGCGTAATTAAATCTGCACCCACATGGCCGTAAACTGTTACGCCGTGGTTGGCACCCCAGTTTGCCATGACGCTGTACACATCTTTAAATGCGCCCTCGCCGGTAAGGCGCGGAGCAAACCATGTGGTAGGCCATGTGCGGTCTGTACGCAAATCAATGGTGCTGTGCATGTCATCAGGCAGCACGGCTGTAGTGCCTTCGGCTATCTGGATAACGGGGCCTATGCCCTCTACAATGTTTACGCGCAGCATGGTGATAGGCATTTCCGCAGAGGTTTTAAAATGGCTTGAGAAACCGCCGCCGCGGAAGTATTCGTAGTTTGCACGGCACCAGTCGGTAGCGTCTGTGCAAGCTTTAATGTCGGCAGCTTTCATGTCCCAGAAGGGTTTCATGCAGCCCTCGCCTTTTTCGTTCTTAGCGGCACCGCTGCCGTCAAGCGCGGTTGCACCGGAGTTAATCAAATGGATAAAGCCATCTTTGGCGGCACCCGTTGGGGCTTTGCCCGTAACGCGCTTGCACGCGTCTGGGCTCCAGTAAGTGCGCACATCATGAAAGCAAGGTGCTGTGTTTGTAACAAGTGTTCCAAGCATCATGGCTATGCCGTTGCAGGTGTCGTTTTCTGTGGCAAAGGGTGTAGGCATTTTTGCACCGTTCCAGTCGAAGGTGCTTGCCATAATAGCCTCGGTAAAGTCGGCGTTTGGCAGCCAGTCTGTCCAGTTGCGCTGGCCTTGGAAACCGCCTGCAATTGCGTTTTTGCCAAGGGCTTCCTCGTGCCAGCCCATCTCGGCAAGCTTCGGGTTGCCATAAAGGATATCGCGCATAACCATGGTCATCTTAGTGATAAATTCCCAGTCCTCATTGGCAGGAACTACTTTGGATTTTGTTACGATGTCTGCAAGCTTTTTACCCTTGTTGCAGTCGAAGCCCTCTTTACAGTTTGCTTTTACCCATGCAAGAGCTTTTTCGTATTCGGTTGCGTCGTATATGCCAAGAGTAATGCGGCGCACAATTTCTGTCATGTCTACCCATTCGGCACGTATGCCGAAATATTTTTGGAATACAGATGCGTCACAATAGCTGCCTGCAATACCCATGGCAACACCGCCAAGGTTTACATATGCTTTGTTCTTCATCCAACCCACGGCAACAGCTGCACGGGCAAAACGGATAATCTTTTCTTCCACGTCGGCGGGAATGGAGGTGTCGGTAATATCCTGCACATCATGGCCGTAAATGCTGAAAGCAGGCAGGCCTTTCTGCGCATGTGCGGCAAGAACAGCCGCAAGATAAACGGCGCCCGGACGCTCTGTGCCGTTAAAGCCCCAAACGGCTTTAATGGTTTTAGGATCCATGTCAAAGGTTTCGCTGCCATAGCACCAACAAGGTGTTACGCTTAAAGTAGCCACAACATTTTCGGTGGAAAACTTGTCTTGGCATGCTGCGGCTTCTGCGCCGCCGCCTATGGTGCTGTCAGCTATAATGCACTGCACAGGTGTGCCGTCGGGATATTTAAGCGTTTCGCTTATTAGCTTTGCCGCGCTTGTTGCCATGCCCATTGTCTGCGCCTCAAGCCCCTCGCGTATGCCGCCCCAGCGGCCGTCAATTGTTGGTCGAATACCTATTTTTGGATATAACATTATAATAACCTCCTATATTTTTCATATGCATCTTTCCATGCTGTTACTTCGCACGGATTATATGTTTTTACGGGTTCTGTTTTACGTATTAATTCGCGTCCGTTTGCAATGTCCTTTATTGCGCCAAGCGCCGTTAATTGGATAATAATATTGCCAAGAGCCGTTGCTTCGATAGGCCCTGCTATTACGGGAATATTTAGGGCGTTTGCTGCCATTTGGCACAAAAGCCTGTCCTTGGTGCCGCCGCCTAAAATATGTAAAACATCAAAGCTTTTATTGGTGGCGGTTTTAATTTGGTTTAATGCAAAGCAATATTTTAAAGCAAGGCTTTCGTAGATGCATCGCATAATTTCGCCTACAGTTTGAGGCATACCTTGCCCCGTTTTAAGGCAATAATCTTGCACTCGCTGTGGAATATCTCCGGGCGGTGCAAATTCCGGCGCGTCGGGATCTATAAAATATTGCAAGGGCTTTGCGTCAAGGGCGAGGCGTTCTAAATCTCCATAGGAGTATTCTTTGCCTTGGCGTTTCCATTCGCGGCGGCTTTCTTGTATCAGCCATAGCCCGATAATGTTTTTAAGATAATTTATTTTGCCGTTTGCGCCAAGCTCGTTTGAAAGGTTAAGCTCCAGACTTTGCTCTGTAAGAACGGGAGTGTCAAGCTCGCACCCAAGCAACGACCATGTGCCGCAAGATAAAAACGCGGCGTTTTCGCTTTGAACAGGCATGGCGGCTATGGCACATTGTGTGTCGTGCCCTGCCACGGATATCACTTTCGCGTTTTCATATTTGCCGATTACCGTGCCGCTTTTCACTATAGGCGCAAAAATGCTTTTCGGTATTTTGTAAGCCGTTAGCACCTTGTCGCTCCAAGCCTTGGCAGTGGGAGAAAGCATTTGGCTTGTGCCTGCTGTGCTTTCTTCGCATACGGCGTTGCCGCAAAGGGAATAAGCGAACAAATCAGGCATGTGGAGTATGGTTTTAACGCCCGTTAAGTCCTCGGTTATAAGCTGAAACAAGGTGTTGATATCCATAATCTGCACACCTGTTTCGGCGTACAGCTCTTTGCTTGTCATTGCTTGCTGCGCTTTTTGCGCCATGCCGTTTGTGCGCACATCACGGTAATGCACGGGGTTTCTCATCAATTTTCCGTTTTGGTCTAAAAGGCCGTAATCCACGCCCCATGTGTCGAAGGCAACGCTGTCGAAGGGCTTTGCATTGTCAATGCCAATATTTACATTGCGCATTAAATCGTCAAAATCCCAGCATAGCTTACCGTCTTTTTCTATAGGCACGTTGTCAAAGCGATGCACTTCATTATATGTAAGTGACGTGCCGTCGTATACGGCTTTAATGGCGCGGCCGCTGGACGCGCCAAAATCGAAGGCTAAAACAGTGTACATCATTTTACTACACCCTTTTTAAGCAAGATATTGGCATAAATTGCGCCCTCGCCTGTGGCAACTATTGCATATGCTTTTTTGGCGCGCTCGTAAAAAGCGAAACGCTCTATCATTTCGATGTCGCTATGCATAGGCTCATGCTTGCCAAGCACACGCTTATAGTCCTCCCATATGGTGGGATGCACGTCGTCGCCTGGCACAACGCTCATAAGCGCAACAGGTTTTTCAGAATATGCGTCAAGGGGCATCAGCGTTAATATTGCGTCTAAAAGCTCGGTTACTCCGTGGCCGTCTGCACGCACTACTACTGCGTCCTTGCCCACGCTTTCTGAGGGGAAATTGCCGTCTGCCAACACTATTTCGTCGCCGTGTCCCATTTCCATCAGCACCTTTAATAGGGCAGGGGAAATGATTGAAGGAATGTTTTTAAGCATATTTTACCTCCTTTAGTTAAAATGTGTAATTACATTGCAATAAACAAAAGCCATCGGCTGCCATCAATTAGGACGTATACCGATGGCTTTAAATCGTATATAAAGCTATGAAATGGTACTTAACAAGTGTTATGTCAGCAAATTACAGCAGCTTGCGGAAAAGCTCGGATATTTCTTTAACGCTTGTATCCCGTGGGTTGCCGGGGCGGCATGCGTCTGCATATGCACTTTCGGAAAGGAACTGAATGTCCTCTTCTTTAAGTATACCTGCAAGGTTTTTAGGAATACCCACATCAGCGGCAAGCTTGCTAACAGCGGCTACGGCAGCTTTGCGGCAAGTGGCAATGTCCATATCGGCTGTGCCCTCTACGCCCATTGCGGCGGCGATGTCGCGGTATTTGTCGCCTGTTGCCTCGGCGTTATATTCCATTACCGTGGGAAGAATGATAGCGTTTGCAACGCCGTGTGGTGTGTCGTATAATGCGCCAAGGCCATGCGCCATGCTATGCACTACGCCAAGCCCAACGTTGGAAAAGCCTTGCCCTGCAATATACTGTGCCAACGCCATGCCTTCGCGGCCTTCGGCTTCGCCTGCAACTGCGCCGCGTAGATGCTTTGAAATAAGCTCTACTGCTTTAATGTGGAACATGTCTGTCATTGTCCATGCGCCAAGAGTGATATATCCCTCGATAGCATGTGTAAGCGCGTCCATACCTGTAGCGGCTGTAAGGCCCTTTGGCATGCTTGCCATCATGTCGGGATCTACCACGGCTACTTCGGGAATGTCGTTTTTATCAACGCACACGAATTTGCGGCGTTTTTCTACGTCTGTGATAACGTAGTTTACGGTTACTTCTGCTGCGGTGCCTGCGGTTGTAGGTACTGCAATTGTGTAAACGGCATGGTTTTTGGTAGGTGCTACGCCCTCTAGGCTGCGCACATCTGCAAACTCGGGGTTTTTGGCAATAATGCCGATAGCTTTTGCCGTGTCCATTGCGCTGCCGCCGCCTATGGCAATAATGCAGTCTGCGCCTGAGGCGTTAAATGCTTTTACGCCGCCCTGTACGTTTTCAATGGTTGGGTTTGCTTTAATTTCGCTGAACAGCACATAGGGGAATACACCCTCAAGCAAATCGGTAACTTTTTTGGATACGCCAAATTTTACAAGGTCGGGATCTGTGCAAACAAAAGCCTTTGTGCAGCCATGCCCTTTCAATTCTCCTAGGATTTCGGAAATTGCGCCCTTGCCATGATAAGAAACGGTGTTTAATACTATGCGATTAGCCATAACAGTACATCCTTCTTTCTTATATTTGCCGCTTTTAGCGGAAATTGTTGTATTTACTCTGCGCCCTTATAAGCTGTGTCATAAGAGCAAATAAACGGTACATCGTCTACTTAACGAGTGTTATTCTTCGCTTGGATATTTTTTATATCCCGGGTGACGACCTGTAACGCCGTAATATCCGCGAAGGTCAATAAGCTTTTGGATATTTTCGCGGCTAATGTCGCGGCTGCCGCCGAGGATAACGGCGTTTATGGTAATTTTTGCCCAAAGCTCTAAGCTTTCCATACGATAAAACGCAGTGAAAACGTCGCTGCCTACGGCAAGCGCACCATGGTTTTCAAGGAGCATTACGTCATGCTCCTCAAGAAACGGCTCAATGGCGTTTGGCACTTCTACAGTGGAGGGCGTGCCATATGGTGTAAGAGGCACAGAGCCGATAACCGCCACGTCCTCTATCATATTATACATGTCCATAGATTTATGGGCTACGGCAAAGCCTGTTGCGCCGGGTGGGTGTGCGTGGATAACGCTCCATACGTCCTCGCGCTTTTCGTAGCAGCGCAGATGCATTTTAATTTCGCTTGATGGGCGATAGCCCTCAGCAGCTTCTAAAATTTCGCCTTTTGCGTTTATGCGCACCAGCTTTTCAGGTGTGATAAAGGATTTGCTGATACCTGTAGGTGTCGCCAGAAATGTGCCGTCCTCAAGACGTGCGGATACATTGCCGTCGTTTGCGGCTACCCAGCCAAGCTGCCACATTTTGTGGCACACATCACAGATTTGCTCTTTAATTACATTAATATCCATCTTTTGCCTCCTATTTTTTATTATTTAAACTTGCATAGCAAGTCTACCGTCTATACTTGTATTATACTGTTGCAATTCTAATTAATCTTGGTGTATAATAACAAAAACTAGTATTATATTCACATTTAGGGGGCGCTTTATGAATTATTTAGCTTATCACGAAAATAAGATGCGCGGAACTTTCGATTTCCCCATAGAATTAAGCCTTGTAACACCATTACACCCAAGGTATCAAATGCCGTTTCATTGGCATATGGAATATGAAATAATACTTGTGCAGGAGGGCGAATTTGCCTTGTCGCTAGATACAGAGGTGCTTTTGTTACACACCGGCGACGCGGCGCTGATAACAGGCGGCGTAATACATGGGGGCGTGCCATACGGCTGTACATACGAGTGCCTTGTATTTGATATGGGGCGGTTTATGCTAAACAATACCGCCGCTACCGCCGCCATAGAGCTTTTGCCCGAATATGCGCGGCAAAACCCGTATTTTGCAAGAGATACAAGCGAGGCTAAAATTGCAGATGAAATATTTACGGTAATGGCAAAGGAGCCACGCGGCTACGAGCTGATTATCACAGGGCTATTGTGGCAGTTTATAGGCACAGTGCTGGCAAAGCCCACTTATTGTGTAGACGATTCTCAGCGCAAAACACACCGCCGTGTAAAGCAGATGAAACGCGTGTTGCACCGCATACGCACAGATTATTCTTTGCCCCTTACATTAAACGACCTTGCCGAGGAGGCAGGCATGGCGCCTAAATATTTTTGCCGCGCCTTTGCGGAAACCACAGGCAGAACGCCTATAGATTATCTAAACTATTACCGTGTGGAGTGTGCAGGAGAACAGCTTTCTGTAACAAGCGATTCCGTCACAGACATTGCCCTTTCCTGTGGGTTTAACGATTTAAGCTATTTTACACGCACTTTTCGCAAATATAAAGGCGTAAGCCCTAAAAAATACCGCACAGTAACAAAATGAAAGAATTGTATAGACGCTAAGAAAATTTTGATGTAAAATGGTGGAAAACAATCAGATTGGGGATATAGCGACTTAACTTATAATAGATGCGTTTTAAAGGTTGTAAGCGTATGAATATCCTCTCATGTGGCGATTTTATGTGCAAGCCTGTGGCTTTACGCGCAGTATGGCATTTTGATAAATGTTATGCGTGTGTGAAACGCAGCGAAATTAACGCAATTATAAAGAAATTATGCAGAAAACAGAAAATAATAGGGGGAGCTATAATGTCGAACGTAGTTGCAATGGGCGAGGCTCTGATAGATTTTACTATGCAAAGCGCCGACCATGAGGGATATCCTACAATGGAGGCGCACGCAGGCGGTGCGCCGCTGAATTATTTGGCGACGCTGAGCAAGTATGGCGTAAAAACAGCCATGCTGGCAAAGGTGGGCGGCGATACCTTTGGGGAGCTTTTAAAAGGCAGCATGGAGGCAGTGGGCATAGATATAAGCGGCGTTAAAACAGATAAAGATGTGTTTACCACCATGGCGTTTGTCACCCTTAAAAAAAGCGGCGAACGGGAATTTGCCTTTGCGCGAAAACCCGGAGCAGATACAATGTTAAAATATGAGGAGCTGGATTTGTCGCTGATAGACAAAGCGGACGTTTTTCATTTTGGCACTGTTTCCCTTACAGACGAGCCGATGCGTACTGCCACTAAAAAAGCAGTGGAATATGCAAAAGCAAAAGGAAAGATAATTTCCTTCGATCCTAATTTGCGTGCGCCCCTATGGGCGGATTTAGAGGACGCAAAGCGGCAGATGGAATGGGGACTTTCCAAAGCGGATATAGTAAAAATAAGCCTTGAGGAAATAGAGTTTCTGTTTGATTGCATGGACGGAAAGGGCGCGGAAAAATGCCTTGTGGATTATAACGCAAAGCTTGTGTTTGTAACCCTTGGCAAGCAGGGCGCATATTTTGCCACGCGCAAATGCACAGGCTATGTAAAAATTCCTCAAGGCATAACCTCGGTAGATACCACAGGCGCAGGCGATATATTCGGCGGTGCCGCCATGTATGGCGTGCTGGAAAGCGCAAAGCAGCCGCAGGATTTAACGCGAGAGGAATTGCAGAAGATTACCGCCTTTGCCTGCACCGCTGCAAGCTTGTCTACACAAAGCTATGGCAGCATGCGCACAGTGCCTGATATCAGCGCGGTAAATGCGGCGTTGGCATTGTAAAAACAGCATGCATACTTATGTCAAGCTGCGGATATCCACATATACCGTTATTAAAGCAGTGGGCAATTGCAAAATGGATAAAGCTGTACAAAATTACAGGTGCGCGCGTTTCGCAATTGCCTATAAAAACAGCCTCGAAAGGAAAGTATTATATGATGAATAATAACGCTTTGTTAGATGCCTTGCAGATACAGCCCGTGGTGGCGGCGGCAAAAGATGCGGCAGGGCTTTTGTGCGCGCTTAAAAGCGAGTGCGAGGTGGTGTTTGTATTATATGGCAAGGTTGCGGATATATCTGAAATTACAGGCAAAATAAAGGCGACAGGCAAGCTTGCCATGATACATTTAGACCTTGTAGAGGGGCTTAGCGCACGGGAGGCGGCAGTGGATTTTATAGTGGAATACACAAAAGCAGACGGCATTATATCCACAAAGCCCGGCCTTATAAAATACGCTAAGGCAAAAGGACTTTTAACGGTGCAACGCTTTTTTGTGCTGGATTCTTTATCCCTTACCAATATAAACAAGCAGCTTTTATCCGCGGCAGACGCTGTGGAAATATTGCCGGGCGTAATGCCTAAAATAATAAAAGGCCTTTGCGCAAGCATTGAAAAGCCAATTATAGCAGGCGGACTTATCACGGATAAAGAAGACGTGATGAACGCGCTTTCCGCAGGCGCTGTGGCGGTGTCGTCTACAAACAGCGCAGTGTGGATTTGCTGAAAACCGATAAGCCCATCTGCATGGTGCTTGAGTGTTAAGCAAATGTACGGATATTTTACTGTTTCACTGCAAAATTTCACTGTAAAATCAGAAAATTAGGTTGCTCTTTTTTGCATTCTATGATACATTAAAATAAATATTTTTAAGGAGATGCCTATGTTTACGATTCTTGCAAAAACTTCGCTTAACTCTACAGTAAGCAAAATGGTGATAAGCGCACCGCTTATTGCCAAAAAAGCAGAGCCGGGACAATTTATCATTCTTCGCGCAAAAGGCGACAGCGAGCGCATACCGCTGACCGTTGCGGATTACGACCGCCAAAACGGTACTATTACGATTATTTATCAAATAGTCGGCGGTGCCACTATGGAATTGGATACTCTTTGCCAAGGTGACGCTTTACAGGATTTGGTTGGGCCGCTTGGCGTTGCAAGCCATGTAGATGGCCTTAAAAAGGTGGCTGTGGTAGGCGGAGGCGTGGGCTGTGCCATTGCATATCCAATTGCGAAAAAGCTGCATGCCATGGGCTGCTGTGTACACAGCATAGTGGGCTTTCGCAATAAAGACCTTGTGATATTGGAAGACGATTTTGCAAAGGTAAGCGACAAGCTGCTTATGATGACAGATGACGGCAGCCACGGCGAAAAAGGCCTTGTAACAAACGCCCTTGAAAGCCTTATCAAAGACGGCAACGAATACGACGAGGTAATCGCTATCGGGCCGCTTGTTATGATGAAATTTGTTTGTTTGCTAACTAAAAAATACAATATAAAAACCGTGGTTTCCATGAACCCCATTATGATAGACGGCACAGGCATGTGCGGCGGCTGCCGCCTTACAGTGGGTGGAGAAACCAAATTTGCCTGCGTAGACGGGCCGGATTTTGACGGCCACCTGGTGGACTTTGACGAGGCGTTACAGCGCGGCAGCATGTATAAGGAATTTGAAACACACCAGCGAGAAAAATCTTGCAATTTATTAAAAGGCGGTGCTGTAAACAATGGCTGATATGACACCAATTAAATGCCCAATGCCCGTGCAAGACGCGGACAAGCGCAACAAAAACTTTAGCGAGGTTGCCCTTGGATATACAGAGGAAATGGCAGTAGGAGAGGCAAAACGCTGCCTTAACTGCCCCAAAAAGCCATGTCGCTCGGGCTGCCCTGTGGGCATTGATATTCCTGCCTTTATAATGAAAGTGGCAGAGCGCGATTTTGAGGGCGCGTATGAAATATTATCGGCGCAAAGCGCGCTGCCTGCCGTTTGCGGCCGAGTGTGCCCACAGGAGAGCCAGTGCGAGGGCAAATGTGTGCGCGCAGTAAAAGGCGAAAGCGTGGGCATCGGCCGTTTGGAACGCTTTGTGGCAGATTATCACAGCGAACATTCCGATAAAAAGCCTGCTGTTCCTACACAGAACGGGCATAAAGTTGCAATAGTCGGCTCAGGCCCATCGGGGCTTACGGCGGCAGGGGAGCTTGCAAAGCTAGGCTACGAGGTAAGCGTATACGAGGCTCTGCACACAGCGGGGGGCGTATTGGTATACGGCATACCTGAGTTTCGTCTGCCAAAGGCAATTGTCCAACGCGAGATAGACGGTCTGCGCGATATGGGCGTAAAAATAGAAACAAATATGGTAATAGGAAAAATACTAACCATTGACGAACTGTTTCAAATGGGCAACGAGGCTGTGTTTATCGGCTCAGGCGCAGGGCTGCCTCGCTTTATGAATATACCCGGCGAAAGCTTAAAGGGCGTATATTCCGCCAACGAATTTTTAACGCGAATTAATTTGATGAAGGCGTATAAAGAGGGCAGTAAAACCCCTGTAATGCACGCCAAAAATGTTGCGGTAGTGGGCGGAGGCAACGTGGCAATGGACGCTGCACGCTGCGCACTGCGCATGGGCGCGGAAAATGTATACACAGTGTATCGCCGCGGTATGGAGGAGCTACCTGCACGTCTTGAGGAAGTGGAGCATGCCATAGAGGAGGGTGTAATATTTAAAACCCTCTCTAACCCCATAGAGGTGCTTGGCGACGAAAACGGCTGTGTGCGAGCCATGCGCTGCAACGAAATGATGCTGGGCGAAGCGGACGAATCCGGCAGGCGCAGCCCTGTAACTAAGCCAAACAGCGAATTTTTGCTTGAAACCGATTGTATGATTATGAGCATTGGCACGTCGCCAAACCCATTAATCAGCAGCACCACACCGGGGCTTGCAATAAACCGCAAGGGTTGCATTATCACAAACGGAGATGACGGCCTTACAGCGCGTGAGGCAGTGTATGCAGGCGGAGATGCGGTAACAGGCGCCGCCACTGTAATATTGGCAATGGGCGCGGGCAAGAACGCGGCAGCCGCAATAGATAAATACATCAAGGATAAAGAAAAATAAGTTGCAAATAGCTTAAATAATCCTTGACAATAGCACAATCACAGGTTATACTAAACAAGTAAATAAAGTAGTTTTGGCTTGCAGCCGCTCACCTTGTGTGCTTTTTGCATCGGGTTTATTACGGAACTTATAGGTACACTTTAGTGTAATTTAGTTTGTTTTGTACGGCTTGCAGCATGCAGGCCGTACTTTTTTTAATTAAAAAAACGGAGGTGCTTTACGATTAGCGCAAACAAAAAGGAACTGGAGATCAACGAAGACATTCGTGACAAAGAGGTGCGTCTTATTGACGCGGACGGCAGCCAGCTTGGCGTTGTATCCACTATGGACGCAATGAAATTGGCTGAAGACAAGAGCCTTGACCTTGTAAAAATTGCTCCGCAGGCAATACCGCCCGTATGTAAAATTATGGATTACGGCAAGTATCGCTTTGAACTGCAAAAAAAGGATAAGGAAGCAAAGAAAAATCAAAAAGTTGTTGAAATAAAGGAAATCCGTCTATCCCTCAACATAGACTCGAACGACTTTAACACGAAGGTTGCACAGGCAATGAAATTCCTTGCCAAGGGCGACAAGGTGAAGACATCCATTCGTTTTCGTGGACGCGAGATGGCGCATACGGAGCTGGGGCTAGAGGTGCATAAACGCTTTGCCGAGGCTATTCCGGACGCTATTGTCGAAAAGCAGCCAAAGCTTGAGGGACGCAGCATGCAAATGTTCCTCACACCACCGCAGGCGAAAATTTAAGGAGGATTACTAATATGCCTAAGATTAAAACACATTCAGGTGCAAAGAAACGCTTTAAACTCACAAAGAACGGCAAAGTTAAGCGTGGTCATGCTTTTCGCAGCCACATTCTTACAAAGAAAACCACTAAGCTGAAGCGCGGTTTCCGCAAATCCGCATATGCCGACAAGACGAACGCAGCAGCAGTAAAAGCAATGCTACCGTACGCCTAGGCGAAAACTAAAAAATTATCAGCATTTAAAGGAGATATAGAATATGGCTCGTATCAAAGGCGCTGTAATGACGCGCAAAAGAAGGAAAAAAACACTAAAGCTTGCTAAAGGCTATTACGGCAGTAAATCTACACATTTTAAAATGGCTAAACAGCAGGTTATGAAAAGCGGTAACTACGCTTTCGTCGGCCGTAAGCAGAAAAAACGTGATTTCCGCAGCCTGTGGATTACACGTATCAACGCTGCATGCCGCGCAGAGGGTATCAACTACTCTACATTTATGAACGGCCTGAAAAAAAGTGGCATAGAGCTTAACCGCAAAATGCTTTCTGAAATGGCTATCCATGACGCCGCCAGCTTTTCGGCTTTAATTGCCACAGCTAAGGCTGCAAAATAGAACAAATGTGAGCGCCCGCGCAGGATTGCCCGGGCGTCGCTTTGTATTTAGAGCATATGCCAAAATAGGCGTTGCTTGCATGTAATTTGCATATGCATATGCAATACCACGCGCAATGCACTGCCTTTGAATAGGAAAAGCGATACAAATTTTCTGTAATTTAAAGGGGGCATTAAATGGCAGATTTCATAAAAAGCCGCGATAACGAAAAAGTGAAGTATTATTGCAAGCTGCGAGATAATGCGGCCTTCCGTCACGAAGAAAACCTTTTTGTGGCAGAGGGCTTAAAGCTTTGCTCGGACATATCGGCGGTTATTCCGCCTGAAATGGTGTTTTATACCGAAAATGCGCAAAGCGCGGGCGAATACTTAGGCACGCAGCAATATTGTGTAGCTGACACTGTGGCTCAAAAGCTGTCGGACGTAAAAGCTCCACAGGGCGTTTTTTGCGTGTTTGCCATGCCAAAGCAAAATGCGCAAAGCCTTGCAAAGGGTAGCTGGCTTGCTCTTGAAAACGTGCAGGATCCTGCTAATGTAGGCGCAATATTGCGCAGTGCGGCGGCGTTTAATTATAAAGGCGTTATGCTTTCGGGCAAATGCGCTGATGTATATTGTGGCAAAGCGATACGCGCGTCCATGGGTGCCGCCGTAAAGCTTTCGGTGCTTACAGACTGCGATTTTAATGCGCTATTCCCTATTTTAAAAAAGCGTGGCGCGCTTACTCTTGCCGCCTGCCTTGAAAATTCTGTTCCTCTTGAAAGCGTAATGCCGAAACAGGGGCAAGACATTGTAATGGTAATAGGCAACGAGGGGCAGGGCATTACCGCCGAAACAAAGGCGATTTGCGACAAAGCCGTGCGCATACCCATTTCCGCCATGGTGGAATCGCTTAATGCGGCAGCGGCGGCAAGCATACTTTTGTGGCATTTTAGAGGGGAGGGCGGCATATGAGGCAAGAGGACTGGCTATGGTATGCGAATGTATTGGGGAATAATGCCCAAAATACAGGCGCAGTGCTTGCCCGATACGAAACGCCTGAGGCTTTATTATCGGCAAAAAACACAGTGCCGCAGGAGCTATCCGCCTCGCAGCTGGAGGTGCTGAATAGCACGTCACCAAGCGAATTCATTAAAACGGTAACCCAGTGTAAAAGCTTGGGCGTGGGCATTGTAAATTACAGTGAGCTGTCATATCCCGAGGCTCTGCGCGACATCACAAACCCACCGCCCGTGCTATATTATAAGGGCGATATTACAATATTAAACAATTATTTTTTATTTGCGATTATCGGCACAAGACGCCCGTCGGGATACGGCATTGAGGTGACGAGAGATATCGCAAAGGTGCTTACCAAAGCAGGCGTGGTGCTTGTATCTGGGCTTGCAGAGGGGCTGGACAGCGAGGCGCATAAGGCCGCAATAGCCGAGGAGATGCCCACGGTGGCATGCCTTGCATTTGGGCACAGCTACTGCTATCCTGCACAAAACCGCACATTAAAGGCAATAATAGAACAGGTGGGCGTTACTATCAGCGAATATCCGCCTGAGGTGTCACCACAAAAAGCATATTTTTTAGCGCGCAACCGCATTATAGCAGGTATTTCGCGCGGCGTATGCGTGGCAGAGGCGCGCAGAGCGTCAGGCACTATGAACACAGTTGGCTTTGCGCTTGAATATGGCAAGGACATTTTCAGCGTACCGGGAAGTATTTATTCGCCCATGTCCGAGGGCACAAACGCCCTATTGCGTGAGGGCGCATCTCCGGTAACCTCGGCATCGGATATATTAGATGCATACGCAATATCTATTTCCAATATTAAAGAGGACACAGCACCCGTACTGGATTTTTCGTTCAGCGCAGATGCGGCAGAGGTAAAAATACATCTTTCGCCTATGCCAAAATCCATAGAGGTGCTTTGCAGTGAAACCAAGATGTCGCCTGCCAAGGTAATGGCGTGCTTAACAGAGCTTGAATTATCAGGTGCGGCAAAGCAGATTGCAGGCAGACAGTTTATTATACAATAGCCCTGTTATATAGCAACTTAACGTATGTTAGATGGCGTTTTAAAGGTTGTAAACGCCTGAATATACACTCGCGGGGCGATTTTATGCGCAAGCCATAGGCTTATGCGCAATATAGCATTTTGACGAATGATATATTGTGACACAGGTCAAATCTTAAAAGGGAGCTTTCCCGGAAAGTAAGGAATATATGTCGAAATTAGTAATTGTGGAGTCGCCTGCAAAGGCAAAAACCATAAGAAAATATTTAGGCGATGGCTTTGAAGTTACAGCGTCTATGGGGCATATCAGAGATTTGCCTAAAAGCCAGCTTGGCATTGATGTGGAGCATGAATATGAGCCGCAATACATTAATATCAAGGGCAAAGAAAAGCTTATTAAAGAGCTGAAAACCGCCGCAAAGCAAAGCGACGAGGTGTTTTTGGCTACTGACCCTGACCGCGAGGGCGAGGCAATAAGCTGGCATTTAGCCAATCTACTTGGGCTGGACGTTACAAAAACAAACAGAGTAACCTTTGGCGAAATTACTAAAAAAGGCGTTACCACAGGTATGGCAAATCCACGCACCATTGACATGGATTTGTTCAACGCACAGCAAGCGCGCCGAATATTGGACAGGCTTGTGGGCTATAAGCTTTCGCCGTTTTTATGGCGTAAGGTGCGCAGGGGCCTATCCGCAGGGCGCGTGCAAAGCGTGGCAGTGCGTCTAATAGTGGATAGAGAAAAAGAAATAGAAGCGTTTATTCCCAAGGAATATTGGAATATAGACGCTGTTCTTACACCGGGCGGCGTGGCTAAAAAATTTACGGCACGCCTATTTAGCATGGCAAATGGCGACAAAATCGCCGTGGAATGTGAAAAAGATGCAAAAGCTATAGAAGATGCATTAAATGGTGCGGATTACATCGTGACAAAGGTGCATAAGGGCAGCCGCAAAAAAACGCCTGCACCTCCATTTATCACCTCCACATTACAGCAGGAGGCAAGCCGCCGCCTTGGCTTTACAGCCACACGCACCATGCGCGCAGCGCAAACATTATATGAAGGCGTAGACATTCCGGGCGAGGGAACAATCGGTCTTATCACCTATATGCGTACAGATTCTTTGCGCATTTCAGACGAGGCTGTAGCCGAGGCAAAGGGCTATATCAGCGGCGAATACGGCGACAAATATGTGTATAACGATAAACGCGTGTATAAATCCAAAAACGCCACTGCCGCCCAAGATGCCCATGAGGCTGTGCGCCCAACAATGCCCACATTAACACCCGACGAAGT
The DNA here is from genome assembly GCA_036661035.1 of Oscillospiraceae bacterium. Lineage (GTDB taxonomy): Bacteria > Bacillota > Clostridia > Oscillospirales > Ruminococcaceae > JAGPHI01. Next base: position 28,066 of record JAVWZM010000001.1, read on the forward strand.
GGAAAAGAGCCTTTCGGGCGATACCGCAAAGCTGTATCGTTTAATATGGAGCCGCTTTATCGCAAGCCAAATGACAGACTGTGAGATGGACACGGTTTCGGCAGATATTTCCGCCGCGGATTACATTTTCCGCGCAAGCGGCTTTGTGGTAACCTTCGACGGCTTTACCGCACTGTATGAGGAAGCGACAGAGGAAAAAGAAAAGAAAGAAACGGCATTGCCAGTGCTTAAAAAAGGCGACGAATTAAAGCTGAAAGAGCTTAAAAGCGAGCAGAAATTTACACAGCCGCCTGCCAGATACACTGAGGCGACGCTGATAAAATCCCTTGAGGAAAACGGCATTGGTCGCCCGTCTACCTACGCGCCGATTATTACCACTATTATCGACCGCGATTATGTGGAGCGCGAGGCGAAAAAGCTAAAGCCCACCACCTTGGGGCTTGTTATCAACGATTTAATGATGGCGCAATTTCCAAATATCGTGGACGTTACTTTTTCCGCGCAAATGGAGCGCAACCTTGACACCGTGGAAAACGGCAAAGCAGAATGGCGCGATGTTATAGATAATTTCTATCAAGATTTCGACAAAACCCTCAAAAAAGCAGAAGATGCAATGGAGGGGCAAAAGATAAAAGTGCCAGACGAAGAAACAGATGAAATATGCGAAACCTGTGGGCGCAAAATGGTGATTAAAACAGGGCGCTTTGGCAAGTTTTTGGCTTGCCCGGGCTTTCCTGAATGTAAAACCACAAAGCGGATTGTAAAAGACACAGGCGGCCTTTGCCCGCTTTGCGGCGGACGTATGCTGATACGCCGCAGTAAAAAAGGCAGAGTGTATTACGGCTGCGAAAAATATCCAGAATGTGAATTTATGAGCTGGGACGAGCCAACGGCAGAGGTATGCCCCGAGTGCGGCAAATCGCTGTTTAAAAAAGGCGGCAAATCGGGCACTTTATACTGCGCCAAGGAGGGCTGCGGCTTTTCAAAGCCGTTTTCAAAATGAGTGAAAAGGTAAAAATAATCGGTGCAGGGCTTGCAGGCTGTGAGGCGGCGTTATATCTTGCTAAAAAGGGCATTAAAGTAGAGCTTTACGAGCAAAAGCCACATAAATTTTCCCCTGCACATAAAACAGTGGGCTTTGCGGAATTGGTATGCTCTAATTCCCTGAAAGCAGACCGCCTTGCCAGTGCATCGGGCTTATTAAAAGCAGAAATGCAGCTTTTGGGTGGCACGCTTTTAAACATTGCCGAAACCTGCCGTGTGGCGGCAGGCGGTGCCCTTGCCGTGGATAGGGCAGAGTTTTCGGCGGCGGTAACAGCGGCTGTAAATGCAGAAGAAAACATTACCGTGCATCTTTGCGAGGTGGAAAGCCTAGACGAAAACAGTGGCATTACCTTGGTTGCCACAGGCCCCTTAACCGAGGGCGGCCTTGCAGAGGATATAAAGCGTCTTACAAGCGAGGACGCCTTGGCGTTTTTCGACGCGGCTGCGCCTATTATTACAGCCGAGTCCATAGATATGAACGAGGTTTTCGCGGCGTCACGCTACGAGCGCGGCGGTGCGGATTATCTAAACTGCCCCTTTGATAAGGCGGGTTACGATGCATTTTATGAGGCACTTGTTGCCGCCGAGCGTGCAGAGCTGCACGCTTTTGATAAAGAGCCGGATGTTTTCGAGGGCTGTATGCCTGTAGAAATTATGGCAAGGCGCGGTGCCGACACCATGCGCTATGGCCCACTACGCCCCGTGGGGCTTGTCAACCCTAAAACAGGCCACCGCCCATGGGCAAATGTGCAGCTGCGCGCAGAGGATAAGGCATGCAGTATGTATAATATTGTAGGCTTTCAAACCAACCTTAAATTTGCCGAGCAAAAGCGAGTTTTTTCCATGATACCTGGGCTTGCCAATGCGGAATTTGTGCGCTACGGCGTAATGCATCGCAACACCTTTCTAAATGCGCCAAAGCTGTTGTCAAAGGATTTATCCCTTAAATGCGCACCAAATGTGTTTTTTGCGGGGCAGATAACAGGCTTTGAGGGATATGTGGAAAGCATGGCATCGGGGCTTTTGGCAGCAAGGTTTATAATGGCGAGGTTAAACGCAGAGCCCATGCCGCTTTTGCCAAGGGGCACTATGTGTGGTGCGCTATTGCATTATATAAGTGAGGAAAACTCTCATTTTCAGCCACTTGGCGCAAATATGGGCATATTGCCCCCTTGCGAAACGCGCATTAAAGATAAAAAGCTGCGGTATGAAGCAGTGGCGCAAAAGGCAATGGAAACTTTAAGCATGGCATTAAAATGAATATAATGGAGGTATATGCATGAAAATTATTATAGACGCAATGGGCGGAGATAACGCCCCAAAGGAAATATTACTTGGTGCAAGCGAGGCTGTAAAAGAATATGGCGTAGAAATCATAGCAGTGGGAAACAGCGACAAAATAGCAGATACAGTGCGCGAAAACTCCATTGATATGTCAAATATTCGTGTAGTAAACGCAAGCGAAGAAATAGAAATGTGCGACGAGCCCACTGCCGCAATCCGCAATAAAAAAGATTCGTCTATGGTAGTTGCTCTGCGTATGCTGGCGGCAGGCGATGGCGATGCCATGGTTAGCGCAGGCTCTACAGGTGCGCTTCTTACAGGCGCAACCTTGATAGTGAAACGCATTAAAGGCGTAAAACGCCCTGCAATAGCCACCATGGTACCTGCCACCGAAAAGCCGTATTTATTGCTGGACTGCGGCGCAAACGCCGAATGTCGCCCCGAAATGCTGGACGCTTTTGCAACCATGGGCAGTATTTATGCCGAAAAAATAGCGCACAGGAAAAATCCAGAGGTGGCACTTGTAAATATCGGTGCGGAAGAAACCAAGGGCACACCCACTTATATAGAGGCAAATGCCCTTATGCGACGCAACAAGGACATTAATTTTATCGGCAATATCGAGCCAAAGGACGTGCCTTATGGCAAGGCAGATGTTGTGGTATGCGACGGCTTTACGGGCAATGTGGTTTTAAAGCTTACAGAGGGGCTTGCAAAGGCACTTGTGGGCGAAATAAAAAAAGTGTTTATGGCAAATTTATTTACGAAAATCGCGTTTTTAATAGTGAAAGACGGCATGAAGGCCTTTAAGAAAAAGCTGGACGCAGACGAGGCGGGCGGCGCATTATTTTTAGGCGTAAAACAGCCTGTTATTAAGGCACACGGCTCCTCAGGTGCAAAGGCGTTTAAAAACGCCATTCGCCAAGCAAAGGAATGTGTTGAAAACGGAGTAATTGCCGATATGAGCGAGGCTTTAAAGGCGCGGGAGGTCGAGGACGAGGAATGATAGCAGATACAGCAATACTTGAAAAAGCCATCAATTACACCTTTAACGATAAACAGCTATTGGAAACTGCCCTAACCCATACGTCCTATGCAAACGAAGCAAAGCATCATATGAAGCATAATGAGCGTTTGGAGTTTTTGGGAGATTCTGTTTTATCCATAGTGGTGGCGGAATATTTATTTACACATAAAAACCTTGCCGAGGGCGAGCTTACGCGCATGCGTGCCAGCCTTGTGTGCGAGGGCGCGCTGTTTGAGTTTGCAAAGCAAATAGACCTTGGCAGTTTTTTGCATCTTGGTCGCGGCGAAGAAAAAGCAGGAGGCAGGCAGCGCGCAAGCATTGTGTCAGACGCCTTTGAGGCACTGATTGCCGCTATTTATCTCGACAGCGGCTTTGACGAGGCTAAGGCTTTTATCTTGCCCTTTGTAACGGCAACCTTAACGGAGGCAGCCGCAGAGGAGGATTATAAAACACGCCTACAAGAAATAGTGCAGCAAAATCCAGAGGAGCGTTTGCGCTATCATGTGGCGGCAGAGCATGGCCCCGACCATAACAAAAGCTTTACCGTAGAAGTGTATCTAAATTCAAATTGCATTGGCAGCGGCGAAGGCCACAGCAAAAAAGCAGCCGAGCAAGATGCCGCCAAGGAAGCCCTTGCGCTTATGGGGTACTGATGAAAAAACACGCTAATTTAAGCATTTTTGTGCCGCATGCAGGCTGTAAGCATTTGTGCAGCTTTTGCGACCAAAATATTATTTCCGCCAAAGAAAAGCCGCCGCAGCCCCTTGAGGTAACTGCGCTTTGCGAAGAATTTTTGCCGCAAAACGGCGAAAACACCGAGATAGCATTTTTTGGCGGCAGCTTTACGGCGATAGAGCCTGTATATCGCGAGGCACTTTTGCGCGCCGCATATCCCTTTGTGCAAAAGGGCAGAGCCATGGGCATACGCATTTCCACTCGCCCTGACGCCATAGACGCGGATATTTTAGCTCAGCTAAAGGCATACGGCGTTACCGCAATAGAGCTTGGCGCCCAAAGCATGGACGACGAGGTGCTAAAGCTAAACAGACGCGGCCACACGGCAGACGACGTGCGCCGCGCATCGGCGGAAATTAAGGCGGCAGGCTTTGAGCTTGGCCTACAGATGATGCCGGGGCTATATGGCGAGGGTAATCCGAGGGAAAGCGCGGTGGACACCATGACGAAGCTTTTGGCGTGCGCACCTGCGACTATGCGCATTTATCCGGCGGTAACCCTTGAGGGCACACATTTGGCACAGCTTTATAAAGAGGGGCTTTATACGCCTCTTACCATAGAAAAAGCCGCAGATATTTCGGCGGAGCTTTTGCTTATGTGCGAGGCGGCAGACGTGCGTGTAATACGCATGGGGCTTGCGGCAGACGAGGGCTTAAAGGGCAAGGTGCTTGCAGGGCCGTATCACCCTGCCTTTAGGCAGCTTTGCGAGAGCGAAATATTTTATTCTGCCATTGCAAAAAGGCTTTACGCATTACCCAAAGGGCAGTATAATATCTATGTTGCGCAAAATGCGCGCAGCAACGCCGCAGGGCAAAAAAACACTAATATCAGCCGATTTGCAAAGCTTGGCTACAAAATCGGTTTTAAAGAAAGCACAAGGCTAAAGGCGCGAGCATTTACAATAGAGGAAGTGAAAATATGGTCTTAAAAGCACTGGAAATACAGGGCTTTAAGTCGTTCCCCGACAGAACAAAGGTTACATTCGATAAGGGCATTACAGCAGTGGTAGGCCCAAACGGCAGCGGCAAAAGCAATATTTCCGATGCCATTAGATGGGTGCTTGGAGAAACCAGCTCAAAGCAGCTGCGTGGCGGCGGCAAAATGGAGGACGTTATCTTCGGCGGCACACAAAAGCGCAGTGCCATGGGCTTTGCGGCTGTAAATTTAATTGTAGACAACACCGATAGGCGCGTAGATGTGGATAACGACGAGGTTATAATAGGCCGAAAATACTATCGCTCAGGCGACAGCGAATACAGCATCAACGGGCAAAATGTGCGTTTAAAAGACATATACGAGCTTTTTCTTGATACAGGCCTTGGGCGCGACGGATATTCCATTATCGGCCAAGGGCGCATATCTGAAATAGTGGGCGCAAAATCTGCCGAAAGGCGAGAGATATTTGAAGAAGCATCTGGCATAGCAAGATATCGTTATCGCAAAAATGAGGCGGAGCGCCGCCTTGCAAGCGCAGAGGATAACCTTGTGCGCCTGCGTGATATTTTGGCGGAGCTAGAGGAGCGTGTAGGCCCTTTAGAGCGCGACTGCAAAAAGGCAAAGCAGTTTCTGGAGCTTTCGGATAAGCGCAAAAGCTACGAGGTAACGCTGTGGGTAGATACTATCCAAAAAGCAAAGGATACCGTGCGTGAGCAGCAGCGCAAAATAGAAATTGCCACCCAAGATTATGATAACCAAAGTGCCGAAATAGAGGAGATAGACCGCAGCACAGAGGCGGTGCGCCTTGAAATTCAGCATATGATAGTGGATATAGAACGGCTTAATGCCGAGATACGCACAGTTACCGAGGAGGTATCGGGCTGTGACGCGCAAATAGCTGTACTTAATAACGATATTGCGCATAATAACGAAAGCATTGTAGGATTAAAGCAAGAGCTTTTGCAAAGCAATATCGGCGGCGAAGCCATAAGCGCCGAAAGCGAAAACCATAATAAGATAATCGCCGAATGTGAAGGCAAAATAGCGGATTTTGATGTGCGCATCACGCAAATGGACAAGCTTTTGTCGGAGCTTTTGCAAAAAAGCGCGGCAACAGGCGAGCGTCGCGGCGTGGTAGCGTCACGCATTATGGAGCTTGGAAATACCGTAACGGCAAATAAAATAAGCGCGGCGGCGGCAATCTCGGGCAGCGAGGCGGCTAAAACACGTATGGAGGCTGCAAAGGTAAGCAGCGAAGAAAACAAAGCCGCCATTTTGGATTTGTCCTCGCAAAAAGAGGATACAGATGCGTTTTTAAAAACCACACTAGATAGCCTTGCAAGGCTGGAAAACATAAAAGCCGGCCTTACCATGAAGCTGGATAGCCGCAAAAAAGCACTGCAAGACGCAGATATTAAAGAGCAGGCAATCTCGCGTTCTATCGAGGCGGCGCAGCAGCGCGCAAATATGCTCTCGGAGCTTGAGAAAAACCTGGACGGCTTTCAAAGCAGTGTAAAATCTGTAATAAAGGCGTCGCGGGACCACCGTTTGCGCGGAATTATTGGGCCTGTTTCGTCTATTTTAACAGTGAAAAACGGCTACGAGGTTGCCATAGAAACAGCACTTGGCTTTGCACTGCAAAACGTGGTGGTGGAAAACGAAAGCGCCGCAAAGGCGGCAATGGCAATGCTGCGCGACGAAAAAGCAGGCAGAGCAACGTTTTTGCCCCTTGATACCATGAAGGGCAGCTATTTCGACAAGGCAAAGCTTTCAGGCAGTGCTGTGTGTGCGGCGGATATAGTAAGCTACGATAAGCGTTTCGACAATGTGGTTTCCAACCTTTTGGGGCGCATTATCATAGTGGACGATATCAACGAGGCATCACGCATTGCCCGTGCCCTTGATTATCACAACCGTATTGTCACACGGGACGGGCAGGTTATAAACGCAGGTGGCTCGTTTACAGGGGGCAGCATTTCGCGCTCCGCAGGGCTTTTTTCTCGCAAGCAAGAGATAGACGATTTGCGCGCCGAGGTAAAGGCACTAATGCAAAAGCGTGAGCAGGCAGAAGAAATAACCGACAAATTAAAGGCAGAGGTAACCGCGCTTTCGGCAGACCTTGTTGCTACAGACAGTGAGGGCATTACCGCAGGCGGCGACAAAATACGCTGTGAGGTAGAGCTTACCCGTATTAATTCTGCCTTAGAAACGGCTAAAAACGCGGAAACACAGCTTAATAACGAATGTAAACGGCTACTGGAGCAAATAGAGCAAAGCGGCATTACTTTTGCTGCGGCAGAAAAAGCAATGCAAGACGCCGAGGGCGAAATGGCAGTGCTTGAAAAAGAAATGTCTGCCATTACAGGTGACGACGACGGCTTTAACGAAACGCGCACTCGCCTTGCAAGCGAATTGTCCGAGCTTAAAATGCAGCGTCTTGCCACAGAAAAAGATATAGATTTACACAAAAACGCACTTGCGTCTTTAAGTGGGCGCGTGGGCGAGGCAGAGGCACGCAGGCAGGCAATAGCAGAGAACGTGGCGCGCCTTGAAAGCCTAAATACCGAAAATGCAGAAAAAATATCTTCTATCGAAACGGCAGTTGCAACCAGCCGTGAGGATATTAAGGCACGCGAAAATGCCATAACCGAAACCACGCAAAAACGCCTTGCAAAAGAGGGCGAAATTACTGGGCAAACGGCGCGTGTGCGCAAAATAACCGATGCGCGTGAGGAACTTTCTCGCGAGGTGGCGCGCCTTACAGAGCGCAAAACCGCCCTTGAAACAGAGTACGACCAAACCATTGCAAAGCTTTGGGAGGAATACGAGCTTACTCTTGGCGATGCGCAGGGCTACTGCGTAGAGTTCGACACTATTACAGAGCTACGCCGCATGGTGGGCGAGGTGCGCGGCAAAATAAAAGCACTTGGCAATGTAAACGTGGGCGCAATAGAAGAATATGCCGAGGTAAGCGAACGCTATACCTTTATGCGCACACAGGTAAACGACGTGGAAAAGAGCAAGTCGGAGCTTGAAAAAATGATAGATGGCCTTTGCACCGAGATGAAAGCGATGTTTGCAGACAGCTTTGCAAATATCAACCAAAACTTTAAGCGCATTTTTAAAGAGCTTTTTGGCGGCGGCACAGCCGAGCTTACCCTTACCGACAGCGAGGATATTTTGGAAAGCGGTATAGAAATTGAAGTGGCACCACCGGGCAAGATAATCAAAAATCTGCAAAGCCTGTCGGGCGGCGAGCAATCCCTTGTAGCTATTTCCATATATTTTGCTATTTTGGCGGTAAACCCTGCACCGTTCTGCATTTTGGACGAAATAGAGGCGGCTCTCGACGACGTAAACGTTACACGCTATGCCCAATATTTGCGCCGCATTACAGGGCACACACAGTTCATTGTTATTACACATCGTCGTGGTACAATGGAAGAAGCAGACGTGCTATATGGCGTTACCATGCAGGAGGACGGCGTATCTAAGCTTTTAAAGCTGGACCTAGAGCATGTGGACGCAAGCCTTGTAACGTAGTAATTATGGCAGCGTAAATATTTACGGTGCTTATACAAAGCGCAGAGCAAAATAAAAAACTGGAGGCAATCATGGGCTTTTTTGATAAACTTGGCGAAGGCTTGCGCAAAACGCGCAAGGGCATTTTTGCCACAATAGGCGAAATGATAAACGCAGGCGAAATTACAGACGAGCTTTACGATGAGCTGGAGGAACAATTAATTTTGGCGGATACAGGCGCAGACGTAGCCGCAGACCTTGTAAGCGAGCTAAAGCAAGAGGTGCGTCACGAACATATTAAAACAGGCAGCGGTGCCCTTGACGCGCTGAAAAAAATAATATTCAATATGATAAATACCGATAGCCAGATGGAAATGTCGGGCATGCCGGCGGTTATTTTGGTAATAGGCGTGAATGGCGTTGGCAAAACCACATCTATTGCAAAGCTTGCACATTTGTATAAAGACGGGGGCAAGCGTGTAATGTTGGCGGCAGGCGATACCTTTCGCGCCGCGGCAAGCGAGCAGCTTTGCGTGTGGGCAGAGCGTGCAAACGTGCCTGTGGTAAAGCACGCAGAGGGTGCGGATCCGGCGGCGGTTATCTACGACGCAGTTTCCTCGGCGGCGGCAAAGGGCTATGATATAGTTATCTGCGATACCGCAGGGCGGCTGCATAATAAAAAGAACCTAATGGACGAGCTGTCTAAAATAAGCCGCGTTGTTAAAAAAGCCTGCGACAAAGCAAGCGTGGAAACCTTGCTGGTGCTAGACGCTATCACAGGGCAAAATGCTATCAGCCAAGCAAGCAGCTTTATAGACGCCGCAAACGCCACAGGCATTATATTAACAAAGCTGGACGGCACGGCAAAGGGCGGTGCTGTTATCAGCATTAAAGCAAAGCTTGGCCTACCTGTGCGCTTTGTGGGCGTGGGCGAAGGAATAGACGATTTAATGCCATTTAACGCAAACGATTTTGTGGACGCTTTGTTTTTAAAAGAGGAATAATTATGGAATTTATCGCGGCTACCAATAACGTGGGCAAGCTAAAAGAGCTGCGCCGCATCTTGGAAAAAATGGGGCATATAGTGGTAAGCCTAAAAGAGGCAGGCATTGATATAGACGTGGAAGAAACAGGCGCAACCTTTGAGGAAAACGCAAGGATAAAGGCGAAGGCTGTGTGCAAGCTAACAAATAAGCCCACCATTGCAGACGATAGCGGCCTTGTGGTAGACGCTTTAGGCGGCGCGCCGGGCGTGTATTCGGCAAGATACAGCGGAGTGCATGGCGACGACGAGGCAAACAACGACAAGCTTTTGCACGAAATGCGCCAAGTGCCAAGGGGCGAGCGAGCCGCGGCGTTTGTAAGCGCAGTGGCTGTATATATGCCAAACGGCAGCAATTTAATTGTAAAAGGTGAATGTAAGGGATATATTGGCTTTACGCGTAAAGGCACAAACGGCTTTGGCTACGATCCGCTTTTTAACGTTGATGAATATGACGGGCGCAGCTACGCAGAGCTTACGGACGAAGAAAAAGACACAATAAGCCATAGAGGTAAAGCACTAAATCTACTTAAAATAGGCTTGCCCGGTATTATGGGCGATGAAATTTGCGCGGCATCACTTGGAGTTATCCAAGGGCACGACGCAAAACTGAAAGGAACAAACTATGCTAACAAGTAAACAACGCGCAATTTTGCGCAAAGAGGCAAATGCACTTGATCCTGTATTTCAAATAGGCAAGGGCGAAATAGACGAGATGCTGATAAAATCTACAAGCGACTGCCTTGCGGCACGGGAGCTGATAAAGCTAAAGGTGCTTGAGGCAAGCGCATACAACGCAAAAGAGGCAGCGGCAATATTGGCAGAGGCAACCCAAAGCGAAAGCGTGCAGGTAATAGGCTCTAAGCTGGTGCTTTACAAACAAAAGAAAAAGGACAGCAAATATGCTGATTTGCTAAAATGATTAGGAATATCCTGTTATTCGGCGGCACTTTTGATCCTGTGCATAATGGGCATATTGCGCTTTTGCAAAATGCGTACAATTTAGTACACCCAGACCTTACTTTGATTATCCCGTCGTCGCTGCCGCCCCATAAAGACGCCGCAAAAACACAAGCTGCCATGCGCATGGAAATGTGCAAGGCGCTTGCAAATGCAGTGCCGAATGCAAAGGTGGACGATATAGAGCTTTTGCGAAAGGGACGTTCGTATACTGTGGATACTGTGGCACAGCTTTGCCAACAATATAAAGGCGCAAGATTTTATTTTTGCGTCGGCAGCGATATGCTTTTGTATTTTAGCCACTGGAAAAGCTGGCAAACGCTTTTGTCGGCGGTTACGTTAGTGGTGCAAAGCCGCCAAGATGCAGATATGCGCGCAGTGCAAAAAGAAGCTTTGCGGCTTGTCGGCTTGGGCGGGCGGATTTTACTGGCAAAAGAACAGCCTGTAGAAATGTCGTCCACGCTTTTGCGCGAGATGATTTATAATAACCAAGATATCACAAATGCGGTGCCGCCGAGTGTCGCATTGCTGATAAGCCAAAACAATCTGTATAAAAACGGGGAATGACAATTGATTACCAAAAAACAGGCAAGGCAGCTCAGCAAAAAAAATCTTTCTGCAAGGCGGTATGAGCATACGCTTAATGTGGAAAAAATGGCGATAAGACTAGCAAAGCTTTATGATGAGGACGTAGAGGCAGCGTCTATCGCGGCACTTTTACATGATATTGCAAAAGAAAAACCAAGGCAGGAATTATTGCAGATTATTCAAGATGATGCTATAATAGCTGCATCTTGTGAAAAAAGCCCACCCACTGTATGGCACGGTGCGGCAGCGGCTGTATTGGCAAATAGGGAATACGGCGTTGATAATGAGGATATTTTAAACGCAATTCGTTATCATTCTACAGGCCGTGCAGGCATGTCTTGCTTAGAAAAAATTATCTATATGGCAGATATGGTTAGCGAGGAACGGCAATATCCCGAGGCGGAATATCTTAGAGGGCGAGTGCTTAAAAACCTAAACGAGGGTACACTAGAGGCGCTTCGCATCAGCATAGATTGGATAAAGCAAGACGGAAAGCCACTGGACGAAGAAACCGTTGCCGCATATGAGGCACTGAAAAGCTTTTATAATAATTAAATCGGTTTTATTTTGGAGGAAATGCTTTTGAGCAATAGAAACGACGGATATAACACATCTCGTAATATCAACACAGCAAAAGCGACACATGGCACAAACCCACATGCCGCAGGATATAAAGGCAACCCACAGCCGCAAAGGCCGCAGAGCCGTGGTTCAAAGCGCAAAAAGTCCAAAGCACGCGGCTGCTTAATCGCTACGCTTTGCATCATGCTGGCAGTGCTTGTGCCCCTTGGTGGTATTTATATGTGGGTGTCGTCCAATATTAACAGCGGCGAGGACGGCTCTATCAGAGAAGAAATTAAAACAGCACCTGAATTTAAGGGTGATGTTGTCAATATACTTGTGGCGGGCATCGACTATGAAGAAGGCCGTCAGGCAAAGCTTACAGACATGATAATGTATGTGCATTTTGATGTGAAGAATAATACCTTCAACATGTTCCAAATTCCCCGTGATACCTTTGTGGGGGAAGATTTATCCACAGGTAAAACGGGTAAAATAAACGCTTTATACTGGAACGCACCCGATAAAGACAACCGCATGGGTGCCGTTACAGACGCTATTGCAGACCAGTTTAAACTGCCAATAGATTATTATGCCACTATCGAAATGGAAAGCATGAAGCTGATTGTTGACATTATCGGCGGCATAGACGTGTATGTGCCACGCGATATGGAATATAAAGGCAGCAAGCTGGAAAAGGGTATGCGCAGGCTGGACGGTGACGCGGCAGAATTTTTTGTGCGCAATCGTCATGGCAGCGGCTTTGAGCGTGCGGATATCGACCGTCTTGAAATGCAAAGATATTTCTATTCGGCACTGTTTAGAAGCCTTCGCACGCTGACGGTGGGCGATTTGATGAAGCTGATGCCTGTGCTTTTGTATAATATAAAAACCGATATGTCGCCGGAAATCTGCATGGGGCTTGGCGCAAAGCTGCTTAAAGTGCCAAGCAGTAATATTATGATGTGCCGCATGCCGATATTTGCGGCGGCGGAAAAATATAATAATCTTTCCATTGTAGTGGCGGCACCAAACGAAATAGCCGAGGTGCTGAACACCTATTTCAGAACCTACACAGAGCCTGTACCGGCAGAATCTCTCAACCTTGCACCGTGGCCGACAACAGGCAGTGTAATAGACGCCGCAGTGCAGTATATGGGCGAAATAGATGCAGACGGTGGGGCGCCTGCCGCATAAATTTATTTAAGTTAATACAAATAAAACCGAAGAAATCAGCGTAAAAATGAAGGAGAAAAATAGATGGATTCAAAAGAATTGGCAATAAAAATAGCAACTATACTTGATACAAAAAAGGCAACAAAGGTAAAGGTGCTTAAAGTGCGCGACCTTACTATTATTGCGGATTATTTCGTAATAGCAAGCGGCACATCGTCCACCCACGTAAGGAGCCTTTCGGACGAGGCGGAATTTCAGCTTAAAGAGCAGGGCATAGTGCCAATCCGCACAGAGGGCTTTAACACGCAAAACTGGTTTATATTGGATTATGGCACGGTAATAGTGCATGTGTTCAGCCCTGATGCACGAGATTTTTACGATTTGGATCATCTGTGGGCAGACGGCGAGGCAGTAGAGCTTGGCTTTATTGAAGAATAATATAGCGCAAATTAGCACCTTGCAAAGCATGAATTAGTATAAATACCGCAATTTTGCTTTAGATTGTTCTACTTAAAGCCTCGTCTTTGCTGTATGCAATTAGACAAAAGGCTCGAGTACAAGGACAATAATAAGCCAAGTTGCTATAATGTTGGAGTGATAACGCCTTGAAATACGATTTTAAAACCATAGAAAATAAGTGGCAGGGTATATGGCAAAAAGAAAATACCTTTGCCGCTAAGCAAGATTTTTCGCTGCCGAAGTTTTATGCCTTGGTAGAGTTTCCGTATCCGTCGGGACAGGGGCTACATGTGGGGCACCCACGCAGCTATACTGCCCTTGATATTGTGTCGCGCAAAAAACGGCTTTGCGGATATAATGTATTATATCCAATGGGCTGGGACGCCTTTGGTCTGCCCACGGAAAACTATGCAATGAAAAACCATATTCACCCCGAAAAAGTGACGGCAGACAATGTGGCGCGTTTTAAATCTCAGCTTCAAAGCCTTGGCCTTTCCTTCGACTGGACTAGGGAGATAAACACCACAGATCCCAATTATTATAAATGGACGCAGTGGATTTTTTTGCAGCTTTATAAAAAAGGGCTTGCATATAAAAAAGAAATGAGCGTAAACTGGTGTACCTCCTGCAAGGTAGTGCTTGCCAACGAGGAAGTGGTAAACGGCGTATGTGAACGCTGCGGCTGTGAGGTAATCCACAAGGTGAAAAGCCAGTGGATGCTAAAGATTACCGAATATGCAGACCGCCTTGTAGACGATTTGGACGGCCTTGATTTTATAGAGCGAGTGTCTACCCAACAAAAAAACTGGATAGGCAGAAGCTATGGCGCAGAGGTGAAGTTTGCCACCACAGCAGGCGACGATTTAACCGTATATACCACACGCCCCGATACATTATTCGGCGCCACCTACATGGTAATTGCGCCGGAGCATGCCTTTGTGGAAAAATGGGCGGATAAGCTGCAAAACATAGACGAAGTACGCGGATATGTAGCTGCATCAAATAAAAAAAGCGATTTTGAACGCACCGAAATGGCAAAGGAAAAAACAGGCGTAAGATTGCTTGGCGTTGAGGGTATCAACCCTGTAAACGGCGAAAAAATACCCATTTTTATTTCCGATTACGTGCTTGTAAGCTACGGCACGGGCGCAATAATGGCAGTGCCTGCCCACGACGAACGCGACTATGCTTTCGCAAAGGCTTTCGATTTGCCTATAGTGGAAGTGGTAAAGGGCGGAGATATCGCCAAAGAGGCATATACAGACTGCACCGAGGGCGTCATGGTGAACAGCGGCTTTTTAAACGGCCTTACTGTGGACGAGGCGAAAACTAAAATTACCGAGTTTCTTACAGAGAAAAAACTGGGAGTGGCAAAAACCAATTTCAAGCTGAGGGATTGGGTATTCAGCCGTCAGCGTTATTGGGGCGAGCCTATTCCCATGGTATATTGCGAAAAATGCGGCTGGCAGCCTATTGCGGAAAGCGAGCTGCCTTTAAAGCTGCCTGATATTAAGGAATTTGAGCCAACAGGCGACGGTGAAAGCCCACTTGCACGCCTCACCGAATGGACAGATACCACTTGCCCCTGCTGCGGCGGCAAGGCAAGGCGCGAAACAGACACCATGCCACAATGGGCAGGCTCGTCTTGGTATTATCTCAGATACATGGATCCGAATAACGACACAGCACCCGTAAGCCCGGAGGCTGTAAAATATTGGGGACCTGTAGATTGGTATAACGGCGGTATGGAGCATACCACCTTGCATTTATTGTACAGCCGCTTTTGGCATAAATTCCTTTACGATATCGGCGTGGTGAACACCAAAGAGCCTTATGCCAAGCGCACCAGCCACGGCATGATTTTAGGCGAAAACGGCGAAAAAATGTCGAAAAGCCGCGGAAACGTGGTAAACCCCGACGACGTTATCAAGGAGTATGGCGCAGACACCTTGCGCGTATACGAAATGTTCATTGGCGATTTTGAAAAATCTGCCCCGTGGAACACCTCGTCTATCAAAGGCAGCCGCCGCTTTTTGGAACGTGTATGGGCACTTGCCGATTGCATGACAAGCGAGGACGGATATTCAAAAGAGCTTGAGGGCACATTTAACCGCACAATAAAAAAGGTGACAATGGATATTGAGGTGCTTAAAATGAACACCGCAATTGCCGCCATGATGAGCCTTTTAAACGAAATAGCAGACAAAAAAAGCATCACTCGCGGCGAGCTGCGCACATTTTTATTACTGCTTAATCCCTTTGCTCCGCATATCACAGAAGAAATGTGGCAAAACTGCGGCTTTAGCGGCCAGCTTGCCAAGGCAAAGTGGCCTGTGTACGACGAGGCAAAATGCCAAGAAGCAACAGTGGACATGGTGGTGCAGGTAAACGGACGTTTGCGTGCAAGGATAACAGTAGACGCGGCAATCGGCAAGGAAGACGCTCTTGCTCTTGCAAAGGCAGAGCCTAGCGTTGCAAAGGATATTATGGGCAAAACCATAGTAAAAGAGATTTTCGTACCCGGAAAACTAATAAATATCGCGGCAAAATA
The DNA here is from genome assembly GCA_036661035.1 of Oscillospiraceae bacterium. GTDB lineage: Bacteria > Bacillota > Clostridia > Oscillospirales > Ruminococcaceae > JAGPHI01. The sequence goes on from JAVWZM010000001.1 coordinate 43,951, forward strand.
GCTTTCGGGTGAAAATAGTAGTTGACATTAGGTAGTGTTACATTGTATAATTTTAGTTGTTGATTAAAACCCAACTCCTACCTAAGGATAAGGGAGGGACAAAAGATGTCGGAAATCAGAATTAAGGACAACGAATCATTAGATAGCGCGTTGCGTCGTTTCAAACGCTCCTGCGCGCGCTCTGGTGTTCTTGCTGAAGTGCGCAAGCGCGAAGCTTACGAGAAACCTTCTGTAAGGCGCAAGAAAAAGTCCGAAGCTGCCCGCAAACGCAAGTTTAAATAATTGCGTGGGCACGCGGTAAATACGCGGTGAAGCGGGCCTTACAAGGCCCGCTTTTTGTTGCATATTATATATGCGGCATAGCTATTTGCGCGATAATACGGCAATGTGTGCATACATTGCTGTATTTGTGCTTAGTATTTTTATTTAACACAATGTATTCTAGGCGGCGGTCTTAACCGCTTTTCTTTCGTGAGTTTTGCACGGGGATATTATTTTTAAAAAGGAGGGCGAGCATGCCTTTATTTGTACCTACTTTAATATTGGAGGGCGTAGAGGCTATCACGCCTGAGCTTTTGAAAAGCATGGGCATAAAAGCCCTTATTTTAGATGTGGACAATACCCTTACTGCCCACGGCAGCCAAGAATTGCCCGAAAATGTAAAAGCATGGCTTGCCGATATGCGCAAAGCCAATGTGCAGATGATGATAGCGTCAAATAATGTGGCAAAGCGAGTAAAGCCTTTTGCAAAAAAGATTAATTTGCCCTTTGAGGCGTTTTGCATAAAGCCGCTACCTTTTAAGCTTATGCGTATTCGCAAGGAGCTGGCGGTAAAACGCAGCGAGCTTGCCCTTGTGGGCGACCAGATATTTACCGACACCTTGGCGGCGAATTTTTACGGAATATGCATGCTGCTTGTAGAACCTATGCAAAGCGACCACATTGCCACTATACGCCTTAAACGGCAGCTTGAAAAACCATTTTTAACACATTATTATAAAAACGGCGGTAAGCGTATTACCAAAAATAAATAAAAGAGGCTATTAATTATGAACGACAGAATGAACGCGCTTTTTACCAAAATGCCACAATGCGAAGCGGCTTATATTAAAACAGAAGTAAATAGGTTTTACTTTCTCGGCTTTGATTCGGGCGATGCAGGCACAGTGCTTTTGCTGCGCGACAAAGCATATTTTATCATAGATTCGCGCTATATAGAAATAGCCACGGAAAATGTAAAAACTGCCGATGTAGTGCTGGAAAACAAAGCACTTGTACAGGTGAAGGAGCTTTTGGAAAAGCACGGTGTTAAAAAGCTGCATCTTGAAAGCGGCCTTACACTTGGCGAGGCAGCAAAGCTGAGCGAGGCTTTGGGCGGCGGCATAGAGCTAGACACAAGCGACGCGCTGACGGGCGTTATCACAAACCTGCGCGCCATGAAAAGCGAGGAAGAAGTGGACGCAATACGCCGCGCGCAAAAAATAACAGACGACTGCTTTAGCTATATGTTAACCTACATTAAGCCCGGCATGCGAGAGATAGATATAGCCCTTGAAATGGAAATGTTTATGCGCCGTGCAGGTGCTAAAAAGCTTGCCTTTAACACTATTTTAATCGCAGGTAAAAAAACCAGCTTGCCCCATGGCGAGCCCGGGGATAATATAGTGCAAAACGGGGATTTTATAACTATGGATTTCGGCGCGAATGTAGATGGCTATTGCTCCGACATGACGCGTACAATCGCCCTTGGCAGCATTACAGAGGAACAAAGGCTTGTATACGAAACAGTGCTTAAAGCGCAATTGGCAGCATGCGAAGGCGCAAAGGCAGGCATGCGTGGGTGCGAGGTAGACAAAATATCCAGAGATATTATAAATAGTGCAGGCTTCGAGGGCAAATTTGGCCACGGGCTTGGACATTCCCTTGGAATAGAGATACACGAGGATCCTCGTTTTAGCCCAACCTGCGACACTATTATCCAAAAAGGCATGATGATGACTATAGAGCCGGGTATCTACTTGGCAGGCAAATTTGGCGTGCGCATAGAGGATACTGTGTTAATGTGCGAGAATGGCATTGAAATACTGGCAAAAAGTGATAAAAACCTTATTGTTATTTAGAATAATGTCATTTAGGGCTTGAAAATCCATTTGTTTTACTGTAGAATTAGTTAGATATATAAAAACTAAATTTATATTCATTTATAATTACTGGAGGATATTTTATGATCTCAGCAGGCGAGTTTCGCAACGGTATAACCTTTGAGGAGGACGGCAACGTTTTTCAAATTGTAGAATTTCAACATGTCAAGCCGGGTAAGGGCGCGGCATTTGTGCGCACCAAAACACGTAATGTTATTACTGGCTCTGTGGTGGAGAAAACATACAACCCCACAGCCAAATTCCCCACAGCGGTTATCGAACGCCGCGAGATGCAGTATCTATATGAGGACGGCGGTCTATACTATTTTATGGATACTGAAACCTACGAGCAACAGCCTGTAAACGAGGCGGATTTGTCCGACAGCTTTAAGTTTGTTAAAGAAAACGAGCTGGTTAAAATCCTTAGCTATAAGGGCAAGGTTTTTGGCATAGAGGCACCAAACTTTGTAGTGCTGCAAATTGTTAAAACAGAGCCGGGCGCTAAGGGCAATACAGCCACCAACACATTAAAACCTGCCATTCTTGAAACAGGCGCGGAAATCCGCGTGCCACTGTTTATCAACGAGGGCGAGAGTATTCGCATAGATACACGCACAGGCGAATATATGGACCGCGCATAAATAGCGTCTTACGGATAAAGCTATAAAGGCTTTGTCCGTTTGCAAACACAAATATAAAGGAGGCAATTTACCATGAACCTTACAGAAAAAACAGCCTATATCAAGGGCCTAATGGACGGCTTGGAGCTAGACGCCGGCAAAAAGGAAACAAAGGTGCTAAACGCAATTTTAGATGTGCTTACAGACCTTACCAATGATGTTAGCGATATGGAAGAAGACGTTTCTCAGCTTTATGACGAAATAGACGCCATGGACGAGGATATGGACGACCTTGAGAATTATGTATTCGGCGACGAAGAAGACGAAGATGACGATGAGGACGAGGAATATGACGACGGCCTTTTTGAAATCACTTGCCCTAATTGCGGCGAAGTAGTGTGTGTAGACGAGGAAATGCTTACAGATGAAAATCTTGCATGCCCAAACTGCGCAACAAAGTTTGAAATTGATTTTGGCGAAGATTGCGGCTGTGGCTGCGGCGACGACTGCGATTGCCATAAAGACTAATTTTACAAACCTTACAAGCAAAATCGGCAGCTACAATTGTAGCTGCCGATTTTTTGGATTTTGGCTCTATACTAATTTGGCAAAGAACCGCAGTTCTTTATATTTGTGTGTTTGCTAACAGGCGGCACATTAATATCGCTTAGCCAAGGGAACCAGCAGGGTTAATGCTGCCCATGCGCACTGAAAAAGTATCACTGCCGCAAGGCTGATGCCTGTAAGCCCGTTTGTAACGCTTAATAGCACCCCAAGTGCCACACCAAGAATAATTGCCGCACATTGCACAAAGCTTGCCATGCGCTCTCCTGAGGCGGTGCCTGCGGCTGCGCGCAAGCCACCGATAAAGCTAGAGAAAGTACCCATATGGGTAAGCACACCCTCGCTTTCGGGCATATAGGAGGTTTTTGCGGCAAGGGCGTCGCGCTCAATGCCTGTAAGCACTTTAACACTGTTTTTGGGCAAATCGTACACGTCTGTAATAAGCTCTGAGTTGATGTTGAAATCGTCGGATTTCACAAGCAGAGAAATGCCGCTTTTGCGCAAACCCTGCACTACCTCCATGGCGTCCTCGTCGGGGCTGTAGCTAACTACAAACATGCCGAAAAGCTTGCCGGATACAGCAAGATATATTGGGCAACGTTCGCCCTTGGTGTATTTCATTTCGTAATCGAGAGAGGGAATATCAATATCATGCTTTTGCATCATGGCACGGTTGCCCAGTACCACGCGGCTATGCTCTATCCATGCGGTAAAACCGTAGCCCGGCTCTATGCCAACACTTTCGGTTTTATACAGCATGTCTGTTTTGTTTTCAATAACACCGAGGAAAATATCACGCAGGGTGTCGCAGCTTTCTATAAAAATGCTTGCGGCGTAAAGAATGGCAAGGTCGATGCGCTCTTTTTCAAAGGTTTTGATGCCGTGAAGCCTTACGGTAGAAGGCGGGAATAAATCGCGCGCGTTTACAAGGGCAACATTGGCTTCGCCAAGTGCGGCAATTGCGCTCCAGCCCGGCACCACGGCGCCTACTCTTGTGGCACTGCGTTGCATCAACAAGCTTGGCACGGCAGAAAGCAAAGTGCTGGCAAGTGGGCTTGCAAAACACAAAAGTGCCGCAAAGGCAGATATGGCAGTAAAAATATTTTTGGTGCTGATATACGTGATAATGCCACATACAAATGCGCAGAACAAAGCGATATATCCCATTATGCGAGCAGTATAATCGCTCTGACGCACGGAGAAGCTTTGGCGCAAAAAGCCGCGTACAAGCGCCGTTGGGCGGCTTACAAGCAGGGCAGGCTCAGGCTCTGCCAATCCTTCGCATACTCTGGACGAAAGCTCCTTGTCTTTTATAACATATGCCGCCGCATGCTCGTGCCCTACGCTGACGGTGCTGAAATTGCGGCAAACAATATTGCAGTGCATATGCTTGCCGATAGCGTTAGTAAGCATCAGCAAGGCGGCGATTGGTGCAAATAAGGTAACTTTTTCAGGGCTGAATTGCTCGGGCTTTATTACAAATGCCAAGTTTTGTATTATTGCGCCAAGCAGTGCAATAGACGGTAAAATATCTGCGCTGGCGTCTTTAAACAGGGCGGAAATCCCACTTGTAATTGTAGGAAAAGATACAAGACCTGTAACAATAAGCAAAATAAGATTAACTATTAAAAACAAAAACGGCTCGTTTGCGGGGTTTAGCACAGGGATAGACGGCAAAAGCCCGGTGCGTGAGGATAAACCGAGATACAATAAAAGCAGTGTGGTTAAGCCGCATGCAACTATGCGCAATGTGCAGTTTGTGCGCATGGATTTGAGGGTGCTTTCCACTGCCGGAGCGTCAGATGGTGTGTTGTAATCGTCGTCTTTGTCATTTGCGCTTTCATCTGCATCTGTGGGCAGGGGAATGTCGATGTCGCCGGTAAGCTCGCCGGTTTCTGCGCGCCGCGCACCAAAAAAACTGCGCAAAAGCTTGCCGGCTTTATTGCCGTGCAAGCCTTTTTCAAGTTCATCGCGGTCTATCGCCACGGTTTCGCCAAAAAACTCGCGAAAGGTTTCGTCTACTTCGCTAAGCTTCATTGTGCCGGTGCGCACTGCCGCATTGGCGGCTTCTTCCTCGTAATTGGGCTTTATTACAAATGTGGCAGCCTTTGCCTTGTGGGCGTGCGCCACAGCTTCTGTAGCTGCCAAAAATTCCAAGGTGGGTTCTTCGTCGTCTTTAATAAGCTTGTCGGACGGCTTTTCTGCGAAAGCGTCAATATGCTCGGTGCCGCCCTCAGGCAAATCATTTTGCGATGCGTTAGGAGCAATTGGTGGTGTCTTCGGAGCAATTTGCGATGCGTTAGGAGCAATTTGCGGTGCCTTCGGAGAAATTGACGAAGAAGTGGCCACATTATGCGAAGGCTCGTTTTGACGCTGCATAGCCTGCGCCCCATGCAAAGGCTCGGCAACACTTTTACTCGGTGCTACTTGTGGCTTGCCACTTTGGACGGGCTGAATAGCCTCGCTATTTGCCATAGGCGCAAAAGTGTCGCTTAAAGGGCTTTGCTCATTATGGCTTAGCACACTTGCGAAGGCATCTTGGTATTCGTCGTCCTCCTCGTCGCTGTCCCATGTGCTTGAAGGCTTGGTTTTAAGCAAACGCTCTTTAAAGCTTTTGTGTTCACGCACGGGAGCAACGGGTGCTTGCTTAACATCGTTATCCTCGGAAAATTCGTCATCTTGCAAGGTGCTTAAATCCACATTTTTAATAGAACTGTCGTTTTTAGGCGCAAAGGTTTCGGCAAAGCTTTCATCTGCCAAAAAGCTTTTTTTACTTTTTGGATCCGGATTATATTCAAAGCTATTTATTTTAGAAACAGGTGGTGCGGGTGGCTCAGGGGGCGTTTTTTTATCGTTACATTCTAAACGTGATTCAAGCCCTAAATCTGCAAGAATATTGTCAATGTCGTTTTCTTCACCGAAATCGGTGTGGGCTTTGCCTTGCAAAATATCCTGCAAAAGCTCGTCCAGCTCGCCACGGCTGTTATTATCTTGCAAATAAAACACCTCCACAAGCTTGCAAACGCAAATAGCGCGGCAAGCTTAAATTTATAATTAAATACAATGTGCCTATTCGGCATTAAACAAATATGCTAATAGGCAATTGCGCAATTTTATAATTACCAAAAATATATTAAGGCTATTTTGTGCGCTGACGCATTATTTCGTACAATATAATACCCGACGCCACAGACACGTTAAAGCTGTCTATGTCGCTGCTGTTTACAGCCATGGGCAATGAAACAACGCCGTCGCACAGGCTTTTAACCAATGTGGATACTCCGCTGCCCTCGCTGCCAACCACCAAGGCAATGGCACCTGTAAGGTTTTCGCTGTAGGCGGCTCTGCCGTTCATGTCAGCGCAATATACAAAAACGTTTTCGCTTTTTAGGCGGCGCACACATTCGCCAATGTTTGCCACACGCGCCACAGGTAGGCGAGAGGCTGCCCCTGCGCTGGATTTAAGTACAACAGGTGTTACACCAACACCGCCGCGCTTAGGTATTATAATGCCGTGGGCGCCGCATAGATATGCACTGCGGATAATGGCACCAAGGTTGTGTGGATCCTCCACGCCGTCGGCAAGCACAATAAAGGGCGGCTCGCCCTTTTGCTTTGCAATATCCAAAAGGCTTTCCAAGGTGGCGTATTCCACACTTGCCGCATATGCAGCCACGCCTTGATGCGCGTCTGTGCCGCATATGCCACGCAGCTTTGTGGGGTGTACACGCTTTACAACGGCGCCTACTTCCTTGGCAAGGGCGGTGTAGTAGCCTGCTGTTGCTTCGTTCATGGTGTCTTGTATAAACACTGTGTCCACGGCACCGCCGCTTTTTAAAAGCTCTGTAACTGCGTTTTTGCCATAGGCAAGTGTAGTTTCATCGCGCAAATCGTTTTTTAAATCCATTTTTCCTCCAAAGCATCAATTAAATACATATATAATGTATAGTATATCATATCTGTTTATTGTTTTCTATATATTTTGCCATAATGCTTGTAAGATTTTGCCGTAATATGCGCTTTGCCAATCGGCAGGGGTGGCTTTATGCTGCTTGATTTTCTGCATTTTATAATGCTTGAAATAAACGCAGTGTTAAAATGATACGTCTGTGACGATTGCATATGCTGCAAGCTTAGAATATGAGCTTTAAAAAATAAACACGCCTCCCGTAATAAGCACAGCGGCTATCACGCCTATTGCCATTAACGCCCTCGCCTTGCCAAGCCAAGGCAGCTGCCGCCAGCACACAAGCCCGGCAACATATTTTTCAGCCTCGTTTTTTTGGGTGGAAAGCTTCATGTTTTCGCTGCCCGGCTTAAAAAACACCAGCACACGTTCAATAGCTTCGTTTTCTGTATCAACAATTTCAATAACTTTTCTGTTTACACCTTTCATATTATGCGCTCCTTTGCAACTATATTTTTTGCCCATTCACCTTGTATAGCATTTGCCAAAATGCTATATCTTATTGTCGCCTGTATTATCCGGCTTAATCAATTTGTCAAGCAAAAGTTTTTATCCGTTAGTAAAGGTCATTATACATTTTGTAAACTCTTAATGAAAATCATTATCGCGAGTTCTATGTTGAAAACTCTGTTGAAAGTGTGGACAAAGTGGCAGTGCAAGCGGTAAATTCGAGTTTTGGTCTATGTTGAAGGATTAGTTTTAAACATAATGTTGAAAACTTTCAACAAAACAAGGCGTTTAATAAAACATGTCAAGATGGGATTGTGCTAAATTTTTGGGCTTTTAAACGACGTTTTTCTACATAATACACATAATTTTAGACACGAAAAAGCCTATCCATTTAATGGATAGGCTGTGCTTTTTTTATGTTTAGGGTGTGTGGTTTCTTTTCGTTTGCGGGCTGTGCTTTATCGTAGCAATATTGTATGATGTCTTTGCGTCGTACTATGCCGATAAAGCTGTTTTTATCGTCGATAACAGGTACAAAGTTTTGGCTCATGGAGGCAAAAACCAATTCCTCCATGGTGGTGTCTACATGTACGGGTGTATTATCGCGCTTATGGGGTATTTGCGTAATGGGCATATTTTCTGCATCGCGAATGGAAAGGGAATACTGGCTTTTTACAGCCCATAAAATGTCGCCCTCGGTAATGGTGCCCACATATTCGCCCTTGCGGTTAAGTATAGGAATGGAGGAATATCGGTGATGCTCCATCTTTTCCAGTGCTTGGCGCAATGTAAAATCGTCGTACAGAAACGCCACGTCGTTTTTAGGTGTTAGAAAAAACAAAATATTCATAGCATCTTCCTTTTGATTTTTCGCTCTGTTTCTTTAAGTATTGTACCACATATTAAACGAGTTTGTGTGAATGTTTTGTAAATGAGCAGTATATTTTTGCGATAACACATATTAATGATGAAATTAGTTCCTATACACCGTTAAATAATGGCGCGCAAACATTTTATTGCTTTCGCAAGCGTATATTATTGTATCGCAACTTGACTTATTATTGTCTTTGTAAACAACCTTTTGTCAAGTTGCATACAGCAAAGACGGAACTTTTAGTAGGACAATCAAAAGTAAAGTTGCTGTTATACGAAAGGCGGCGGCACAATGCAGGAAATAATAATAGACGCTATAAGCAGATACGGATATATAGGAATATTTTTGCTTATAGCCGCGGAAAATATTTTCCCTCCTATACCGAGCGAGGTGATATTAACCTTTGCAGGCTTTGCTTGCACCCACACGGATATTGGCTATTTGGGCGCGGTTTCCTTTGCCACACTTGGCTCTGTGGCAGGGGCGGCGGTGCTGTATGGGGCAGGGCGCATGCTGTCGGCACAGAGGCTGTGCGCCTTTGCACGGGGAAATGCAGGCAAGGCACTGCACATTGATGCCGAGGATATAGAAAAAGCAAAAGACAGCTTTGCTAAAAAGGGGTATATCTCGGTGCTTTTATGCCGCTGTGTTCCCATTATGCGCAGCTTAATCTCCATACCTGCCGGCATGGCCAAGATGCCGTTTATGCCATTTTTAGGCCTTACTACCGTGGGTAGCACGGTGTGGAACATGCTTTTAATAGGTCTTGGCGTTTTTGCAGGCGAAAACTGGGAAACGGTACACAGCGCCTTTGCGTCGGCGTCTGCCGGAATAAAGGCTTTAATCCTTGCCATCGCACTTGTAATATTATTTGTAATGCTTAAAAGGCAAGGGAAAAAGGCTAAAGAAAATGGGCTTTAAGCCTGAAAAACAAGCGGCAGCCCATAACCTTAGGTTATGGGCTGCCGTTATTATCACACAGTAAATATATGGCAACTTTACTTGGCAGGCAGAACTTTTAAGTGAAGTACAAGCTGCTATATATTCCATCGCGGGGCGATTATATGCGCCGACCAAAGGTTGATGCGCAATAGCAATGCGTGCGCACATTGCTATATTATGTGTTTACTATTGCAATGTTTTCCACTATATCTGCCACGTCCTCGCAGGCGTCACAGCACATCTCGAAATTGGTGTAAATTTCGCGCCATGCAATTATGTCGAGGGCGCTTTCTGTGCCGGAGTGGAGTGTGCGCATGCTGCTGATATACATAGCGTCGCCCACTTCTTCAAGACGGTTAATTTCTATAATCAATTCCTCAAGACGTTTAGGTTTTTTGAAATTGGGAAATTCCACAAGCATTTCCTTTACGGTGTTGCAACATTTAATAATAATATCGGCAAATTCTATGCTGTCTTTGCGTATGGAGGTAATATTGCACATATAAATGTGGATAATAATATCCTCTATAGCATCGGTAACATCGTCTAGGTTTTGGCTTAGCTTAATGATATCGTCGCGCTCTATGGGTGTGATAAACGCGCGCACAAGCTGCGAGGTCATCTCGTGCTTTTTAATGTCGCCGCTATGCTCTATGGTGTGCATGTCCTCCATGCTTTGGCGCAAAGTGTCAACTGAAAAATTAGTAAGAATGCTCTTTAGCATTTGGGCGGCATCGCATGCGATAGACGCGCTCTGCACAAAATTGTCAAAATAAAAGCTTTCTGATTTTTTAGACATAATGTAAATCCTTTCGTTTAGGCTGATAATATTGATGCTTAGAATATAAATAATAAAAGCTTTGCCATAAGATACCCGATAATGCCGCAACCTGGGAAGGTAAGTATCCATGTAAATACCATGTCTTTAACCACGCTGATATTAATGGCAGAAAGACGCTTTGTTGCGCCCACGCCCATTACAGCGGTGGTTTTGGTGTGGGTTGTGCTTACGGGTATACCGAATACAGAAGAAATCAATAGGCACGCCGCCGCCGCCATATCGGCTGAAAAGCCTTGATATTTTTCCAGCTTTACCATGTCCATGCCAACAGCCTTGATGATTTTATATCCGCCTATTGATGTGCCTATTGCCATTACAAGGGAGCATAAAAGCATCATCCATATAGGTGGAACAACATTACCTGTAGTGTCGTTGCCGTTCATCAAAAACACGCCAAGGATAAGCACGCCCATAAATTTCTGCCCGTCCTGCGCCCCGTGCATGAAAGACATTGCCGCGCCGCCTGCTATTTGGGCATTTTTGAAAAAGCCAAAGGTGCGGCGCCTGTCCATATCCTTACAAATAAACATAGTGCATTTTGTAACGAGAAAGCCCATTGCAAAGCCAAGCACCGTGGAAAGCAAAAGCCCGTACAGCACCTTTACCCATTCGCTGCCGTTAATGCCGCTAAGGCCGCCCTGCAATGCAATGGCTGCGCCGGAAAGCCCTGCGATAAGCGCATGGCTCTCGCTTGTGGGTATGCCAAAATACCACGCTGCCACAGCCCATATTATTATTGCTATCAAAGCGGCACAAAGCGCCAAAATAGCGTCGTGGTTGTTGCCGTTAAAGTTTACCATGTTTTTAATAGTCATGGCAACGGTGGAATTAAGCAGCGTCATCATAAGTACGCCGAATAGGTTAAACACCGCCGACATCAGCACTGCCGCGCGCGGCGACATGCTGCGAGTAGCAACACATGTGGCAATGGCGTTAGGTGCGTCTGTCCACCCATTTACAAATATTACACCAAGGGTAAGCAGCACAGTAACAAACAGTATAGGATTGGAAAATACTTGATTTATAAACCAGGCGAATTCAATCTCCAATGCAAAGCACATCTCCTTTAATATCGAGCAATAAACAAGTGAATTGACGGATAAATGATGCGTATAAATATAAACACATTATATATTTCAAAACACTATTTATAAGTATATCTAATTTACACGGTTTTTACAATGCTTAATTTGCGCTTTTATTTGCAAAAGCTTTTGCAGCTTACATTTTTGTGCTATAATCGACAATATATCAATGGGCGCACACATTGATATTGCATATCGACCTTTCAAGGAAAGTTGCTATATAAAGCGTAAGGAGAATGGTATGGAGCAATTTAATCGTACTGAAATGCTGCTTGGCAAAGACGGGGTTTCGCGCTTGCAAGGCGCGACAGTGGCGGTGTTTGGCGTGGGCGGCGTAGGTGGCTATGCCGTGGAGGCGCTGGCGCGCGGCGGCATCGGAAAATTGATTTTATATGATAACGACGTGGTTTCTATATCTAATATAAACAGACAAATTATTGCAACCCACGATACTATAGGGCAGCTGAAAGTAGATGTATGCCGCAATAGGGCTTTGTCCATAAACCCCGAAATTGTTGTTAAGGCGAACGCGCAGTTTATCACAGAGCAAAACGCGGCAGAGCTTGATATGCGCGGCTGGGATTATATTATAGACGCCATAGATACCGTAAGCGCAAAGCTTGCCCTTGTAAAGGCGGCAAACGAAAACAATGTGCCGATTATTTCCGCAATGGGTGCTGCAAACAAGCTTGATGCCACGGCATTTTGCGTAACTGATATATTTAAAACCGAAATGGACCCTTTGGCAAGGGTAATGCGCAGAGAGCTGCGCATTAGCGGCATAAAAAGCCTAAAGGTAGTATACAGCAAGGAGCAGGCGCTAAAGCCCGCACAAACAGATGAAAAGCTGCCACAGGGTAGGCGCAGCATACCAGGCAGCGTAAGCTATGTGCCCGGTGTAGAGGGGCTGATACTGGCAGGCGAAGTGATAAAAGCAATCGCTTTGCAGTAATGCGGCTAATAGGTTCATGGATATGAATTGTATTATTGAGTGGTAAATTTAATGGCACTATATTATTAAAACTGTTTCGCAAACAGTTTTAATTGTGCATGTGCGATAGCACGCACATAGGATAAGCTATTTAATAAACAAGTCCACAGACTTATTTTATTAAATGTAAAGCATGGCATTATAATAGTATAAAAACGCAAACTGAAAAGGCAAGTGTACGGTGGTTTTGTGAAAACAAAAGCACAGTGCGCCTGCCTTTTTGCTTTACATATCTTTTACATGCGCTATACAAAAGCGTGGTATTTGAAAAATATTGTGTAAGGTATACTAAAGGCACGAAATAAAGAAAGAGGGAAAACAAATGAAGAAGATTTGCATAATATTATCCTGCGCCATGCTGACGCTTACCTTGGCATCTTGCAAAGGAACGGCGGCATCTGCGCCAAAAGAAAGCACAACCACAACCACACAATCACAGGCGAGCGCACTTAGCGGCAAGGTAGCCACAGGCGGCTCTACATCTATGGAAAAGGTAATCCTTGCACTTAGCGAGGCATACATGCAGGCAAACCCCGGTGTGACAGTAACCTATGACGCCACAGGCTCCGGAGCCGGCATAACAGGCGCACTTGACGGTGTGATTGACTTGGGGCTTTCAAGCAGAGCTTTAAAGGCAGAGGAAACAGGCCTTACCGCCACAAGCCTTGCTTTAGACGGCATTGCCATAGTGATAAACAAAGATAATAAAGTAACGGATTTAACCATGGAGCAGATTAAAAAGATAGCCACAGGCGAAATAAAAAACTGGAAAGAGCTTGGCGGCAGCGACATGGAAATAGTATTTTTAGGGCGCGAGGCAGGCTCCGGCACAAGGGACGGCTTTGAAAGCATAGTTGGCGTAAAAGACAAATGCGTATATGCCGAGGAGCTTACGGCAACGGGTGCCGTAATAGGCAAAGTGCAGGCAAACGCAGGCGGCATAGGCTATGCATCTCTTGCAAGCGTGGACGAAAAAGTAAAAGCCGTTACGGTAGACGGCGTAGTGGCAAGCGAAGCAACAGTGCTGGACGGCACATATAAAATACAGCGTCCGTTTATCCTTGTAACAAAAACGGACAAAGAACAGTCTGCGGCTGTAAAAAGCTTTATAGAGTTTGCCACAGGCAGTGAAGCAAAAGAAATCATTTCAAATGCGGGCGCAGTTCCGCCCGTAAAATAGGTACGGCATGAAGATAAAAAAAATAACGGAAAAAGTAATGAACATATTTTTCCTAATGTGCGCAAGCACGGCAATAATCGCAACAGCCCTCATAACAATTTATCTTGTTATGGCAGGGCTGCCTGCTATTAAAGAGATTGGTCTTTGGAAGTTTATATCGGGCACGGTGTGGAAAAGCACGGCTAACCCACCGCAATTCGGCATTTTACCGTTTATTCTTACAAGCGTTTACGGCACATTAGGTGCTGTGGCTATAGGTGTGCCTGTAGGGCTTGGCACTGCTATATTTTTATCCAAAATAGCACCTAAGCCCATTAGCCGCGCCCTGCGCCCAGCCGTGGATTTATTGGCAGGTATTCCCAGCGTGGTTTATGGGCTTGTGGGCATGATGGTGCTTGTGCCATTCGTTGCGAAAATATTCGGCTTATCAAACGGTGCAGGGCTTTTGTCGGCGATTATTGTGCTTGCGGTAATGATATTGCCGGGCATCGTGTCGGTGTCACAAACTGCACTTGATGCGGTGCCGAGGGAATACGAGGAGGCAAGCCTTGCCCTTGGCGCAACCAAAGCGGAAACGGTGTTCAGGGTAAGCGTGCCTGCCGCCAAAAGCGGCATTGCCACAGGCGTGGTGCTTGGCATTGGCCGCGCCGTAGGGGAAGCTATGGCAGTAATGATGGTGGCAGGCAATGTGGCAAACATGCCGTCAATGTTTAAAAGCGTTACCTTCTTAACCACTGCCGTTTCTAAGGAAATGGGATATGCGTCGGGCTTGCAAAAGGACGCGCTTTTCAGCATTGCGCTTGTACTGTTTGTATTTATAATGCTTATCAACATTGTGCTTGGCATCTGCTTTAAGAAAGGGACAAATAATGAAAAATAAACGTGCCCTGCGCGATAATGCTTTAATCTCGCTTTTATACTTGGCGGCAGGCATTACCGCGCTTTTAGTGGTGGGCATTATCGGCTTTGTGCTTGTAAAAGGGCTTGCGCATATTTCGTGGAGCTTTCTTACCTCGTCGCCAAGTGCCCTTAAAAACACTATAGGGATATTGCCAAACATATTAAATACCTTGTATTTAATACTCTTGGCAATTGCCATTGCGCTGCCCATAGGCGTTGGCGCGGCAGTATATTTAACGGAATATGACGTAAATAAAAAGCTTGTGGCTATTATCGAATTTGCCACAGAAACCCTTGCCGGTTTACCGTCTATACTATATGGGCTTGTGGGCATGCTGTTTTTCTGCCGAGTGCTAAAGCTGCAAACGTCGTTAATATCAGGCTCGCTTACTTTAGTGATTATGATACTGCCCACCATAATCCGCACCACACAGGAAGCACTTAAAACCGTGCCCCTTTCATATAGAGAGGGCGCACATGGCCTTGGCGCCACACGCTGGTACATGATACGCACCATAGTGCTGCCGTCGTCTATAGACGGCATTGTTACAGGGTGTATCTTGGCGATAGGGCGCATTGTGGGCGAAAGCGCGGCGCTTTTGTTTACAGCAGGAGTAGGCACGGTAATAGCAGGCAACATAGTGGACGCATATCGCACATCAGGCGGCAGCCTTGCTGTTGCACTATATGTGTACGTATACGAGCGCGCGGAGTTTGACGTGGGCTTTGCCATTGCGGCAGTGCTGATGCTGTTGGTGTTTATGATAAATTTTGCTGCGAAAAAAGCAGGCAAAAGCTTAAAAAGTAAAGGGGAATAGCTATGACAATATTAAGCACAAATAATTTGCACCTTTATTACGGCGAGGCAGAGGCACTGAAGGGCATAAATATGGATATAGAAGAAAAAGAAATTACTGCGCTGATAGGCCCCTCTGGCTGTGGCAAATCCACATTTTTGAAAACCCTCAACCGCATGAATGACCTTGTGCCGAATGTGCATATTAAAGGTGACGTTCTGTATCGCGGAGAGGATATATATAAAGGCAATATTGACGTGACACAGCTACGCAAAAAGGTGGGCATGGTGTTTCAAAAGGCAAACCCGTTTCCTTTATCTATATACGACAATATCGCCTATGGCCCGCGCTTGCACGGCACACATTCAAAGGCACAGCTTAGCGCCATTGTGGAAAAGGCTCTGCGCGGCGCGGCGTTATGGGACGAGGTAAAGGATCGCCTGCGCAAAAGCGCGCTGTCTTTATCCGGCGGCCAGCAACAGCGTCTTTGCATTGCTCGTGCCCTTGCCGTGGAGCCTGATGTGCTTTTAATGGACGAGCCTACCTCTGCCCTTGATCCTGCCTCTACAAAGAAGGTGGAGGATTTAATGGGTACATTGGCGCAAAACTATACAGTGGTAATAGTAACCCATAATATGCAGCAGGCAACGCGAGTAAGCGACAAATGCGCGTTTTTCCTGCTTGGGGAGCTGGTGGAATACGGCGCGACGCAAGATATTTTTTCCATGCCAAAGGATAAGCGCACAGAGGATTATATTACAGGGCGTTTTGGCTAAAAGCTTATTCGGAAAACATACAAAAGCTTAAATACATGGCTTTGGGAATCGCAACTTGACTTATTATTGTCTTTGTAAACAACATTTTGTCAAGTTGCATACAGCAAAGACGGGACTTTGAGTAGGATAAGCAAAAGTGAAATTGCTGTGAAAGTATTTTGTTGCTTAATAAAACGATGGGATATATAATAAAGGAGATGTAATAATGCATACAAGGCTTACATTTGAAGAAGAACTGCAAGAGCTTCAAAGCGCGCTTATACGCATGGGCGCAGCGGCGTGCGACGCAATACGCAAGGCGATAGTCGCCCTTGAAACAGGCGACGGAGAGCTTGCCAAGGCGGTGATAGACGGTGACCGAGATGTGGACGATATGGAACGCACCATAGAGCAGCAATGCCTGACGCTTTTGCTGCGCCAACAGCCCGTGGCAAGCGATTTGCGCAAGGTGTCCACCGCCATTAAGATGATAACGGATATCGAGCGTGTGGGCGATGCAGCCGCGGATATTGCGGAGATTACCATTCACTGCGACGGTGCGCTGCCCTGCATGGACGATCTGCGCGAGATGGCGGCCGCCGCACAGGCTATGGTAGAGGACTCTATTACGGCATTTTGCAACGAAAACCTAGTGCTTGCCGCAGATGTAATAGCCAGAGATGACATTGTGGACGGGTATTTTAACAGGGTTAAAGTGGATATCGCCAAAAGTATGGCGCAAAACCCAAACGAGCAAAGCGGAGCCATAGACGCGTTGATGGTGGCAAAATATCTGGAGCGTCTTGGCGACCATGCGGTGAATATCAGCGAATGGGTGCAGTTTTTCAAAACAGGATTTCATAAAAACCATAAGATAGTGTAAATGTATAAGGAGCGCATATGGATAAACAGGCAAGAATATTTGTAGTAGAGGACGACGACAGCATTAGATTGCTTTTAGAAATGGCGCTTAAATCCGCAGGGTATAAGGTGTGTGCTTTTACCAATGCAGATGATGCCCTTTGCACCATGGAAAAAGAGCCGCCCGATGCCGCGCTTTTAGACATAATGATGGACGGCACAGACGGTGTAACAGCCATGCGGATTATACGCGCAGATGCAAAGCTTGCCGCCTTGCCTGTAATGATGCTTACGGCGCGTGATACAGAAACAGATAAGGTGCTTGGCCTAGACGCAGGCGCAGACGATTACATGACAAAGCCTTTCAGCGTTTTGGAACTTTGTGCGCGAGTGCGTGCGCTCTTGCGGCGCGGCACAGATAAAAAGGAAAAGCCCATTGCCTCTTTGGACAGTGGCGCGCTACAGCTTGCCGTAAATTTGCACGAGGCATATTTAGACGGCGCGTTGCTGGAACTAACATATAAGGAATACGAGCTTTTAAGCGTGCTTATGCAAAACGCGCCCCGTGCAATATCCAGAGAGGAATTACTGCAAACGGTGTGGGGCTACGATTTTATCGGCGAAACACGCACACTGGATATGCATATTGGCACCTTGCGCTCAAAGCTTATGGAAGACGCCGCTGCACCGCGCTTTATTAAAACAGTGCGCGGAGTGGGGTATCGCTTTTTGGGCGAGGTTAAATGCTGCTATTAATATTTTGTGCGGTTTCATTTAAAAGGTAGGTCTATTTGCATTTGCAGGATATTGTAATTGAAACAAATGTAATGGGTTTAGGACGATAGAAACGCAATTTGTTATCCACGCGCAAAACTCATAAGTGCGGAACGGTCAAGACCGTTCTCTACAATGTATTGCGATAAATAGAATGGCTTTAGGGTAGTAGAAACGCAATTTGTTTTAACATAGGTGAAAAGATGAAAAAAAGTATTTTTAAAGGAACGGTGTACAGCCTTTGTGTGGGGCTTAGCCTTTGCCTTGTGCTGTTTGCCATAGTGTTTGACGTGCGCGGCACGCAAAATGCGCGGCGTGAAATGGAAAACACAGCCGCCGCTTTTGCACTTGCGTATAACCCAAAGGAGAGCGCAAACGAGCAGGCAAGGGCTTTTAGTAATGCCGCCAAAAATATGCGCATAACAATAATATCCCAAGACGGCACGGTGCTTGGCGACAGCGAAGCAGACTATAAAACAATGGAAAACCATGGCGACCGCGAGGAAATAAAAGCGGCAAAAGCTGCCAAGGTGGGCGCAACCTCGCGCGTTAGCGAAACCTTGGGCAAAAAAATGGTCTATGCCGCGGTGCGCACTCAAAGCGGAGATTATGTGCGCCTTGCAGGTGCTTATGGTGGGCTTTTAGTAAATATCGCCATGCTTTTGCCACTGCTTTTGGTGGCGGCGGCGTTCTCGCTTTTGGTGGCGGCAGGCGTGGCAAAGAAATTTGCGGCGTCTATAGCAAAGCCGATTAACGAGCTTTCCGACAGCCTAAAGCTTGTAAAGGACGGCAGTATGTCGCTGGAGCCAAGCGCATATCCATATGAGGAATTGCAGGATATGGCGGCGGATATCAACGATATATCGGCTGAAGTTTCGGCAGGTATGCAGCGGCTTGAAAGCGAAAAAGCACGTATTGATTATATCCTTGATAATATGTACGAGGGCTTTGTGCTTTTAGACGAAAACGATATGATGATGCTTATCAATACAGCCGCGTGCCAAGTGTTTGGCTGCGCACAAGAGGCAGTAAAGGGCAAAAACATACTTCATGCCACGCGCAATATAAGCTTGCTTGACGCTATTGCCGAGGTGCATAAAAACAGCGGACATACGCGCGTGCAGATGCCTTTGCCGCAAAATCGTTTTGGCGAAGTGAATATCAGCACCGTAAGCCCAAGCGGCGGTGTGATAATAATAATCCATGACGATACCGAAAGAATAAATGCCGCCAAGATGCGTCAGGAGTTTTTTCAGTCGGCATCACATGAGCTTAAAACGCCCATTACTTCCATACAGGGCTTTGCAGAGCTTTTAGGCTCTGATATGCCTGTAGCAGAGGAAAAACAAAAAGAAATATTTGCACGCATTTCCAAAGAGGCCGCCCGTATGACAACGCTTATTAACGATATTATAATGATAAGTCGTCTCGAAAGTGGGGATATCCCCTTTGAAGCAGAGCTTGTGGATATAGGCGCGCTTGTTAGCGAGGTGTGCGCAGACGCCGAAAGCTCCGCCGAAAAAAGTAATGTCAGCATCATTTGCAAAGCCGTAAGCGCAGTGCGCACAGCGTCTAAGCGCGAGATATGCGAGCTTGTGAGCAATCTTGTTCAAAACGCCATCAAGTACAATAAAGACGCAGGGCGCGTTGAGGTTAATCTGGCAAATAGCGGAGGTGCGCTTACTTTAACGGTATTTAACACAGGCGAAATTATCCCGCCCGAATACCGCACGCGAGTATTTGAACGCTTTTTCCGCATAGATAAAGGCCGCAGTAAGGCGCAGGGCGGCACAGGGCTTGGCCTTGCCATTGTAAAGCATATTGCCTCTCGATATAACGCGTCGGTGTTTATAACAGCGAAAGAGGACGGCAATTTATTTACGGTCAATTTTCCAAAAGATTTCTAATACAAATCATTCAAAAATAGCCTATGCGTATGTATTGCATAGGAAAAATTAAGAAAACAAAACAAAAAGCACAAGATGCAAACCCATTAAAGGGCGCGTCTTGTGCTTTTTTGCAGACATATTACATCTGCAAAAATATAATCATTATTTACTTTTTGCACGCGCAATGGATTTTTCGGTAATTTGCGCTAAAACAAACATTGCCCCACAGCAGAAGATAAGAACATAGGGAAATACCCATAGCCCCGTTACAGTTCCCAAAACGCCGATTAATGGGGGAACAATCAAGTTGCCCATATATGCGCATGCCATTTGAAAGCCTATTAGTGCGCCGGAATTTTCTGCACCGAAGCGGCGCGGAGTTTCGTGTATCATGCTGGGGTAAATGGGCGCACAGCCAAGCCCTACCACGGCAAGGCCTATTGCGCTAAATGTATTGCCAAGGGGCAGTGCAATAAGCACCGCACCGCAAAGGCAGATAGACTGGCCTATAAATATTAGGGATTTGCCGCTTATTTTCATGGCGACAAAGCCGCTTACAAGACGCCCCACGGTAATGCCAAGGTAAAATACAGATGCCCATTTTGCGGCTGTAACGCTGGAAAGACCTTTGTTTTCCACAAGATAGCTTGCCGCCCAAAGCCCCGTGGCAGTTTCAAGCGCACAGTAGAAAAAGAAAGAGGAAACCGCCGATGCAGCACCCGGCAGCTTAAAGGGAGAAAGCTTTTTCTCGTGGTCGGCTTTTTCTGCACCGGGTGGAACAGGCTCGTATTTTTTCCATAATGGCAAAGATAAAAACAGCAGCGCAACCACTGCTATTTGTATAATGCCTACGGTTAAATATCCGTTTTGCCATTTGCCCGTAAGGGACAGCGCACCGCCCATAATAATAGGCCCTGACGTGGCACCAAAGCCCCAAAAGCAGTGCAGCCAGCTCATGTGGCTTGCCTTATAATGCAGCGCGACAAAATTGTTAAGCCCTGCATCTACAGCGCCGCCGCCAATGCCAAGAGGCACGGCAAGAAAGCAAAGCCAAATATAACTTGGCGCAAGGGCAATGCCCAAAAGCGCGGCGGCAGTAAGGGAAACGCTTACTATCATCACACGCCCGGTGCCAAAGCGTTTTAGCATTTTGCCGGAGGCAAGGCTGGACACCACTGTGCCGCAGGTGATAATCATGGCTATAGGCCCTGCGCCCGAGATAGGTAGGCTAAGCGCTTCGCGCATTGCGGGCCAAGACGCACCCAACATGGAATCCGGCAGCCCAAGGCTGATGAATGCAAGATAGATAAGGGATAAAAATAAAGTCGCCATTGCATTTGTCCAATCCGTTATTAATTTTCAGTTGCCAAGCGCACTGCTTCATAGGCACCGCTATATAAACCGATGCTTTGGCTTTTTTGTATGCATTTGCACATGGATATAAAGGTGTCGCGCTCTTTATCCAGCACATCTATCATCTGCAAAAGCTGAGCATTTGAAAAACATTCAAAGGTAGCCTCGCCCATTTCAGAGCAATGCATTCCGCCCCAAAAATCCTCTCGCCCCTCGCGGCGCGCTATTAGCTTTGGTATAGGATAAAAGCTAAGTTCGCATGCGCGGCATAGCAAGATATCACAGCCGCGCATTAAAAGGTTGGTAGTATATATATTAATTATCTCGTCTGTACTGGAAAAAACATGTATTCCCGTAAGCCCTTTTTTTGTGCGCAAATCGTTTGAATAGTTTTTGATATCGGTGTAATTATCGGGATATTCAAGCCCCCACATGCGCAGATAGGAGTTTTCTTTTTTCAGCTCCTCCCAAAGCTCCTTGTGGTTGCCTATATTTATCACAAGCACAGCGCGCCCCTCTTTTTCGAGGGTAGTAAGCTTGTCGAAAAGCGGCAGCAAAAACTCTTTGCGCAAGCACAGCTCATCTAGCGAAACAAGCCAGCGCAGCGGCATGCTGCCCTTTGCACGGGCAATGCGCTTATCGCAGTCGCGCTCTAAATGCTGTATCATTAAATGGTCTACAAAATGCCCACCGTATGCTATTTCGTATTCTGGTATGGACTGCATCACATGGTTGCCGCCCATGCCCCTAAGCATCTTATAGCTTAAATAAGAAGATGGCGTTTGCGCCACATGTATGCTGCCCTCGGCAAGATGCGTGGCAAATGCGCAGTTGCCCGGTAGCGCGTTTACCACATGCTCCATATGCGCATGCACTGCGCTTTGCGCCGCAAACGCATGGGTGGCAACAATAGGCGTGCGCTTGTCAAAATCCATGTAAAAAGGCACTAAAAGCTCCGACAAGGCTTGGTCTATATAATTTTTTTCAATGCTACGCTCTTTTTTAGCATAAAACTTTTCGTAATACAGGCTTTGATACAGCTCCGACCGCTGTGCCTTTTCTGCGGTTTTGCGGATATGCGCGTTTCTGTCGGCAAAACGACGTTTTGCGCCGGAACCTGGATATGCGCCTAAATCGAACCACAGCCCCATGTACCCAAGGGCGCGCGCAGCAGAGCATATGGCAATTGCTGCACGATAGCTTTGTGTGCTGTTTGGAATACAGCCAAGTAAAAGCGGCTTTGCAACCTCGGTATAGCTGAAAGGCTCGCTGCTTGGCACAAGCATGCGTCCGCCAAGCTCCTCCAGCACAGGGTGATGCTCCGGCGTATAATGAAACACAAAGCGTTTGTCATCGCCATATTCCCCAAGGGCTTTTTGCTGTGCATGCATTGCCTTTTGCAATATATTTGCAGGCAGTGTGTTGCCGAATATTGTTACAACTGTATTCATAAGTACAAACCTTTCTGTCTGCATCAATTTTGGCTTAGCATTGCCACGGTCTTTTTCACGAAATCGTCGCTGTTAAAATCGTCATTTGCCAATTGGTTTTGCACCAAAAGCCCGTCCATTACCGTTAAAATAAGCCACGCCATGTAGTCGCAATCTTTATTCTCGGTGCGTTCATACAGCTTTTGGCTCAAGGTTTCTTTAAAATATTGATATTTCTCCACAATGCGCTTGCGCAGTATATCGTCTTTGCCAACAGCGGCACCTATAAGGTATAGCCGCAAATTGCCGCTTTCGTTATTCACGCCGCGCGTAATTACATAGTTTAATAGCCGCGGCAGGGAGGTGTCTTTAGCTTTGTTTTCAGTCCAGCTAATCAGGTCGTTTGCAAGCATATTAAGATATGCGTCTGCAATGTCAAACAATATATCATCTTTGCTTTTATAATAGTAATAAAGCGTCCCCTTGCTGATGCCAGCCTTTTCGGCGATATCCCCCAAGGTGATGCCGGCAAACGCTTTTGCGTGCAGCAGCCTTGCGGTAGCATTTTGTATATTTTTTTTAACATCTGCGTTTAGCACAGCCGCCATATTATTCGCCTCCATATGGGTTATATCTTCGCAATAATTTTTTTAAAGATGTTTTTATGTACATATTCTATTAAAGTATAGAGAATATAGGCGCACCTGTCAATGTTCTGGCGCGAAAAATCTAATGCCGCAATAGATAATCTGCCATAAAACTCTTGCTTTGCGTTGACAAAGCATTTGCGTTGTGATATTCTATAAATATAAACAGTCGGTTAGCTGACCGACAAGGGGGACTATATTAATGTCTGGGTTAAAAAAATCGCAAAAAAAGCTGCAAAAGCTGTACGGAAACAGGGTTTGCCTTAAACAAGACGGCGTAAAGCTTGTGCTTACAGGTAGCCTTGATTATTGGCAGGACGTTGTAAATGCAGGGCGCATAGCCGCGGATAAAAAGCACGGCTTTTATGTAGTAAATGATATTGAATGTACAAAGGAAAAGAAAACGCCCATAAAGCTGCCCACGGTTAAAGATAGCGCCATAGACGGCGCAGAGCCTGATGTATTGGTAATCGGCGCAGGCGTGGTGGGCGCGGCGATAGCAAGGGAGCTGTCGAGGCTTGACATTTCTATCATGCAAATAGATAAAGAACACGATGTTGCACTGCATGCCTCCTCGCGCAACGACGGCATGGTACACCCGGGTATAGATTTAAAAAAAGGCCAAATAAAGCGCGAATATAATATGCGCGGCAACGCAATGTACGATAAAACTTGCTTGGAATTATGCGTGCCATTTAAGCGCACAGGGCAGAATATTTGTTTTAATAAAAAATGGCTTTCGCCCATAATGCGCGTAGCACCGCTATATTGGAAGCATGCTCTCGGCTTGCCATGTAAGTATGTAAGCCGTAGCGAAATACTGGCAAAGGAGCCAATGCTTGCAGAGGATATATCCTGTGCGCTGTCCTTTCCAACGGCAGGTATTGTGTGCCCCTATGGTTTAACTATTGCATTTGAGGAAAATGCGGTGCAAAATGGAGTAAAGCTGGTTTTAGACACGGCAGTGCTTAGCATGCACACGGAAAACGGAAAAATAAAAAGCGTTTTAACAAACAGGGGTACGGTATATCCCAAGGTGGTTATAAACGCGGCAGGCGTGTTTAGCGACGATGTGGCGCAAATGGCAGGGGACAGGTTTTTCTCAATCCACCCACGCCGCGGCACAAACTCTATCATGGATAAAAAATCGGCATATAAGGTGCGCACTATTGCCTCAGGCATCGGCACCACCGCCACCAAAACCACACACTCTAAGGGCGGCGGATTAGTAAGCACTGTGGACGGCAACTTGCTTGTAGGGCCCGATGCTGTGGAAACAATAGAAAAAGAAGATTTTGCCACCTACGCAAGCAGCGTGCATGGCACCTTCGCAAAGCAAAGTGTTACATTGCCAAGCCTTAAAGAAAGCGAGATTATCACGTACTTTACAGGTATTCGCGCGGCTACCTACGAGGAAGATTTTGTTATTTGCAAAGGCAAAGAAACGCAAAATATTGTGCATGCCGCCGGTATACAATCACCTGGGCTTACCGCCGCACCTGCAATTGCCGTAGACGTGGCGCGCATGGCAGAAGAAATTTTATCCAAGGAGCAAGCAGTTAATCAAAACAAATCCTTTAATCCTATTCGTATTCCTATACCGCATATTGCGGCAATGCCCCTTGAGGAGCGCGACGAAATGATAAAAAAGAACCCCGATTACGGTGTGATTGTCTGCCGCTGCGAGGAAGTAAGCAAAGGCGAGATAATAGACGCAATGCACAGATGCGTACCCTGCGACACCGTGGACGGCATAAAGCGGCGTGTGCGCCCGGGAATGGGGCGATGCCAAGGTGGGTTTTGCGGGCCGCAAATTACCGAAATCATAGCCGAGGAGATGAGTATTGCGCCGGAAAACGTGCTTAAAAGCGGCAGCGGCTCCAATATTATATATGGTAATAATAAAGAATTGCACAAAAACCCAATCACCAAGGGGGCAAGCATATGATAAACGAAAGCTATGATGTAGCCGTAATTGGCGGCGGCCCCGCAGGGCTTGCGGCGGCAATCAGCGCAGAGGGCGAGGGCGCGAGGGTGCTTTTAATAGAGCGCGAGTCGCGGCTTGGCGGCATATTAAAGCAGTGCATACACGACGGCTTTGGCATTGTGCGCTTTAAAGAAAAGCTGGCAGGCAGCGAATACGCACAGCGGTTTATAGACGAAATTGAAAAAACTAATGTGCATATAATGCTTTCAAGCTTTGTTACATCTATAAAAAAAGCAGACGATGCATTCACCGTTAGCACGGTGGGCAGCGACGGAGTACATATTATAAATGTAAAAGCTTTGGTGCTTTCCACAGGCTGCCGCGAGCGCACGGCAAGGCAAATATCGGTGCATGGCACAAGGCCTGCAGGTATTTTCACGGCTGGCAGCGCCCAGTATTACACCAACATTTTAGGCAAAATGCCCACGAAAAAATGCGTCATACTAGGCTCGGGCGATATAGGGCTTATCATGGCACGCCGCCTTACGCTGGAGGGCGCAGAGGTGGTGGGCGTGTACGAGGCAAAGCCTACGCCAAGCGGCTTAACGCGCAATTTGTATCAGTGCCTTGAAGATTTTGATATACCGCTTTACACCAGCCACACGGTGACGCGCGTCTTTGGGCGAGAGCGAGTAGAGGCAGTGGAGATAAGCCGAGTGGACGGCGCAATGCAGCCGATAAAAGGCACAGAGCAACGTGTGGAATGTGATGCGCTTATTTTGTCCGTGGGGCTTATCCCCGAAAACGAGCTTGCGGAAAGCCTTGGCATATCTATAGACAGCAAAACCAAAGGCCCTATATCAGACCAAAACGGCATGACGCTATTAGACAATGTATTTGTATGCGGTAATGCCTTGCATGTAAACGACCTTGTGGATTATGTATCGGAAAGCGGCGAGGCGGCAGGCAAAAGCGCGGCATATTCGGCAAAGAATAACGCCGCCGTGCGCACCTTGTGCGAAGTAAATGCAAGCGCGGATTTTCTTTCCGTAGTGCCACAGCGCATAGCATTGGAAAGCTTAACGGATAAAACCTTGATATATTTTAGGGCGAGAGAAGAACGCGGCAAAACAAAGCTTATTATTAAAGCAAACGGAATAAACGTTTACGAAAAAAGCTTTAATCAGCTTCGTCCACCGGAAATGCAGCGTATTTGTGTGGATTTTACAAAAATGGGCCTTTCTAAAGGCAGCAAGCTGGAATGTAGCTTAGAGGCGGTGACAGTATGAAAAACATAGTGTGTATAGTGTGCCCAAACGGCTGCCGCCTTACGGCGAACGACGATGGCACCAATGTGCATGGGCAAGGGTGTAAACGCGGCGAGGCGTTTGCCTTGCAAGAACTTACGCGCCCCATGCGCAGCTTAACCACCACGGTGAAAACCGCCTTTGAAAACGCGCCCGTGCTGCCAGTGCGCACAGATGGCGAAATGCCAAAGGGCATGCTGCCAAAAGCGATAAAAGAGCTTTCGCAAATAGTAGTATCTACACCGCTTGTCTGCGGTGATATAGTAGTGGAAAACCTGCTCGGCACAGGCTGCAACGTCATAGCGACAAGCAGTATATTGTGTGGGCAAGAAGAAAGGAAGATAAGCCATGTCACATCAGTATAAAGATTTTGAGCCAAAATGGGTGAACGAAAAATTCCCCGAAAATTCTTACCGTTCGGTGTTTAAATGGGGCGATGCCGCGCGCATTAAGCCGCCAAAGGAGTCCTTGTATAAGCTGCTGAAAGAAAAATTTAATCTTACAGACGATTACTTTAAAGAATATAAAGAGGATATTGGCTTTGATGAAGTGGAATATGATATTCCAACTAAGCTTACATCGGCACAGCTAGATGCCTTGCGCGCCATAGTGGGCGACGAATTTTTGCGCACGGATAATTATGCACGCCTTAGCGTTGCCTACGGCAAAACCATGTATGATATATTGCGCCTTCGCAATAAAAGGGTGGAAAATGTGCCCGATGCGGTGCTTTATCCCGACAGCAAAAAGCAAATAGAGGATATTGTTGCGTTTTGCGCAAAGGAAAAAATACCTGTATACGTATACGGCGGCGGCTCCTCGGTAACAAGGGGCGTGGAATGTGTAAAGGGCGGTATATCGCTGGATATGCGCCTAAGGTTCAATAAGGTGATATCCTTTAACGAAATAGACCAAACTATTACCGTGGAGGCAGGCATGAGCGGCCCAAAGCTTGAGGCAACGTTAAACGACGCTGTAAACCTGTTTGGCGCAAAGCGCGCATACACTTGTGGCCATTTTCCTCAAAGCTTCGAGTATTCCTCTGTGGGCGGCTGGGTGGTTACCCGTGGCGCCGGGCAAAACAGCACATATTACGGTGTAATTTCAGATATAGTTTTAGGGCAGGAATACGCAACACCTGTGGGCAATATCAAAACAGATACATATCCACGCAAGGCATGCGGCCCCGATATAGGGCAGATAATGATGGGCGGAGAGGGCACCTTCGGTGTGCTTACACACGTAACCTTGCGCGTATTTCGCCACATGCCCGAAACCATTCAACGGTATTCCTTTATGTTTAAAGATTTTGCCACCGCCCAAGCGGCAGCCAGAGATATTATGCAAAGCGAGGCAGGCTATCCCTCTGTTTTCCGCCTTTCCGATCCCGAGGAAACAAGCATTATGCTGCGCTTATACGGCGTTGACGAAACTCCGTTAAAGCATCTTTTCAAAATGCGTGGCTTTAAAGAAGGGGAAATGTGCCTCTTTTTAGGCTTTACAAACGGCGAAAAAGGCTTTTCTAAAAACTGCGCCAAAAATGCAAAACGTAAGGCGCACCAATACGGCGGCATGAGCCTTACAGGCTATGTGACGAAATCTTGGGAAAAAGGACGCTTTGACGATCCGTATTTGCGCGATACTATGCAGGATTACGGCATTGTTACCGACACTATGGAATGTAGCGTAAACTGGAGCAATATGGACTATGTGCATAAAAGCGTGCGTGCATATTGCAAGAGCCGCCCCAATGCGATATGCATGACGCATATGTCCCACGTATATCCGCAGGGCGCAAACCTATACTTTATCTTCATTATTAAATGCTTCGATCCAGAGGATTTCAGGGCGTATCACGCAGGTATTTTAGACGCGATACAAAAATCCGGTGCCGCCATGAGCCATCATCACGGCATAGGTAAAATGTTTGGCCCATGGCTTGAGGGCGCAGTAGGCAAAAACGAATATGATATTATCCGCGTGCTTAAAAACCATTTTGATCCCGACAATATTATGAATCCGGGCGGCACATTAGGGCTTGACCTAAAAGAAGAAGAAAAGCATTTTATGAAAGATGCTAAATAGCATTAAAGTGCTTTTACAGAGAAGCGCAAAACTCATAAAAACGGAACGGTCAAGACCGTTCCGCTCTTATGAGTTTTGAGTTTCTTTATCGTTATAATATCGCAACTTGACTAATTATTGTCTTTGTATACAACCTTATGTCAAGTTGCATACAGCAAAGACGTGGGCTTTAGTAGGACAATCAAAAGTGAAATTGCTGTAATAGGGAGGCGTTAAAATGTTTTTTACAAAGCGAAAATTTGCAACTATGTCTATGGAAGATGCGAAAAAGGAACTTGAAACAGATTTAAATATTATTTTAATTGATGTGCGCGAGCCTGAGGAATACGCACAAAGGCATATTCCAAACAGCAAAAATGTGCCGATAAGCAATATCGAGGGCATTTCAGATGCAGCACCGGATAAATCTGCACGCATTTTTGCGTATTGCCTAAGCGGCGCACGCAGCCGCAGAGCCTGCGGAATTTTCGCGGAGCTTGGCTATACCGATGTAACAAATATTGGCGGAATTAATGCTTGGTAACAATACAAAAACACCTTATGCGCAGTAAAGCACATAAGGTGTTTTTAAATTATGCATTAACCTTAATTTTGCAGAGCAAAATTATTCGCTAACAGCGTTTTCTACAACAACAACGTCTGTTTTGCCGGCTTTAGCCTGTGCCTCTACGGCTTTCATCAGCTCTTTAGCGGAGCTAGATGCAAATGTTGCGCCTGCAACGCCTTCGATTTTGTCGGCAGTGCCGGCAGCTTTAATCTGTGCGTTAAGCTCAGGCAGCCATACGCTAAGCTTCGGCTCCATTGGATATTGTTCATCAGGTGTGTCGCTCTTTAGCTTACCGTCTTTGTCTTTTGCGTTGTAATCAACTTCTGTGATTGCGCCATCTTTATAGGTAACAGACAGGTAATCTGTCCAGCCGTGTGAAGCGTTTTTGTTTTCGGCGGCATAAGTGCCGTCTTTAATTTTGCCGCCGCAAGCTACTAATGAAAGAGCCATAACCGCGGTAAGTGCTAATACAAGTATTTTTTTCATAAAATGAATACCTCCCAATAATGTTCAGACAAACAGATTTGTTTGCCTTGTTATTATAATAACAATAATATGCCCAATGTGTCAATGAATATTCCGTGAATTATAATGCAATGAATGCATCTGTAATCTTACTGTAATATTTTTGTAAAAAATTGTAGTATAGATAAAATCAAACGTAATAATGAACAAATTTGCTCATGTGTAAATGCTACAGATAGGTATAAGCAAAAATATTTTAATGCCTAAAAATGTGTAATTATGCCGCGTTTGCAGCTTTATTACGCCTTGCAGAAAGCATGATAGCCTTAGTTTTACGGCGCAGTTTGTTTTCGTATTTAGTTATATCAATAACAGCGCGAACGCAAAGCGCTATAACCACCGCTGCTTTTATAAAGCCTGTTTGCCCTGCCACAAGCCCACTTAAAGCGCAAACAGACAAAAGCACCAAAGCAACTATTGCTGTATCAAGTAAAAACTTTATAAGCTCTCTATGTTTTTTCATTTTATATTCCTCCACAGCTTTTCTGTAATTTCATTGTATAACAACTGTTGGTTGTTGTCAATACTTTTTAACAACTATTTTTATATTATTTTTTATAATTACCTTTACAAACACAACTTTAGGTAGTATAATCAAATTACAATAATTTTTAGGAGTGATTTCATGTTTGCCAAAAGGCTAAAGGAATTGCGCCGTCTAAAAGGCGTTTCTCAAGTGGTACTTGCAAATATATTAAATGTAACGCAGCAAGCTGTGGGCAAATGGGAAACCGAGCGCAGCACGCCGGATCCTGCTACCTTGGCAAATATTGCGGATTATTTTTCTGTAACTGTAGATTATCTCCTTGGCTGCGATGCGAAAGCCGTCACGTCAAGCGGTGAATATCCTATACCTATTATAGGTACCGTAAAGGCAGGCTTTGGTGCCCTTGCTTTCGAGGAGGATTATGGCGTAGAATACGCCAATGTTAAAGATCCCGACAATTATTTTTTCTTAATAGTAAAAGGCGACAGCATGGAGCCGCGTATTCAAGACGGAGATTTAGCACTGGTGCATCGGCAACAAACCTTGGAAAACGGCGAGCTTGGCGTAATGGTGTATGGAGAGGGCGACGGCACTTTGAAAAAGTTTATAAAGCGCGGCAATGCCATTATCCTACAGCCGTTTAACCCGTCGTACGAGCCGCAAATCATAAAAGGCGAAGATTTGAATAGCCTTTATATAGCAGGAAAAGTTGTGGAAACAAAAGCAAAATGGTAAGCCCGTTTCTGATATGACAGACGTTATATATATATCAATAATCCGCAGTATGCGCGGTTTGCCGAAACCACGCATATTTTGCACCTAAATGTCGCGTAAATGCGATAACGGAGGCGAAAATGGACGTTTTAGATAAGCTGACTATACTTACAGACAGCGCAAAATACGATGTTGCATGCACCTCAAGCGGCAACGACCGCGCAGGAAACAAAAGTGGGCTTGGCAGCACGGTAGCTTGCGGCATATGCCACACATTTTCGGCAGATGGTCGCTGTGTAAGCTTGCTTAAAGTGCTTTTAACCAATTTTTGTATTTACGATTGCAAGTATTGTGTAAACCGCGTGTCAAACGATGTGCGCCGCGCGGCGTTCACGCCTGTGGAACTTGCGGATTTAACCATACAGTTTTATAGGCGCAATTATATCGAAGGCTTGTTTTTGTCAAGCGCGGTAATACAAAGCCCCGATTACACTATGGAGCAAATGATAAAAGCACTTGAAATTTTGCGCAATGATTATCACTTTAGAGGCTATATTCACGCTAAAACCATTCCCGGCGCAAGCGAGGCTCTTGTTACACAGCTTGGCCTTTTGGCAGATAGATTAAGCGTGAATATAGAGCTGCCAAGCGAAGCCAGCTTGCGCGCTTTGGCACCGGATAAAACGCGCAGCTCCATTTTGTTGCCTATGGCAAATGTAAGCCAAAGGGCAAAGGAAAACAAAGCCGAACTTGCGCTTTACAGAAACGCACCCAAGTTTGCGCCCGCAGGGCAAAGCACACAAATGATAGTGGGCGCAAGCCCTGAATCCGATTTTCAGATTCTGCGCCTTACGGAGGGGCTATATCATAAATATAGTTTAAAACGAGTGTTTTTTTCGGCATATATACCCGTTTCGGATAATAAGCTTCTGCCTGCGCTTGGCACAAAGCCGCCGCTTTTGCGCGAGCATCGTCTTTATCAGGCAGATTGGCTTTTGCGGTTTTACAATTTTTCCGCAAGCGAAATTTTAAGCGAACAAACTCCGGATTTCGATCCATATCTTGATCCGAAATGCAATTGGGCACTACATAATATGCACTGTTTTCCGGTGGATATTAATAGCGCCGATTATAATACGCTGCTGCGTGTGCCGGGCATAGGGCCGAAAAGCGCGCTGCGTATAATCAAGGCGCGTAGCTGCGGCAGCTTGGATTTTCAAGATTTAAAGCGTATTGGCGTTGTTTTAAAGCGCGCACAATATTTTATAGTTTGCCGCGGTTTCACAAAGGGCATATATGCAGGGCGCGAGGAAACCGCACGCGCGTTGCTTGATCCATCTGCTTTTTCCTTTGAAACAGAGCAGACAAGTTTATTTACAGCACCCTTGCTGCAACAGCTTATGGGGCAAAACCGTGCGCCGCAATTTGCAGTGGCGGCGGCAAAATATGAGGTGAGCCGATGTATCGCCGCGAGAATGTAACCTATTTATACGATGCAAGCTTTGACGGATTTTTGTGCTGTGTACACGAAAGCGTGTATGCAAAAGAAATTCCTGCTGAAATAATGCCCGAAAATGATTATATATCGTCGTTCTTTCCGCCTAAATATATTGCGCTAAATCGGCAGTATGCCAAATCGGTTTATAATTCATTGCAAATTAAGATATCATGTGAAGCGCAGGAGCTGGTGCAAAGCGTGTTCTTTTCATGCATGCCGCAAAAAGAACTGTCAATTTTGCTTTTTTTGCTTTGGGCGTATAGAAATGGTTCGCGCGTGATGGGCTTTGTGGCGCATCCTCTTTTACAGCCGCTTTTAGCCGCAGACAATGCTCTGCGCCATGAGGCGCATTTGTTTTTAGGCTTTTCGCGTTTTGAAGATGTGGGCGGTGCGCTTGTTGCAGTGATAGAGCCCAAAAACTATGTTTTGCCATATATTGCAGAGCATTTTTGCACACGCTTTGCAAACGAAAACTTTTTAATTTATGATAAAACCCATTCAATCGCGCTTATTTGGCAAGACGGAAAGGCAGAAATGCAAGAATTGGACAGCTTAGCAGTGCCGCCTTGCAGCATAAGCGAAAAACGATATCAATCTCTTTGGAAACAGTTTTACAAAACCATTGCCATTAAATCTCGCGAAAATCCTCTCTGCCGCCGCACACATTGCCCCAAACGTTATTGGAACCAAATGTTGGAAATGCCCAAATAACAATAAAAACAGATTAAGTTAATTTACGAAGTAATTTTCAAAGCAAGTTTCACTGCTGCTTGCTTTAGAAATTGACCTAAAAAAATAAATTACCGCTATTTTATGATATTAATTATTGACAGTATACATCTGTTTATGTTATGATAATTGAGCAATCTTTAAAGGTTGGCAAAAATGCACATGGAGAGGTGTCCGAGTGGTTTAAGGAGGCGGTCTTGAAAACCGTTGAGCAGCAATGCTCCGTGGGTTCGAATCCCACCCTTTCCGCCAATTTCATCTCTCACAGCAATTTAATACATCAGCTAACGCTACCATGGAGAAGTACTCAAGTGGTGACGAGGCGCCCCTGCTAAGGGCGTAGGTCGGGTAACCGGCGCGAGGGTTCAAATCCCTCCTTCTCCGCCATAAAAACCCACGTAATTACAACGTAATTACGTGGGTTTTTATTATTTATAACACATATTGCAACCCGTTTATTTTGATAGGGTTACTGGGCTTGTTGTTTTTAACAGGGTTTAAAGATTGCGTCTATTTGCAATATATCTTCCGGTGTT
>JAVWZM010000002.1:0-62720 GCA_036661035.1 Oscillospiraceae bacterium
CCTAATATCACCGTGCTTTTATTCGGTGATAAAATTCCCGATAAAATATTCAAAAGCAAAAAAACGACTAACAAAAACGTTTCCCTACTGCAAATCGCCCGTATAAAATTCAGCAAAAGCTCCTTGCAAAAAAGCACGGCAAACAACACACATAAAAGTGCCATTATCGTGCCTGCCATAAAAAACGAAAACTTTGCCTGCACGATATTGAAAAACTTATCGTCATAATATAGTGGAAAAACCGCAAACATGGTAAGTACATAAAATAGTGGAATATCACTAAAAATATAGTTTTTGTCTGTGGCCGTGATATTGATTTTCACTTTTCACATTCCTTATATTAAATATTATTTGTCGTTATCCGTTGAATTGATTTTTCATTTACTGCTTTGCGCCTTACAATGTTAGCTGAATTTGCTCCACTGTATCTTCCGCACGTAAAATTGCGCCTGAAGCAGGCAAGGTGCGCACACGGTAGCGATGTGGATTAGCAAGCTCCATTTCTTCGATATGATGTACTATTTCAATGCTTTGGTTCTTTTTAAGGGTAATTACATTTACGCCTGCCGTGCTTTTTGTTGCCTTTGCAGGTATTTGCGCAGTATTTACAAGCAATAGCCTGCCTGCTGTAGTTTTAATAGCTATTTCGCTTTCTTCCTGCATATATTCTATCCACGCTAAAGGAGATTTATCTGAAAATGCATTTACCAGCTTTTTACGATTTTGCTTTGTGGCATAGCTTTCAAGAGGAACCTTGGCACCCTTGCCGTTTTGGAAAAGGAACAGCATATGCCCTTTATAATCTTCTGTAAGAGCCATATATACAGGCTCCTCCCCTTCCTCCATGCCAAGACGCGCTTGGATATAATCTCCCATTACGCTTGCTTTGCCGTCCTCAAAATCGCCTGCACGGCATTTATATACTTGACAGCGATTTGTGAAAAACAAAAGCTCGGCATTGTTCTTTGTTTCGGTCTGGACGATAATTTCGTCGCCCTCTTTAAGCTTTTGTTCGCCGCTCATACGCAGAGATTGGGCGGTGATTTTTTTGAAATATCCCTCTCGTGTATAAAATACCGTCACGGGATAATCTGCCATTTGCTCTATTTCTTCCTCTATTTCGCCAATAGGATCGTCGTAAAGGATTTCGCTGCGCCTTGCCTCGCCATATTTTTTTATTACAGCTTGCAGCTCATCTACGATGATTTTCTTAATTTTGACAGCACTGCCTAAAATATCACGCAAACGCGCAATATCTGCCTCTAGGTCTTGGATTTCTTCTGTGCGTTTCAAGATGTATTCGCGGTTTAAATGACGCAGTTTTATCTCCGCAACATATTCCGCCTGTACCTTATCAATGCCAAAATCTATCATCAAGTTTGGCACAACCTCTGTTTCTTCGGAGGTTTCGCGCACTACACGCACGGCTCTGTCAATATCAAGCAAAATCGCCTGTAAGCCTTTAAGCAAGTGCATACGTTTTTCTTTGCCGTTTAAGTCGTAAAAAGTGCGGCGGCGCACACATTCTGTACGAAACGCGCTCCATTCCGACAATATCTCACGCACGCCCATCACCCTTGGCATGCCCGCAATAAGAATATTGAAGTTGCACGAGAAATTATCCTCAAGCGGTGTCATTTTAAACAGCTTTTGGATAAGCTTTTCGGGATCTTGACCGCGCTTTAAATCTATTGTCAGCTTTAAACCGTTTAAGTCGGTTTCGTCGCGCATATCGTTTATTTCTTTTATTCTGCCGCCTTTTACAAGCTCGGCAATTTTATCCATTACAGCCTCTATGGTAGTGGTAGGCGGTAATTGAGTAATCTCCAACATATTGCCGTTTGGCTCAAAGGAATATTTTGCACGCAAGCGCACACTGCCGCGCCCTGTATTGTAAATTTCTTTTATATTATCTTCGTTATAAAGAATATATCCTCCGCTTACAAAATCCGGTGCAGGCATGGTGGATATTATATCGTGATTAGCGTCTTTTAAAAGCGCAATAGTGGTTTCGCACAGCTCCACAAGATTAAAAGAGCAAATACTGCTTGCCATACCAACGGCAATGCCAAGGGTTGGGTTTGCCAAAATGGTTGGGAATGTTACAGGTAGCATAGTGGGCTCTTTGGTGGTAGCGTCGTAGTTGTCCACAAAGTCTACAGTGTCTTTATCTATATCGTTAAACAGCTCTGTGCATACTTCCTCAAGCTTTGCCTCTGTATAACGAGAGGCGGCATACGCCATATCGCGGCTATAAGATTTACCAAAGTTGCCCTTGCCCGATACAAACGGTACAAGCAATGTTTCGTTGCTGCGCGCAAGGCGCACCATTGTGTCGTAAATAGCCTGGTCGCCATGAGGGTTTAAATGCATGGTATTGCCCACTATATTGGCGGATTTGGTGCGCGCGCCTTTTATCAGCCCCATGTTATACATGGTATAAAGCACCTTGCGGTGAGCCGGCTTAAAGCCGTCGATTTCCGGCAGTGCGCGGGAAACAATTACACTCATAGCATAGGGCATATAGTTTTTTTCAAGGGTTTCGGTGATGCTTGTTTCGAGAACAAGACCTGCCGAGGCAATTTCCACGCTGTCGCCAAGCTCCGGACGCTTTATTTCCTTTTTAACATGCTTTTTTGCCATTTTATGTCCTCATTTATAATATTTATAATTTAAGAGCCTATTTTAAGATATATCAAGCTCGTCCAGATATTCGCACCCATGCAAAGCAATATGCTCTTTACGCCCTGCCAAGTTATCCCCAAGCAGCAAATCAAACACTTCGCTCGTGCGCTTGGCGTCCTCTGGGGTTACCTTTATCAGCCTGCGTGACGCCGGGTTCATGGTGGTGAGCCACATCATTTCCGGATCATTTTCGCCAAGACCTTTGGAACGCTGAATTGTGTATTTATCTGTGCCGATACGCGAAAATATATCTGCTTTTTCTGTTTCGTTATATGCAAAATAGGTTTTTCCCTTGCAATTTATCTCATATAAAGGCGACTCGGCAATATATACAAAGCCTTCCTCGATAAGCGTGGGCACTAAGCAATAAAGCATGGTTAAAATAAGCGTGCGTATTTGGTAGCCGTCCACGTCGGCATCGGTACATATAATTACCTTGCTCCAGCGCAGATTTTCAAGAGAAAAGCTGCTTAAATCCTTTTTGCTTTTGCCGCCAAGCTCTACACCACAGCCAAAAACCTTGATAAGGTCGGTGATGATATCGCTTTTGAAAATGCGGTCGTAATCTGCCTTTAGGCAGTTTAATATTTTACCTCTTACGGGCATAATTGCTTGAAACTCGGAATCGCGGCTGGTTTTACATGCGCCTAAAGCAGAGTCGCCCTCAACGATGTAAATTTCGCGGCGAGTTAAGTCTTTAGTGCGGCAATCTACAAATTTCTGCACGCGGTTAGCTATATCCATTTGCGAGCCAATTGCCTTTTTAAGGCTTTGACGCGTTTTTTCGGCATGCTCTCGACTTTGCTTATTTACAAGTACCTGTTGGCATATTTTAAGTGCCTCATCTGGCTTTTCTATAAAATACACTTCAAGATAATGCTTTAAAAACTCCGTCATTGCCTGGGCAATAAACTTATTGTTAATTGCCTTTTTGGTTTGGTTTTCGTAGCTTGTTTGTGTGGAAAAACAGTTCGATACAAAAATAAGGCAATCCTGCACATCGGTAAAAGTAATTTTACTCTCGCCTTTTTTATACAGGTTTTTCAGCTTTAAAAACGCGTCAATCTGGTTTACAAATGCTGTTTTCACAGCACGGTCAGGGCTGCCGCCATGCTCAAGCCAGCTTGAGTTATGATAATATTCCAGCAGCTGTGTTTTATTGGAAAAGCAAAACGCAGCACTCATTTTCACTTTATAATCCGGCATGTCCTCTCGGTCGCGGCCTGAGGCTGTGGATTGGCAGAATATAACGGGCGTTAAGCTTTCGTTATCGGCTATTTCTTCGACAAAATCTTCTATGCCGTTTTCGTAGCAAAATTCCGTCACTTGCTTTTCCGCACCTGTTTCGTCGGTAAAATTGAAGTGAACACCTGCGTTTACTATGGCTTGGCGTTTAATTACTTCAAGATAATAGGAGCTTGGCACGGCGATATCCGTAAACACATCTGTATCCGGTTTCCAGCGTATTACAGAGCCTGTGCGCTTGCGGTTGGTTTCTTCTTTTTTAAGCCCGCCCACGTTTTCGCCCTTGCGAAAATCTAAATGATAATGATATCCGTCGCGGTATATGTCGGCTGTCATCCATTCGGACGCATACTGAGTAGCGCAAAGCCCAAGGCCGTTTAAGCCAAGTGAATACTCGTAGTTATCCTCGCCTGCCGAATATTTACCGCCTGCATACATTTCGCAAAAAAGAAGCTCCCAGTTAAATTTATCTTCGTTTTTATTGAAATCTACAGGCATACCACGGCCAAAATCTTCAATTTCTATGGAATTATCGCGAAACTTGGTAATGTTTATCTGATTGCCAAAGCCCTCGCGCGCTTCGTCTATAGCATTTGATAAAATTTCAAAAATAGAATGTGCGCAGCCGTCAATTCCATCTGAACCAAAAATAACTCCCGGACGTTTGCGCACTCTGTCTGCGCCTTTTAAGCTTGTAATGCTTTCGTTGGTATAGGCAGCCTGTTTTCTTGGCATGTAGTTGTACCTCCGTACTTTTGTTTATTTGAAAAGCAAAGATTTCATTATAAACGCACCCAAAACATAAATGCATGATGCGCCGATAGTGATAAGCGGCACAAATTTAACAATAA
Organism: Oscillospiraceae bacterium; assembly: GCA_036661035.1. Taxonomy (GTDB): domain Bacteria; phylum Bacillota; class Clostridia; order Oscillospirales; family Ruminococcaceae; genus JAGPHI01. The sequence continues at coordinate 4,782 of JAVWZM010000002.1, forward strand.
AATCTGCCGTCGCGTCGCTCATAATAGAATATGCGGTTTTATTAAGGCTGCGTGCCGCTCCGCTGCGCACGCCTGCACCTTGCTGAGGAGTAAAAGCGCGCGTTTCATTCATTTCCCCATGGTTTAAAGCATCTGCGGATATAGGAGCAAACACTCTTGTGCCCTCTCTGCCACCGCTTTCAAGCTCGCCCATGGCACTAAAAAGCGCAGCTTTATCCATGCCACATTCATTACATTCAGAAATGCTTTTACCTGCATTATAGTTAAATGCGCCACAGGTGCATTGCCAGCCCTCGTCTGTTTGCGCAGGGCGATACTGCAAGGCATCGCCTCCGATAGTTTTATACAAAACCGCACGTGCTTCCTCTGCAAGAGGGCGCAGCGCCGGCAAGCGCACTTGCTCGTAAGCTGTCATATCATGCTCTCGTCCATTTTCAAAGCATATGGAAACAAGCTTTACTTCCACCGACGCAATAGGCTCTGTGGAAATAAACACAGCATCGTTATCGCCAAACATTTCGCCTGCCGGTACTGCAAGCTCCTCATATACAAAATCTTCCTCCGCCACTAATGCACCAAGGGCGTTTTTGCATATAAAATGCACCTTACAGCCTGTTAAAAGGCGTTGATATAAATTTTTAAATGTTAGCGTTACTAAAATATCCCCACTGCTTTCCTCGCGCAAAAGCTCTACCTGTACAAATTGCACCGGTGAACCTTTAATATAATAATTAGCTCGCGAACGCGCAAGCGATGAATAAGCATTTCTTCTAGCCATTATAATCACCTCAGTAGATTAGTTTACCACATCTTCTTAAAATATAAAAGCCCCCATGCGCAATTTAAACATTAAATCACTTGCTAAACGGCATATGCGCGGCTATTTGTGAACGGATTTTAAACTTTTTAAAATTGCTATTGAACTTTTAAAAGAATTGGTGTATATTAAATTAGCAGTCTGGCAATAAGAGTGCTAACAAAATTTACGGAGGCTATATAAAATGGCAGTTAAACAATTTAAAGCGGAGTCTAAGAGGCTTCTTGATTTAATGATTAATTCTATTTACACACACAAGGAAATTTTCTTGCGAGAGCTTGTAAGCAACGCCAGTGACGCTATAGACAAGCTGTATTTTCGTTCTTTAACAGACGACAGCGTTACATTAAAGAAGGGTGATTTTCAAATACGCCTTACTGTGGATAAAGAAGGACGCATAATTACACTTACCGATAACGGCATCGGCATGTCTAAGGACGAGCTTGAGAAAAACCTTGGTACAATCGCCAAAAGCGGCAGCTTGGATTTTAAACAGGAAAACGGCGGCAACAGCAAGGTGGACATAATAGGGCAATTTGGTGTTGGCTTTTATTCGGCGTTTATGGTTGCAAGCGACGTTACGGTTATCAGCCGTGCATTTGGCAGCGACGAGGCGTGGAAATGGGAAAGCAAGGGCGCAGACGGATATGTAATGACACCATGCGAAAAAGATACCGTTGGCACTGAAGTAATTTTGGTGGTAAAAGAGAATGATGGCGACGAAAAGTATGACGAATTTTTGGACGAATATCGCCTTGTAAGCATTATTAAAAAATATTCCGATTATATTCGCTACCCTATTAAGATGATGCGCGAACATTCTCGTCTAAAAGAAGGCAGCAAAGACGAATACGAGAAATATTCTGAGGACGAAACCTTAAACAGCATGGTACCGCTGTGGAACAAAGCAAAAAAGAACGTTAAGCCTGAAGAATATAACGAATTTTACAAAGAAAAATTTATGGATTACACCGATCCTGCGCGTGTTATCCAAAGCAAAACAGAGGGCGTGGCAACGTATAACGCATTATTGTTTATTCCGTCCCGTGCGCCATACGATTATTACACCAAGGAATACGAAAAAGGCTTACAGCTATATGCAAGCGGCGTATTGATAATGGATAAATGTGCAGACCTGCTGCCGGATTATTTCAGCTTCGTTAAAGGCCTTGTAGACAGCCAAGATTTATCCCTTAATATCAGCCGCGAGATGTTGCAACACGATAGCCAGCTAAAGCTGATACGAACCTCTCTTGAAAAGAAAATCAAGTCAGAGCTTACCTCTATGCTTAATAACGAGCGTGAGGCATATGATACATTCTTCGGCAACTTTGGCTTACAGTTAAAGGTTGGCTGCTACACAGGCTATGGCTCTAACAAAGACTTGCTACAGGATTTGCTTTTATTTAAGAGTGGCAAAGAAAGCAAGCTTGTAACCTTAAAAGAATATATTGAGAAAATGCCAGAGGAACAAAAATTTATTTACTATGCCGCAGGCGAAAGCGCAGAGCGACTTGCAAAGCTACCGCAGGCAGAGCGTGTGCTATCCAAAGGCTTTGACATACTGTATCTTACCGACGACGTGGACGAATTTGTGCTGCAAGTATTGCGCGAATATGATAAAAAAGAGTTCCGCAATATTTCCGGCGACGATATCGGCATAGACTCCGAGGGAGAAAAAGAAGAAATCAAGGCTAAAAATGAAGAAAGCAAAGATTTGTTTGCCGCCATGAAAGAGGCACTTGGGGATAAGGTAAGCGAAGTACGAGTATCAGAACGTCTTGTTAGCCACCCTGTTTGCCTTACCAGCGCAGGCGCACTTTCTATTGAAATGGAAAAAGTGCTGAATAATATGCCTACAGACGAAAAAGTTAAAAGCGAAAAGGTGCTGGAAATAAACGCAGAGCATGCAATATTTGCAAAGCTAAAGGCTCTGTTTGCAGACGGCAACACTGAAAAGCTAAAAGCATATACAGAGCTTTTGTTTAACCAAGCACTCTTGATAGAAGGCATGCATATTGAAGATCCTGTGGCGTATGCAAACGCAGTATGCGAATTAATGACTAACGTTTAATTTATAAAACATATATAAACAGGCTGTGCCGCAAAGAATATTCTTTGCGGCACAGCCTGTTTATTTGAAGATGATTTAATGGAAAGCATCTGTATCTGAAAGCTGTGTTTTAATAGCTGAAACACTTTTGTAGGATAACAGCTTTCCGCTTTTGGCATCTATCTTAAACGTGATTTGGCGTGAATTATCCTCTGTATGCCAATACCCTTCCCACTTGCCTGCGCTTCCCTTTGCCTGTGGCATTGTATAGAGCATTGATATGGTTTTCCCCGATAAGTCTATCTTTTTTGCTTTGCAAAAAGCCATTGCCGCAGCATTTGCACAAAGCTCTGTGGGGAGCGGCTTTTTTGAATGTCTGCTTACAAGAACGAATGGTGCTTTAATGCTCTCGCCTTTTTGCGTTGCGGCAAAGCCTGCTTTTTGGATAACTGCTGTTTCGCGGGCAGCGCTTGGCACGGTAAGGTTTCCGCTTAATATTGCATACATAAGCAGTACCAATATAAGCGAGCAGATAAATATTGGCAGCACCGCAGGTAATCTATGTTTATAAATTGTTTTCTGCATACAAAACACACCTTCCGCACTTATCTTTTATATAGCAACTTGTACTTTATTTAACAGTAATACATGTAAAGGTGAACTACTTTATTTGACATTGGGATAAACTCACTGTAACTTTATTTGACATTATCCAAATTATAATATGTTTGCATAAAGAATATATCATCAACTTGTAATGGTGTTGTAAATTAAATTGTGCCGTTGCTATTAATTTTAACTATTTCCTGCCGATAATTAAAGTAGGCAAATCTAAATAAAAAGGAGGCAAATAAAATGATACAACCACTGTCTACCGGCAATACTCTATTTGATGCTAAAACTGCACGCACTGCCGCATTTGACGCTTCAAAAGAACAAAGTATTAAGGACAATGCCAATAAAAAGCCAAAGCCAAACACAGACAGCTTTGTTAAGGGCGATAACGCAGCAACAGCAGGCACATATACTAAACCCGAAAAGCTAAGCACCGACCAATTGCGCGCCTTAAACGAGGCAAGAATGACCGAATTTAACAAAATGCTTGAGGGCATGCTTGGCACACAGGTAGCGCATTTTAATAAGGCAACCTTTGCAAATATAAAGGTGAGCGATGCCGACAGAGCAAAGGCACAAGCTGCAATATCCGATGGCGGAGAATGGTCTGTAAACGCAGTGTCTGAGCGCATTTTGGATATGGCGAAATCTCTTTCCGGCGGCGATGCATCTAAGTTTGCAGAGCTTAAAAACGCTGTGAAAAAAGGCTTTGACGCCGCTGAAAAAGCATGGGGCGACAAGCTGCCTGAAATATCCGGTAAAACCTATGATAAAGTAATGGAAGGCTTTGACGCTTGGGAAAAAGAACTTGGCGGAAAAGATACCGCAAAATAGCCGAATACTTAATCTGCCTTTAAGGTACAGTATATTGTATCTTAAAGGCAGATTTTTATGTAAAAAGCAAGAAGATTTTATGTGAAAAGCAAAAAAATATATATAACATTGCGCTCAAATATGCTACAATAAATTAAATATATATTACGCCTGTCAAACTGGGCAGATTGGACGACATAACTTGAAATTAATTAGCAGTTACGGCATATTTGAGATAGCCGAGCGCACTCTTAATAACATAGATATCCGTATGGCAGGGCACGCAAAGCGTGTAAGCTACCTTACATGCGAGGTGTTGCAAAGCCTTAAAAGCGAATACAGCCTGCGTGAAATACAAGACGCCACCATTCTTGCGCTTTTGCATGATATTGGCGCGTACAAAACGGCGGATATTACAAACCTTGTTTCGTTTGAGTCTATACACAATATGGAGCATGCTGTATATGGTGCGCTTTTTTTGAAAGCATTTTCCCCTCTTGCCGACAAAACGGATATTATATTGTATCATCATTTGCCGGCAAGCGATTATAAAAAGGTGGAAAACGGTCTGCCGCAAAACCATTTATCCGGTTTAATTTGCCTATGCGACAGAATGGAGCTGATGCTGCGCACCCACTCCGAGGAGCAGTGCATCGATTATATTAAGGAGCAAAGCGGCATTAAATTTACAAATTACTGGGTAGACAGTTTTATTAAAGCAAATGAAGAAAAACATATTCTCGAAAGTATTCGTTCGGAGGATTACGAGAAAAAATACCATGAATTTGCCGCTCAAATAAATATTACACAAGAGGAAAAACGTGCATATCTTGCAACGCTTGCATATTTTATAGATTTCCGCAGTGAATTTATGGTTTTGCATACTATTACAACGGTAAGCATTACCTTGGTGCTGGCAGAGATGTTTGGGCTTGACAATCAAGAAACAAGCGATATACATTTCGGTGCGCTTTTGCACGATATTGGCAAGGTGGCGACACCGGTTGAAATATTGGAAAAACCCGGACGCTTAACAAGCGAGGAAATGGCAATAATGCAAAATCATGTAAGCCTTAGCAAAAATATACTTTGTGGTCTTATTAAACCGGAAATATGCAATATTGCCGTGCGGCATCACGAAAAGCTTGACGGCAGCGGATATCCCGACGGCCTTTGCGGCAAAGATTTAGCCTTGAGCGAACGGATTGTGGCTGTGGCAGACGTGACAAGCGCCTTGATACGCAAGCGCAGCTATAAAGAAGCCTTTGATAAAAACGATACTTTAAAAATATTAAATGATATGGCAGATGCAAATAAGCTTTGCCCTGTTGTGGTGGGTAAGCTTGTGGATAATTTCGATTATATTATAAACCACACATATATCCGTAGCAAAGAAATAATGAGTAAATACGAGCTTCTTAAAACAGAATATCAGCGCATCATGAATTTGATACGTGACTTTGAAGAATGATGAAATCAACTATAAAAATGAACACTCCTATTGGAGATTTATGGCTTAGTGCTGATGGAGATTTTCTTATTGCCATTAGTACCGTTTATCCTAATTTGCCAATACTTGAAAGTGAAATTTTGATATGTGCAAAAGCGCAGTTAAACGAATATTTTAACGGACAGCGCAAGATATTTAACCTTGCGACAAAGGCTGAGGCATGCCCATTTACCAAAAGCGTATGGCAAGCCTTATGCGAAATACCCTATGGGAAAACAGCTACATATAGCGAAATAGCAAGCAAAATAGGAAAGCCAAATGCCGCAAGAGCCGTGGGCAGAGCAAACCACGTAAATCCACTTATGATAATAGTGCCTTGCCACAGAGTAATCGGCAAAAACGGTTCACTTACCGGATATGCAGGTGGAATAGATATTAAACAGGCACTTATTAATATTGAGGCTAAAAACATGAATACGCTATAATTTTTTACACAGCACAGTTAAAATATCACAAAAAGAATAGCGCAAATTTGTGTACTCTTTCTAATGGGTTTATGATATAATAGCATTGAGCCATAGGGAAATTATTTTTGGCTTTATGTATCAATAAAATAAGAAAGTGAAAGGGGCTGTTATCATGGAAAAGAAGCTAATTGTAACAATCGCCAGAGAGTTTGGCAGCGGAGGGCGCGAAATCGGTCTTGGGCTTTCTAAGGCACTGGGTATAGCTTTTTACGACAAGGAAATCCTGAAAAAAGCAGCACAAGAAAGCGGCATTGTAGAAGAGCTTTTTGAAAACGCAGACGAAAAGCCTACAAACAGCTTTTTATATTCGCTTTCTTTAAGCGCAACGCCACTGCGCAATGGCGGCTTTACCGATTATTCGGACTATCTTACTAACGACAAGTTATTTCTTATCCAAAGCAAAACCATTAAGGATATTGCAGACCGCGAGTCCTGCGTGATAATTGGGCGTTGCTCCGACTATGTGCTGCGCGGATATAAGGGGCTTTTCTCGGTATATATTCACGCTCCACTTGAAATGCGTATTCAACGGATTGCACGCATGCAAAACATAGACGAAGACGCAGCGCGCGCATTGATTAAGAAAACTGATAAAAACCGTGCTAACTACTATAGCTTTTACTCCGACAAGGATTGGGGCTCTGCACATTCTTACGATTTATCTATTGACGCAGGGCGTTTTGGCACAGAGGGCGCAATTGAAATCATCAAAAATGCATGCCAATATGCCGCAAAATAAATTGCGGTTTGCAAGCATTAAAAGCTAAATGTACTATGCAAATGGGCTGTATCGAAACTTTCGTTTTGATACAGCCCATTTTTAGTGCTTTTAGTGCTTAGAATTTGAATATTAATGTTTGGTTAATGTTTTTATAAAGATACCTTATGATATACCTTTTTACCTTTTTTTATCACTGCGCCTTGTATTAACAGCTCTCTGCTGATGCAGGCGTTTGCATCTTCTATTTTATCTCCGTTTACCGAGATGCCACCCTGCACTACTAATCTCCTAGCCTCGCCCTTGCTAGGCGCAAGTGACGATGCAACGAGCAAATCCAAAATATTGGCTTTATCGTCTGTTAAAAGATTTTCGTCTATAACAGTGGCAGGCATATGCTCTGCGTCCATATCGCCGCTAAAAAGATTTTTGGCGGTTGCCAAAGCCTTTTCAGCCTCTTCTTTGCTGTGTACAAGGCTTGTAAGCTCATATGCCAAGCGTTCTTTCGCTTTGTTAATATCGTTGCCGCTTGTCATATCTACGGCATTTATCTCATCAAGAGGCACATCTGTAAGCAGCTTTAGGCAGTTTTGCACTTCGCCGTCGTCTATGTTGCGCCAATACTGGAAGAAATCGTATGGTGTGGTTTTGGTTGGATCCAGCCAAACGGCACCCTTTTCGGTTTTGCCCATTTTTTTACCTTCCTTGGTGGTAAGCAATGTAAATGTTAGGCCGTATACTTCTTCTTGGTCACAGCGACGGTTTAGCTCTACGCCGCCGATAATATTGCTCCACTGGTCGTTGCCGCCAAACTCCATGCGGCAATTGTATTCTCGGCGCAAGCGCAGAAAATCGTAGCTTTGCATAAGCATGTAGTTAAATTCTATAAACGAAAGGCCTTTTTCAAGACGGGTTTTAAAACATTCTGCCGTAAGCATTTTATTTACAGAAAAATGTACGCCTATTTCGCGCAAAAAGTCTAAATAATTTAATTTTAAAAGCCAATCGGCATTATTTACCACAATTGCCTTACCGTCGCCAAAATCTATAAACTTGCTCATTTGCTTTTTAAATTCATCGGCATTATGCTGTATTTGCTCTTGCGAAAGCATTTGGCGCATATCTGTTTTGCCTGTGGGATCGCCCACCATGGTTGTGCCGCCGCCAAGCAAGATAATGGGGCGATGCCCTGCCCTTTGCATATGGCGCATGATGATAAGCTGCATAAAATGCCCTACGTGCAGGCTGTCTGCCGTTGGATCAAACCCCACATAAAATGTAACCTTCTCTTTTTCGAGCAGGTTGCGAATAGCCTCCTCGTCCGTTGCCTGCGCAACAAGGCCGCGAGATTTGAATAGGTCGAATACGTTTTGCTCCATTGTTTTTCCTCCTAATGTTGCGGCAAAAAGCATATAAAAAGCCCTCTGCCAAAAATAATTTTGGCAGAGGGCGAAATTACCGCGGTACCACCTCTGTTTACCTGCTTTTCACAAAACAGGCCTCTCGAGTGCTTAAAACACTCATGCGCTTTAACGGGCGCACCCGACACGGCCTACTGTAACATTCAGCCTGTTGCTCAAAGATGTATTCTCCACATAACCTCGCTCCCTTTTGCACCAACCAAGGGCTCTCTTTGCCGATTTATCGTGGATACTGGTTCTTATCACTGCATTTACTTGTATTTTGTATTGAGCATTTACCCAAAAGCTTTGCCAAGGGTATTTGCTGCACCAATTACCATTTGAGTATACTAAGCTTTTTGTAAAATGTCAAGCCCTATGCAAAAAAAGCATTTCTTTTGCATTTGCAAGTGCAAGCTCCGTTACTTTATCGCCCGAAATAATGCGCGCTAATTCGTTAATTCTAGCTTCATCATCAAGGGGAACAATCTGTGTAAAGGTTCTGTCCTTGTCAACACTTTTTTTGATTAAAAGCTGTGTGTCGGCAAAAGACGCTATCTGTGCTGTGTGTGTGATGCAGATAATTTGCCTTCCATTTGCTGCTTGGCGCAGCTTTTCGCCTATGCGCCCTGCCGCAAGGCCTGATACGCCTGTGTCTATTTCGTCATAAATTAAAGTATCTATTTCGTCTTTATCTGCAAGCGCGCTTTTAATTGCAAGCATTATACGGGATAATTCGCCGCCTGACGCTATTTTGCCAAGGGGCTTTGGCTCCTCGCCTGGGTTTGCAGAAAGGTAAAATTCCACGCTGTCTTGCCCTGTGCTTGCCAGAACACCAACGCTGTGTATAAGTGTAAAACGAATACCCGGCATGTTTAAGAAATCCAGTGCGTCTATTATTTGTTTTTTAAACCGTTCAAATGCATCTAGACGTGTTTTTGTTAATATATCTGCCAAGGCTCGGGCTTTAGTATATAGCTCTTTTTGCTTTACATACAGCTTTTCAAGCCTTTGTTCGGAAAAGGTTATTTTCTCAAGCTCCACCTTTGCCTCGTCTAGCGCAAGCAGCATTTCCGTAACATTTGCGCCGTATTTCTGCCTTAACCTATATAATAAATCCAAACGCTCCTCAATATCATCAAGAGCCCTTGGGTCAAAATCTGCAGACTGCAAAATATCGTTTATCTCGCTTGCCGTTTCTTTTGCGCCGTAATAAAAATCGTTTAGATGCTCTGCTATTTCGGAGTAATCTTCGCTTAATAGAGCTGCGGATTGCATGGAATTATAGGCTGTGCCTAATAACTCTACAGCACCATGTGTATCGTCATCTCCGCTTAAAACTCCATATGCCATCTGCAAGGCGGTAAGTATATTTTTAGCATGGCTAATCTTGTTTTTTTGCAAGGTTAGTGTTTCTTCTTCGCCCTCTACTAAATTTGCGCTTTCCAATTCTTCTATTTTAAAGCTTAAAAAATCCATTTGACGCTGCTTTTCCGCTTCGTCTGTATTAAGTGCTTTTATCTCTCGTTTTACAAGGCAAAGCTCGTGGTATACCTTGTAATATTCTTCGTGCTGTCGCTGATTTTGCGCAAAGCTGTCCAAAACTCCCAGATGCTTTGCAGGGTTTGTAAGGCTTTGGTTATCGTGCTGACCGTGAATATTAATAAGCCCGTCGCATATATCCCTCACAATGGACGCAGTGGCAGGCATGCCGTTTATTCTGCAAGTGCTTTTGCCCTCTGCTGTGATTTCGCGATACAGCATTATTTCATCTAAGGCTTCATATCCTGCGTTTTCAAGCTGTGCTTTTACGCAGGGTGAAATATTATTAAAAGTAGCCCATATAGCGGCTTTGGCGGCACCCGTGCGCACCAACTCTTTAGACGTGCGGTTACCTAAAATAGCGTTGATGGAATCTATCAAAATAGATTTACCCGCGCCTGTTTCGCCTGTTAGGACATTAAGCCCTTTGGTAAAATTTGCCGTTGCTTTTTCAATTACGGCCACATTTTCAATTTTCAGTTCACAAAGCACGGCGAACACCTCTTTTGTATAATTTATTAATGCTCTTGGTAAACGCCACAAATACAGCGCTGTGCAAGGCATAAAAGCAAAGCTGTTTGCGCATTTTACTTAATATATTTACTTAGCTGTGCGCTTATTTCTACAGCGTCCTCATCTGTACGCATTAAAATCATAAAAGTATCGTCCCCCGAAAGCGTGCCCACAACACCGTTCCACACCATAGAGTCGAACACTTCGCATGCGGCATTTGCCATAGCTGTATAACATTTTACAAGCACAATGTTTTCGGCGTAATCAACCTTTAGCACAGATTCCCTGAATATGGTTTCAAACCTGCTTGGCGCGTGGGTGGTTTTGCCCATGGATTGCGAGGATATATAGCGATAGCCTCCGTTTCCTGTGGCTGTTTTGATTAAAGAAAGCTCGCGTATATCACGGGAAACAGTAGCCTGCGTTACATTGTAGCCGCTGTTTTTAAGATGTAAAAGTAAATCCTCTTGCCTGTCTATAGGGTGCTGCGCTATAAGCTCCAGTATCTTTTTATGTCTTGAATTTTTCAAAGTGTTCACCTGCCCTTTAATTTTTTATCTATTGCTTCAAACTGATCTGCATCGTTAAAACAGATAAGCGAAATGTATTTTTTTGATAGCGATATAACCACCTTATCCTCGCTGCATATCTTTTCTTCGCTGCGCCCATCGCAGCAAAGATGCACGGGAATATCCGTGGGCGACGACACCGCTATGCGCAAATTGCGCTCGGCGGAAAACACCATTGGTGGGCTGTTTAGGCTGTGGGCGCAAATGGGCGTAACCAGCATGCCGCTGATACGTGCGTCTAAAATAGGGCCGCCTGCGGAAAGCGAATATGCCGTAGAGCCTGTAGGTGTGGCTATCACCACGCCATCTCCCTGATAATGGTTTACAGGGATATCATCGCAAAAAATATCTATGTCTATAATCTTTGGCATGCTGCTTTTAGCTATAACAATATCGTTAAGTGCGGTTTGCTTAAATGTGTTTCGTCCAGTAACATTCACTTCTAAAAGCATGCGCCTATCAAGGGTATAATCGCCGTTTACAAGGCGCAAAAGCTTTGACGGTTCGTTTACCTCACAGGTCGCTAAAAAGCCCATTCGCCCTATATTTACGCCTAAAAGCGGCTTTTCATAGCCAAGGCTATCCTTTGCGGTATGCAAAATTGTGCCGTCGCCGCCTATTGTTAAAATGGCATCACATGCGCTAAAAGCAGCATCCGGCTCCATAAATTCTATCTGCTCTTTATAAAATATTTTTTCCATTTTATCGCACATTAACACCCTTGCGCCAAAACCGCAAAGGCTTTTAACCGTAGCTTTAGTTACCTCTACGGCGTTTTCTTTATTTAAGTTTGGTATTAACAGCAATGTCATTTTTAATACTCCGCTACAATAAGTTGTGGGCGTTATTTACAATATTATCTATATATTCATCTGTAAAGCCTTGTACTTCCGCGCTTTTTTGCACATGCAATAAAAACTCTATATTCCCTTCGGGGCCTTTTACCGGCGAATAGTCTAAACCCAAGGCATTAAATCCATTTGCATTTGCAAGTGAAACTATATTTTTAATTACTTCAAAATGTGTTTCTGCCTCGCGCACTACGCCTTTTTTTCCTACCTTATCCCTGCCTGCCTCAAACTGAGGTTTTATAAGGCAAACGCCCTCGCTGTTTTCGCTTGAGATAAGATTGGCTACCGGAAAAATATGTTTTAGAGAAATAAAAGACACATCTACGCTGAAAAATTCTATTTCGTCCTGCAATGTTTCTCTGGTGACATTGCGGATATTGGTGCGTTCCATATTTATTACCCGCTGGTCGCACCGCAGTTTCCACGCAAGCTGCCCATAACCCACGTCTACGGCATATACTTTTACAGCTCCATTTTGCAGCATGCAGTCTGTAAAGCCGCCTGTGGACGAGCCTATATCCATGCACACCTTTCCGCTTGGTGTGAGTGGGAAAACCTGCATTGCTTTTTCAAGCTTTAAGCCGCCGCGGCTTACATATCCTATGTCGTGGCCGCGCACCTCAACCTTAGCGTCCTCGCTAATCATGTTGCCCGGTTTATCCGACTTTTCCTCGTTTACGTACACTATTCCTGCCATTATCAATGCTTTTGCACGCTCGCGGCTTTGCACCATATTATTTTGGCAAAGAAACTGGTCTAACCTTATTTTCAAGAACACACCTCACTGATAAGCGATATTAGGCTTTTTGAATCAAGCCCGAACATTTCGCGTAATTGCGGGATTTTGGCGTGTGTAACGCCCAAATTTGGCACATTAATTTGCCTGTATTTTCCCTTAAAGCCTGCCATGTATAATGCTGTGCAAAGCTGCTCGGCTATGCCGCCTGTGGCAATGCCCTCCTCAGCGAAAATGATATTTTCATAGCCTAATAGCGCGTCTACAATGCCATTTGGCAATGGGTGAATAACCGTAAGCTTGTATAAATCTGCGTTTTTTCCGTTAGCCTCTGCGGCACGCACAGCCAAAACTGCCTCTGAGCTTTCGCTGCCATAGGTAACGACGGCAAGCTTTGCATCTTCGGCTTTAAACACGCAATCGAACTCGTTTTCCGTACAGCCAAGCTGTGCCAATATAGGCGTTTCGTTTCCGCGTGGATATCTTATTGCTCTCGGCTTTGTGTATTTTTCGCTTAACAATTCGCACAGCCAATATTCAAGCTCGGCATAGTTGCAAGGCGACACAATTTGAAAGCCGTCAAGCTCGCTTAAAAACGCGGCATCATATATACCTTGATGCGTTTCGCCATCTCCGGGCACAAGCCCTGCACGGTCTATGCAAAACAGCACATTAAGCTGCTGCAAATTTACATCGTGAATAATTTGGTCGTAGGAACGTTGTAAAAACGTGGAATAAATAGACACTACGGGCAGCATGCCATTTTGGGCAAGGCCTGCCGCAAAGGTAACCGCGTGCTGCTCTGCCATGCCTACGTCGAAAAAGCGTTCCTTATATTGCTTATAAAAAAACTGTAAGCCTGTGCCGTATTTCATGGCAGCGGTTATAGCGCAAATGCGCTGGTTTTCGCCTGCACACTCCACAAGCTTTTGCCCAAAAATAGTTGAAAATGAGCCTTCGGGCGCAACGTCCGGATCCGTAACATGGTTTGCATCAAATGCAGACACGCCATGAAACGCACCGGGGTTTTGTTCCGCCGGTTTAAAGCCCTTGCCCTTTACAGTTACTGCGTGGATAAATAGCGGGCCTGTAAGCTCTGTAAAATGCGAAAACAGCACACAAAGCTCCGGCAAATTATGCCCATCTACAGGGCCGACATATTGAAAGCCCATTTCTTCAAAAAAAGTGGAATGATAAATACTGCGTCTAAACGCCGACTTTGCTTTTTGTATGCCGGATTTTATTGCGCTACCTATAACCGGCGTTGCGTCCAGCATAGTTTCAACATCGCGTTTTGCCTTAAAATATGCAGGGCTTGTACGTAGCTGTGTAAGATAACGGGCTACAGCACCTACATTTTTAGATATTGACATTTCATTATCGTTTAATATAACTATTAAATTATTTAAAACGCCTATATTGTTAATGCCCTCGTATATCATGCCGCCTGTAAATGCACCGTCACCTACCACCGCAATAACCATACCGTCCTCATGTTTTATTTTTTTGGCGTAGGCAAGCCCAATTGCCGCAGATATAGATGTATTTCCGTGGCCTGAAATAAAAATATCATGCTCGCTTTCCTAAGGCGCAGGAAAGCCTGAAATGCCGTCTTTCATACGCATAGAGGCAAAACCGTCTTTGCGTCCTGTTAATATTTTATGTGTATAGCTTTGATGCCCAACGTCCCAAACAATTTGGTCTTTTGGCGTTGAAAAAACCTTATGCAAAGCAATAGTTAGCTCTATCGTGCCAAGATTAGACGACAAATGCCCACCTGTTTTTGATATATTTTCTATTAAAAAGGTACGTATTTCTTCGCTTAATTTCACAAGCTCGTTAAAATCCAGCTTTTTTACGTCATCAGGAGAATTAATCTTATCTAAATAATCAGTTTTCATCTTTACCTCTAATTTCTGCCCCGCGAAAGCATTTGCGCATATTTTTGCATTCAAATAATAGCAATGCAACCAGGCATTGCCGTTTTCAATGAACAAGTCTGCGGACTTGTTCATTAAAAAGCTTATCCTATGTGCGTGCTATCGCACATGTATAGTTAATTACATAACAGGAATTATCACTGCTATTAAAATACCCAAAAGTGCGCCGCCAAGCACCTCGAAAGGAGTGTGCCCTACTTTTTCCTTCAGCTTCTTAGCATTGTGCAAAATGTTAAACGCATCATCGTCATCGTCAAGCCAATCGCTTACCATGATATTAATCACCTTTGCTTGCTCCCCTGTTTCGCGGCGCACGCCCATTGCATCATACATTACTATTGCCGCCAAAATAAAAGCAAATGCAAAGCCTGTAGATGTAACGCCCATTTTTTTTGCCGTGGCTATAAACATGGCGCATACAAGCGCCGAATGAGAGCTTGGCATACCACCTGCGCCAAACAAACGCTCGGCATCAAACTTTCCGCTTATGAAAAAATTGATAGCTGTTTTGATTATCTGCGCCGCAAGCCAAGACAAAAGCGAAACAGATAATATATAATTACCAAAACAAAACCTTTGTAAAAATTCCATAAAATTATGCTCCTATTTTTTTCGAGTTGAAAGCGAGGCCGCCATATCGCACAAAAAGCTAATATTATTATTTTTAAAGCTATCACGCAAAAGAGCGCAGGAGTTTTCTGTAATTTCTGCGGCGGCATTTTGCGAAGCCTCTAAGCCGTAAAGGGTAACAAAGGTAGTCTTATTGTTTTGTTTGTCGCTTCCTATTGGCTTGCCAAGCTCCTCTTGCGTAGACGTAACGTCTAAAATATCGTCTATTATTTGAAAGCACAGCCCAATCGCAAATGCATATTTTGCCAATATATCTCGCTTTTCGTCGTCTAAATCTGCGCTTACAGCGCCTAGCTGTACTGCGGCATTTATCAGCATACCCGTTTTGTTTTTATGAATATATTTAAGTTCTTGTTCGTTTGCCTTTGTGGTTTCAAAGTGCAAATCAAGCTCTTGCCCCCAAATCATGCCGTTTGCTCCTGCACATTTTGCAAGAATATTAACTGCCTTTGCAGCTTGCTTTGGCTCTATATCAGGCGCAGACAAAAGTTCAAACGCGCCTGTAAGCAATGCATCACCTGCCAAAAGCGCGGTATCTTCGCCAAACGCTTTATGGCAAGAGGGCTTGCCCCTGCGGTAATCATCGTTATCCATGCATGGCAAATCGTCGTGTATTAAAGAATAGCAATGCAGCATTTCCACTGCGCATGCAAAGCGCACGGCTGTTTCTTGGCTACCGCCAAAGGCATCGCTTACTGCCATAGCAAGTACGCCGCGAGTGCGCTTTCCTCCTGCCAGCAAGCTATATATAGCAGCTTGCCCAACACGAGAATTTTCGTTAAAGCATGCATTTGCAAGCACTGGCAGACGCTTTTCTATGCAGGATAAATACTCGGCATATTTTGTGTCAAAGTTCACCTTGCTCACCTCTTAAACTATTAGTAGTGCCGTCTATTTCTTCAATGCGGATTTTGGCGTTTTCTAAAGTATCGTTGCAAAATGCAATTAGCTTAGCGGCTTTTGCATATAAATTAAGTGCCTCGTCCAGCGGTGTTTCGTCGTTTGACAGCTTATCTAATATTTCGCTTAGCTCCGCGCTTGCGCTTTCAAATGTGTTTTTCATAAGCTTGCGTCCTCCAATATGGATTTAACCTCACAGCCCAGTGAGCCGTTTTGTAAAATTACTTTTATTATATCGCCTTTTTTCGCCTTTGCCACATCACGAATTGGCAAATCCGCTTTGTCCTTTGCTATAGCGTAGCCTCGTTTTAGAACCGCATATGGGCTAAGCGTTTCGGCAAGTGTTGCGTGGCTGCGTAGCTGCAATTGCTTTTTTTGCAGGCTTTGATGCATTGCCCTGTATATATGCTTGCTCGTAGCATTAATATTATCTGCATAAATACGCGGCATGGCGTGCGCCTTATTAAGCGCCGAAGATGCCTCGCTGCGTTTTAATATATTATAGCATAAATTTACATGTTTCTGCATAGCTTTGCGTATATTTATGTATAAAATTGTATTGTTCTGCAAAATTGCGTATAAATCCGGCATTACAAGCTCTGCCGCCGCCGACGGTGTGGGCGCGCGCAAATCTGAAACAAAATCCAAAATAGTAAAATCTATCTCGTGGCCTACCGCCGAAACAATAGGCGTTTTGGCCGAAAATACCGCGCGGGCAAGCCCCTCGTCGTTAAACGCCCATAAATCTTCTTTAGAACCACCGCCGCGGGCAATGATTATCACATCTGCAAGGTTTGACTTATCAAGAGCATCAACAGCTTTTGCAAGCTCTGCCCCTGCGCCACTGCCCTGCACCGTTACCGAAAACAGCACAAATTTTGCCAGTGGGTTACGCCTTTGGGTAACATTGTAAATATCCTGTATTGCGGCGCCTGTTTTAGAGGTAATAAGTCCAATGGTTTTTGGCATGGCAGGTATTGATTTTTTATACTCCGCCTTGAAAAGCCCCTCTTTTTCAAGACGCTCTTTCATTTGCTCAAAGGCAAGCTGCATTGCGCCTACACCGTCCGGAAACATGTCCTCAACATATAGCTGAAACGCACCGTCACGCTCAAACAGCGACACACGGCAACGCAAAATAACGTTCATACCGTTCTGCGGCATAAACGCAAGACGAGTTGCATCTGATTTAAACATTACAGCCTTTACACTGCACTGTCCATCTTTAACAGTAAAATAGAAATGCCCCGTTTTAAAATGATTGACAAAATTTGATATTTCGCCCCTTATTGCTATGCCGTCTAACACACTGTCTTTTTCTAAAATAGTTTTTACATATTTATTCAGCGCCGTTACGGTAATTACATCACGCATTTTACACCTCGTTTGCGGCAATTATTGCTATGCCAATTGCGTTATCGCTTGAATATTTTGCGTCTACAAAATACGCCCTTGGCAGCTTTGCCTGCACGTATGTTTTAATTATCTTGCTGCTCATTACTCCGCCTGCGCACACTATATCCGCATTGGGGTATATACTTAATGCGCTACTTATCATTTCAAGCACCGTTTGCGCAATATACGAAAGGCAGTATTTGGCAACATATTCATCTGCCGCGCCGTCTAAAAGCAGCTTTATACACTGGTTTTCCACGCCGGAAAGGCTGCAATTTGTACCTTTTACGCTAACTCTTGGCTTTATATTTTCTTTACATTCTTCTGCTAATGCAGAAAGCTGCGCACCTGCCGGAAATTGCATGCCAAGGCGCACGCCTATTCTGTCTACAGCTTGTCCGGCATATAAATCTGTGCTTTCACCTATTTTTTTTATCACCTTGCCGCCCTCACAAAGCAAAAGCTCTGTAGTGCCGCCGGAAATATGAAAAATCAATACAGGCTTTGTATATAAAAGAGGATTGCCGCATGCATAAAGTGCGGCGTTAATGTGCCCATCTTGGTGTGACGCTTCAATTAGCGGAACACCGCGCGCTGCGCTTATTGCCACTGCCGTATTGCACCCCGCTAAAAAGCAAGGCATGTAAGAGCCTTCTTGAGAGCGCGGACGGGTGGATACGCCTACTGCATCTATTTTACACAAAGGAAATTGTTCGTTTATATCGCTTATAAGCTTTGGCAGCGCCTTGGTATGGTGAAAAAGCGCATCGCTTTGGCGCAGACCAAGCTCGCCTTGTTTTACAGGCAATAGCTGCTTTATATCACAAACAACCCCTTTAGTTTCAGTGCTGTACACTGCCAAAGAGGTTGCGTAATTACTGGTGTCTATTCCAAGCGTAAACATTTAATCAGCCTTCTCGCACTGCTCGCCGCAAGGCTCTGTTTGCGATATGCCTTTTGTGTCGGAGCGTGATATTGCGCCCAAAACGCCGTTTATAAACTGATAGTCTTCTTCTTGGCAGTACTTCTTGGCTATTTCTACTGCTTCGTTTATAACTATACTGTCCATATCTTCTTCTGAATACAGCATCTCGGCTACCGCAAGGCGCAAGATTGTAACGGCTGTGCGCGGAATACGCGCTAAAGTCCAATCTTTCAGCTTTGATGTAATCAGCTCGTCTATGTCGTCTTTATGCGCCTCGTAATTTATAAGCAATGCCTCGCCGTAAGCATCTACCGCATATTCGCCGCTCTCGCGAGAATCGGCTATTATTTCTTCTAGCGTTGCAGGCTCGAATGTGGCGGAAAAGGCAGCTATAAATGCATTTTCTCTGGAAGTTCTACGTTTCATTATTCCCTCACTAAAACTTATCTTTTAAACTAAGATAACCCTCCTATATAATGGGAGGGTTATAATTTTACTCCATTATTTCTACAGCATCAAGCATTACGCCCGAAACCACTACGTTTACTTTTGAAACTGTAATACTGGTCATGTTTTGTACAGCGGCTTTTACGTTTTCTTGTATTTTTTCGCTAAGCGGCGGTATTTTACAGCCATAGCCCACTATTACGCTAACTGTAATTTCCGCCACATCATCTAAAAGCTCTACCGTTACAGGGCGCTGCACTGTAAGCTTACCTAAAAAGCTTTTTACACCTGTTACGCCTGTAGATACTTCTTTAACGCCGTCTATTTCCATGGTGGAAAGCGTTGCGATTTTGGATATAACATCGGTGGAAATTTGCAAGCTGCCGCCGATTGCGTTCTGATTTGAAACGTCCATTAAAATTAACCTCCTTGTAGCTTTATCTTTATATTGATTTCATGGTATAATTCGCCGCGAGCGGCATGGTTAACCTACGGGCGGAGCAGAGCCCACGCCCCTACAGAGAGCAGGTAGAAAACAGTTGCATTGTAGTCGCGCTGCGAGCCAGTATAATAACCGCTTGAGGTTATTATACCATTTAATAATTCAATTAACAACTATTTTACTTCCACGATTGTTATATTTTTTGCGGCGGTTTCTATTTTGCCAAGCACTATGTCGCGTATTTGCGCAACCTCGCTTTTGCCAAGAGCGGAACCGCCTGTTTTAACGGCAATATTTATTTTATCACCCTCGATAAAGCTTACACAATCTACAAAGCCTTTGGCTTTCACCATGTTTTCGATATCCGCCTCTTTTGTGATGTTTTCGATAGTTGATGTGAGGGTATCTGTGGCAGCCTTTTTTTCTTCTTTGGTTAGCTTTGCGTTTTTAAGGGCTTTTTGTAGCTTGTCAAGAGCGTCGTCGCGTGTTTTGGAGCGTGTAAGCCTTGCCTGCTCAAAATATTTTTCGCTTGTGTCACTGCCTGCACTTACAAGCTGCGCATCACCGTAGTTTTTATCCGCTACGCCGCTGGTTGCTTCGCCCTGCGCCGCAAGCTCCTGTGGCTCTGTTTCTGCCGACAAGGGCATTGTGTCAGACGCCGACGCACCTGCCGCTGCATTTGCAAGGGTAAGCCCCTCATCACCTTTTGCATATTCCCAGTTTAAGTACACGGCTACCCCCAGTGCCAACACTAGGCTAAGTAAAGTAAGCTGCCTTCTGCTTTTCGCGCTTTTCATATCGTTGCCTCCGTCTATATCATTTTTGTAACGCAAATCCGATTTGTGGATAAATCCAAAAGTGCCGAAACCAAGTCCGTAACGCGCTTTACCACAATTATGTCCGCGCCGCCGTCGCATACCACTGCCACGCCTTTAATTTCAGGTGTGCGGCGTGTTTCCACAAGCGGTTTTTTACCATTGCCGTCATCTACCAAAATATGTTCGCTTTGGTAAAAGCTTTTTTCGTTTGTTTCATCGCTGCCTGCCTGTGTTTGTGTGTCTGTGCGTTCGTCTTGCGCATAAACGTTATATTCCGCACTTTCAAGCGTTATCATCACCTCCACATTGCCTACGCCTTCGGTTTTAGCCAGCATTTCGGAAAGGCGTTTTTCCGTAGCGTTAATAAAATTGTCCTCAGTTTGAGATGCATTTCCTTTTGCTGTTGCCGTTTTGCTTTGCTTTGGCAAATACCCTGATAAAAAAATAAGCAAAATACCTGTGATACCTAAAATAAACAGTAAATTGTTTTTCTTTTTACCTTCTTGGGAAAATATATTTTTTAAGTATTCTGTTATTTTTTCCATTCGTTTTACCGTTCCTTTATTCTGTTACGCACACATTGCTTCCAAACAGCTCTGCCACTGTATCATTTGCGGCAGAAAGCTCTGTTTTATCGGATAACTCCAGCTTCACCTGCACAACTTGGCTTAAATCCTCCGACAAAACTATTTTTTTGCATTGCGCATCTATTCCGCTTTCCGAAAGCTTGATATTTAGCTTTGCTTTAAGCGCATGCGCGGCATTTTCGGCTACGAGAGCATCGGTATCCAGTGCTTGCACTACGGTTGGCATGGGTGTGTTTAGGCTATCCTGCGAAATATCTGCAAGGCTTGCTTTTGAAAACACTGTTATTAAAATATATAGCGCAAACACCATTTTTATTACTGAAAATGATTTTTCGCTGTGAATAAAATATTTAAGCACCGTCACAAACACTGCCGCGGCACAAACTGTAAGTATCCAAAGCTTAATTTCCGCCATTTACAGCATCTCCTATCCGCTGCCAAGCACCACCATTAAAATTGTGGACAAAACCGTCATAAGGCAAAAGAAAGTTACTAACAGCATTGCAAGGGACAGTGTTTCGGATATCCCTGTAAACAGCTTTGCGCTGCGCTCGCCGCCTGTTGCCTTTGCCAATAACGCGCTTATTTGAAAAATAAAATAATACGCCATTCCCTGTGCCAAAATAGGAAGAAAAGCAAGCACGATTACGCCTATCAGCGCAATGCCTGCGGTGCCTTTAAGCAATTTAAGCCCTGTATATACACTGCCCATTGCGTCTGAAACCGCACGTCCTATCACAGGCACACCCGCGCTTACAAGAAATTTGCCTGTTTTCATGGCTAGGCTGTCTGCGCTTTGGGCAAGGGTACTTTGCAAGCTGAGTACAGATATAAAAACCGTGGCGCATACTGTAAGCGTCCATTTTGCGATTTTTTGTACAAAGCTTGTAACAACGGTAAAATCCATTGCGTCACAGATAGAGCCTACAATGGAAAAAGCAAGTAATATATTAAGAGCCGGCAATGCCCATTTGCATAAAAACCCCGATATCATCATTACCGCCGTAAAGAAAAAGCCACTGTATACAGCGGCAGTTCCCACCTGCCCACAGCTTATAAGCACCGAGGAAAACACGGGTACAAAAGAAGATAAATAAACTCGCAATTCTTCTATTTGCAATATAATGCCGCCGAAAATCCGCAAAACAGGTGCTGCGCAAAGGGAAAATACAGATATTGCAATAATGATTTCGAGGATATTATATAAGCTGCTGCTTGTGTCTTGTGGGCACATGCTTCTTGCTATTGCTGCAAAAAGCAATAAAGCGCAAATGCGTGCCAAGAGCGTAAGGGGCTGAGTAAATTTATCCTTTACTATTTTATACGCCCCTGTAAGCATGTCTTTAAAAGACATTTCGCTGAAGTTTTTTTCGTCAATGGGTGCATCGTCAAAAATGCGCTGCCACGACGGTGGAATGTCGATTATATTATTATCGCTTTTTGATACTGCGAAAGCTGTATTAAAAAGGCAGAACAGAGTAAAAATAATGCAGAGTATTTTTTTGACAAAGACATTTTTCATTGCAGCATACCCGTTATAATATTCATTATTTCTTTAAAAAGCGGCAATGCACAAAGCAAAACGGCAATGCGCCCCGCAAGCTCCACGCGCCCTGCCAAGGCAAGCTGTCCGCTTTCTGCGCAAAGCTCCTGTGTCATTTGCGTTACCAGCACTATTGCCACACATTTTATTACCGCGCCAAAGCTTTCGTTATCCGCAAGGCCTGTTAGCGTGCGGATAAAATCGAACATGGGCGCACAAACCTTTAATGAAAACAGCATTAGCACCACACAGCACGCGGCACTTGCCAATATGGCAAAGGACGGATTATGGGTGCGTAAAAGCTGTATCATCATTAAAAAAACAAGCACCAGTACAAGCAATTTAAAAACATCCATTTTAAAGACCAAATAAAGTTTTAATGGTTTCAAATAGCTCGCTTATCTGGCTTACTATCATCATAAGCACCACTATTAATCCCGCAAGGGTTGTCATCATTGCCTGCTCCTCGCGGCCCGAGCGGATTAAAAGCTGATTTAACACAGCCACTATAATACCAATGGCGGCAATCTTGAAAACGAAATCTATATCCATATTCTGCCTGCCTTTTCTACATCATGATTATTCCGATGGACACGCCTATAGAAAGCCCTAAGGCTCTATATAGCTTTTTTTGTTTCTGCTCGTTTTGTGCAGCATCATTATAAAGCTGACAAATGCGCTCTTTTTGATATAATAGCAGCTCCTCCTCGCTTTGTGCGTCGCTTTGCCCCAGCTTTAAAAGCGCTGATGAAAACAGCTCAAATTCCTGTGGTTTTATCGCTTGCTTTAGCTTGCAATATGTATCGTCGAGGGCAATTTGCAAAGTGGTGTTCCAGCTTTGCAAAACGGCATTTTCGGGCTTAAAGCACAGTATTTTAAACTGGCATAATGCGGCACTTTCTTGTAATAATATTGGCAAAGCGTCTTTTCTGTATTTGATATTTTGCGACAAAAAAAGCAAATAGCCTTGCAAGGCATATAGTACAGCGGTGCGGTGCGCAAGCTCTCTGCTTTTAAATTCCCCTGCCAAAAAACCGCTCATTGCCACAAGGGCAAGGCCGATTAATTTCAGTATCAGCATTGCACTATCCTTTCTATAAAAGACGGTGTTTCCCTGCCTTTTAAAAAGCATATTGCAGATATTGCGCCTGTTTCTAAAATCACCTTGCTTTGCGGGCGTGCATACAAGCCTTGCTCGCTTGCGGCATGCGCGCTCATTACTATGCCAACGCCTGAATTTACGGCGGCTGTTATGGCATATGCGTCGTCTATGCCGCCCACCTCGTCGCACACCAACACCTCGGGAGATAAGCTGCGTATTGCTTGCAGCATACCTGTTGCCTTTGGATATCCGCTTAGAACATCTGTATGCACAGGCATTTTCTGCATGCGGTAATCCCAAAGCTCTCTCCGCTCGTCCACAACAGCAGTCCGCTTTCCCATATCGGACAAAGCCTTTATAATTCCGCGCAAAACTGTGGTTTTTCCGCTGCTTGGCACGCCTACAATTAAAATGCCGATATTGGGCTTTTTTAATAATTCCGCTACGCGTGTATCGCAAAACACTATGTCGCCTCGTGCCACGCGCAAATTTATGGACGTGATATCCTTTACGCTCATATCCCCATGGGCATCTATGTATGCACTGCCGCAAATGCCTGCTCTATGCCCACCCGATACCGGTATAAAGCCCTCTCGAATGGA
The DNA here is from genome assembly GCA_036661035.1 of Oscillospiraceae bacterium. Taxonomy (GTDB): domain Bacteria; phylum Bacillota; class Clostridia; order Oscillospirales; family Ruminococcaceae; genus JAGPHI01. The sequence continues at coordinate 28,717 of JAVWZM010000002.1, forward strand.
GCTTTGCAAGGCATATACAGAATAATTACAAAGCGATAGAAAGCAGCTTTCCACTGCACCTACATCTGTAGAAAGCAAGCCCTGTGGTTTATATTCGCATGGTTCTCCGCTTTGCGTTACAAAGGTAAAGCTGTGGCGCAAGGTTAAAACAATGGGCCTATTAAGCCTTATGCGTATTTCGGTTACTTCGTCTGCAATATCGGGCGGCAGCTTTGATAAAATATCGCAATAATATCTTGGCAAATGGGAAAGCGCATCATAATATGCCTGCATGTACATCCCTCCACATGCTTAAAATATATGAAAATAGGACAGGCGATAGAACAAAAAAATAGGCTGCAAAACACATTATTTGTGTTTTGCAGCCTATACGCTTTAATTCTGTTTTAGCTGTACATGTGCATTAGCACGCACATGAGATAAGCTTTTCAATAAACAAATCTGCCGATTTGTTTAGTTTAATTTACATATGTACAATCTCCGTAGGGGCGGTGGCTCTGCTCCGCCCGTGGGGTTTTTGCAGTTTAACTGCATTTTGCAATGTCCGTGGGATATTGCAATGTAATTGCATTGTACCAACGAATTATAAATACAAAAAATTAAGTGAAATTTACGCTGATATATCGCAATGTTTAAGCTGTAAATCCATTTTGCTTATTCTACAGCTTATTCTACAGCTTATCTATAGCGGCAACTACCATATCTTTTAAAATGCCCGGATTTCCTTGGCCTTTGCTCGCTTTCATGCACTGGCCTACCAAAAAGCCCACAACATTGGTTTTGCCGTTTTTAAAATCCACCACTGCTTTTTCGTTTACGGCAAGCACATCGTCTACTATTTTATTAAGTGCGCTTGTATCGCTTATTTGTGCAAGGCCTTTTTCCGCCACAATATCCTTTGGCTTTACGTCTTTTTCTATTATTATTTCAAGCACTGTTTTTGCCGCGGTATTGGATATTACGCCTTTTTCTATAAGCTCTACCATTGAAACAAGGTTTTCCTCTGTTAATGCAGTATCGCTTATTTCAATGCGGCGTTCGTTTAGCGTTTTTGTTATTTCGCCAATAATCCAGTTGGCAATTGCTCTTGGATCGCAGCGTTTATATGCGGCGCAAGCGTCGAAGAAATCGGAACGTGCCATGTTTTGCGCCAATAGCTGGGCATCGTCTTGAGAAAGAGAATAGTCCTTAATATATCGCAGTGCCTTTGCAAGGGGCAATTCCGGTATGCTTTCGGCAAGCTCTTGTACATGAGCCTCGCTAACTTCAAAGGTTAATAAATCCGGATCGGGGAAATAGCGATAATCCTGCGCGTCTTCTTTAGAGCGCATTAATACGCTAATGCCCTTTGCGTCGTCCCAGCGGCGAGTTTCTTGGTTTATTACTCCGCCGTTTTCTATAATTTCTATCTGACGGGCAGATTCGTATTCTATAGAACGATATACTGCGCCAAAGCTGTTTACGTTTTTCATTTCCGTGCGTGTGCCAAATTCTTTTTGGCCAAATGGACGTACAGATACGTTTACGTCGGCACGCACACTGCCCTCTTGCATTTTAGCGTCTGATACGCCAAGATACACCAAGATATTTGTGATAGCCTCTAAGTAGCTTTTTGCCTCTTGCGCGCTGCGCATATCAGGCTCCGACACCATTTCTATCAGCGGCACGCCACAGCGGTTATAATCCGCCAAGGTACCAAGGAAATTGTCGTCATGTATCAGCTTGCCTGCGTCTTCTTCTATGTGGATACGTGTAATGCCAATTCGCTTTACATCACTGCCTACAAGTATATCAAGGTAGCCCTCGCCGCATAGTGGTATGTCGAACTGGCTTATCTGGTACGCCTTTGGAAGGTCGGGATAAAAGTAGTTTTTCCTGTCGTTTTTGGTGACGCGGTTTATACTGCAATTTAACGCGTGGCCCATTTTAATGGCGTAGTCCACCACTTCTTTGTTTAAAACTGGCAATGTGCCGGGCATGCCCATGCACACGGGGCAGCAAAGGGTATTTACCTCTGCGCCAAATGCATTTTTACAGCCGCAAAATATCTTGGTTTTTGTGCAAAGCTCGGCATGAACCTCTAAGCCTATTACTATTTCGTATTTATTTTCCATTGCTTACAGCTCCTTTACAGCAAAGCCGCCACGCATTGTTTCGTAGCATTTTGCGACAGATAATAATTTGCTCTCGCTAAATTTGCGTCCTATCAGCTGCATGCCTATGGGCATGCCATTTTCGCTAAAACCGCATGGCACGCTTACTGCAGGCAAGCCCGCAATATTTACAGTAACGGTGCAAATATCGGCGGCGTACATCGCCACAGGATCGCTTGTTTTTTCGCCTAGTTTAAATGCTGTATATGGCACTGTAGGCGTTAAAAGCACGTCGCATTTTGCAAAGGCGGAGTCGAACTCCGACGAAATGCTTTTTTGCAGTATTTTGGCGCGCTTATAATATGCGTCGAAATATCCACTGGACAGCACGTAAGTGCCAAGCATAATGCGGCGCTTTACCTCTGCGCCAAAGCCCTCACTGCGTGTGTTTAAATATAAATCATTAAGAGTAGCGGCGTTTTGCGACGCATAGCCATATTTTACACCGTCGTATCTTGCAAGGTTAGACGACGCCTCTGCCGACGACAGAATGTAGTATGCAGACAAAGCATAATCTGTGCTTGGTAGTGAAACTTCTATTATTTCAGCACCAAGTGCTTTTAAATCCTCTGCCGCTTTGAGTACGCTTTGCTTTACCTCTTGGGTAATGCCGCTGCCGAAGTATTCCTTAGGTAGGCCTATGCGCACACCGTGCATGTCGCCGCGGATTTTTTCAAAATGATAATCCTTGCTTGTTGCGTCGTGCATTTTATCTCCGCCGCAAATGGCGTTAAATAGCAGCGCCGTGTCGTCTACCGTGCGTGCAAAAGTGCCTATTTGGTCCAGCGACGAGGCAAACGCAACAAGGCCAAAGCGAGAAACAGTGCCGTATGTAGGCTTTAAGCCCACTATGCCGCAAAGGCTGGCAGGGCAGCGCACAGAGCCGCCTGTATCGGAGCCTAAGGAAAGAGGCACTTGGCACGCAGCTACCGTTGCCGCACTGCCGCCTGAGGAGCCACCCGGCACACGGGATAAATCCCAAGGGTTGTGGGTTTTCTTAAAATAAGAGTTTTCGCAGGAGCTGCCCATGGCAAATTCGTCCATGTTCACTTTACCTGTAATAACTGCGCCATTATCGTTAAGCTTTTCCATTACTGTCGCGTTATATGGTGGAATAAAATTCTCCAGCATTTTGGACGCACAGGTGGTTTTAACGCCCTTTGTACAGATATTATCTTTTATGGCAATGGGTATGCCTGCAAGCGCGCCAATGTCTTCGCCCTTTGCAAGCTTTGCATCTACAGCTTTTGCGCTTTCCATTGCCGTTTCTTTGGTTATGGTTAAAAACGCGTCCACTTGGTTTTCTGTTTTGGCTATTTGTGCAAATGCACTTTCGGCTATTTCTACGGCAGATACTTCTTTTGCGCGCAGCATTGCAGAAAGCTGTGTGGCGGATTTATATTGTAATTCCATATTGTTCACCTATTCCTCCAAAGTTTTGGGCACGACTATACACCCTGCTACCGTATGCGGTACATTTTGCATCATTTCGTCCCGTGGGTACGATGGGGATATTGCGTCCTCTCGCAGCTCCATAGTTTCCTCTGTGTTTAAAAGGCTTGCATCTGCGGTATTAATATCCGGCAAATGCTCTACCATTGCCAAAATATTTTCCATTTCCTTTTTAAACCCGTCTATTTCTTCCTCTGGTATTTTCAGCATTGCAAGCTTTGCAATATGTCTTACATCAATATCCATTTTCATTCTCCTTGTTTATTAATCATATCTAAAAACGCTGCCTCGTCCAGTATCTCTACACCCAGCTCTGTCGCTTTTGTAAGCTTAGAGCCTGCCGCCTCACCCGCCAAAACGTAGCTTGTCTTTTTAGAAACAGAGCCTGCCGCTTTGCCGCCGTTTTTTACAATAAGCGCCTCTGCGTCATTGCGGGATAAGGTGGGTAATGTGCCCGTAACCACTATGGTTTTGCCAAGTAATATGTCTGTTTTGGCATCTCCTATATAATCAAAATTAAGCCCCTGCGCCGCTAGGCGGTTTATTAAATCTCGTGTACCGTCCTTGGCAAAAAAATCTGTAATGCTTTCCGCCATAACGCCGCCAAGCCCGTCTATCTCGCTGATTTTTTCTTTATCGGCATTCATTACTGCGGATAAGCTGCCAAAATGCTCCGCCAAAAGCGACGCCGCTTTTGCACCGATATTGCGCACACCAAGAGCAAAAATAAGCTTATCTAAGTTATTTGTTTTAGAACCGTTAATGGATTTTAATAAATTATCAGCGGATTTCTCTTTAAATTTATCAAGCGTCAGCAATTGTTCCTTTGAAAGGTAGTAAATATCCGCCGCATTTTCTATAAAGCCCTTTTCCGTTAGCTGCTTTGCTACAGCAGGGCCAAAACCGTCGATATTCATAGCGTTTCTGTGGGCAAAATGCAAAATATTGCGCAGTGCCTGTGCCGGACATTCGGGGTTTGTACAGCGCAGAGCCGCCTCGTCGGCAAGGCGAGAAACTTCACAGCCACAGGACGGGCAATGCGTTGGCATGCAAAAAAGCTTGCTGCCGCTATGCGCAGTTACGCTTACCACCTCTGGTATAATGTCCCCCGCTTTGCGCACACGGATAGTATCATTTACCGCAAGACCGAGGTCGTTAATAAAATCTTCATTATGCAAAATAGCGCGTGATACCGTGGTACCTGCAAGAGAAATAGGCTCAAACACCGCCGTTGGCGTCAGCACTCCTGTGCGCCCCACCGAAACATCAATGTCAATAAGCACGGTGTCTTTTTCTTCAGGTGGATATTTGTACGCCACTGCCCAGCGTGGGAATTTATTAGTGCTGCCAAGAGTATTTCTGCTTGTAAAGCTATCTACCTTTACAACAGCACCGTCTATATCATATTCAAGGTTCCCGCGCTCGTCGCCTATATCGGTAATATATTCTATTGCCTTTTCTATATTATCCGTACATTTGTATTGCGGCGAAATTTTAAAGCCCAAGCTTTTTATATATTCAAGGCTTTCGCTATGGCATGTAAGGGCTTTGCCTTCTATGCGCTGAACATTAAAAACAAAAATAGATAAATCTCTCGACGCTGTAATGTTGCTATCTTTTTGGCGCAAAGAGCCTGCCGCCGCATTGCGTGGGTTTTTAGCAAGGGGCTTATCCATAAGCTCCTGCTCCTCGATAAGCCTTTCAAATGCATCGTGGGGCATATATACTTCGCCACGCACCTCTATAAATGGCGGGGCGTTTTTAAGCTTTTTCGGTATATCTTTTATGGTGGCAAGGTTTTCGGTAACGTCCTCGCCCACTGTGCCGTCGCCTCTTGTGGAGCCACGCACGAAAACTCCGTTTTCATATTCAAGGCTTACGGAAAGCCCATCTATCTTGCGCTCCACCACGTATTGCGGCGTTATGTCTGCACCGCGCACACGCCTGTCGAAATCTCGCAATTCGTCAAGAGAAAAGGCGTCTTGCAGGCTTTCCATTTTTACGGCATGTGTAACTTTATCAAATTTCGCAGATGCCGTGCCGCCCACATGCTGTGTGGGGGACGTTTCATCTATTAATTTTGGGTATTGCGTCTCCAATGCTTTCAGCTCGTTATTAAGCAAATCGTACTCATAGTCGCTTATAGACGGCGCATCTAAATCGTAATACATGCGGCTGTTTTTCGATATAATATCTCTTAGCTCGGCGCATCTCACCTTTGCAGTATCAAAATCCAAATAATCACCTCAAAAAACATTATGGCATAATGAAAATAGTATAACACAAAACAGTGCCTTTGAAAACATATGAAAATGAAGTTTCGTAAAAAGTTTTGCTTTTGCTTTACATATAGTGTTGCCGCTACACTTTTCGCTATATTTTTTGCCGCATTTGCTTGTTAGAAATTTATAATTATGCTATAATAATCAAACTTTGCATTGCGAGTTACTTTATACTTTCACCCATTAAACGCGCGAAATAGCTACAAAATTTACGGGAGATGCCATATGGATATTACTATACGCAAGGGCGAAACAGGCGATATAAACGCTATAGCAAGCTTTTACGATAGCGTAAACGACGCTTTAGCCAAGGGCTATAATTATCCGGGCTGGCAAAAAGGCGTATATCCCACTATAAACGAGGCGGAAATCGGCGTAAAAAGCGGCTCGATATTCCTCGCTTTATATAACGGAGAAATAGCAGGAACCATAATTTTGAACCACGAGGCGGAAAGCGATTACAACAAAATTAAATGGCAAATATCTTGCGATTACAGCGAAATTTTAATGATGCACACCTTTGCGGTAAGCCCTTTGTATCGGCACTGCGGCATCGGAAAGGCTATTTTTGATTTTGCCGAAGGCTACGCTGTAGAAAACAAGCTTAAAGCCATTCGCTTTGATGTAAATGAAAACAATCTCCCTGCCATTAAGCTTTACGAAAAATGCGGATATATGCATATGGGTACTATGGATTTAGGCTATGGCGGCTACGGGCTTAATATGTTTAGGCTGTACGAAAAGCTTATCACGCCATAAGAAAGCGCGTAGCGTCTTTTAAGCTTGCATAAATTTAAAGGCAGTTTATCATACAGATTAATAAGGCGCATATGTTGCGCCTTATAAAACTTGTGTTACAATATATAAAGAGATATTTTGCAGTGCTTGCAAAATTATATTTAGCGTCCAAAGCGAGGGATTGTATGGGTTATAAGATAAAAGATGGTATTGGCGACAGCATCGCCGTGCCGCAAATAGTATTTGCAAAGCTATCTCAGCTAGAGGACGACTGGCTGCGAGTGGCGCTTTTTGTGCTGTCTACAGGCAATACAGAGCCGTCGCAGATATCCCGTGAGCTGCGCCTTAAAAGCACAGAGCGCGCCCGTGAGGCATTGGTTTTTTGGAAGGGCGCAGGGCTTTTGTGCGACGACAGCTCCTCTGCGGCATGCCTTGATAACGTGAATATGGCCAGCGAGCCTTCGCCGCGTCTTACTACACACGAGGTGACTGCCGCTGCCCAAACCGACAGCAATATATCCGGCCTTGTGCAGGAATGTCAGGCAATAATGGGTGGGGTAATTACGCAAAACGATACAAACGAGTTTGTGTCGCTATATCTTAACGACGAAATGCCACTTGATATGATTTTACTTGGCGCGGCGCATTTTGTTTCTCTTGGTAAGCGCAGCGGCAAATACATAGCGCGCGCCTTGCGCTCCTGGCAAGCACAAGGCATAGACAGCGGCGAAGCTGCGGAAAAATATTTACACAGCCTTGAAACTCGCGTGGCAAACGAAAAACTGGTTGCCGAAGTATTTAAAATGCAAGATGCTAAGTTTACACGCGCTGAAAGTAATATAATTAACGAATGGTTTCTCGGCTTTGGATATGGCACGGAAATGATAAGCGAGGCGCTTGGATACGCAGGCGAAAACAAAACTGTGCGCTATGTAAATGGCATATTGCGTGCGTGGTACTCTAAAGGCTTTAAAACCGTGCGTGATGTACAGGCGCAAAGCGCAATGACAATGCAAAATCTACAGCCGCAAGGCAAAGCGCCTGTGCGGGATATTTTGCAAAATGCCCTTGGCAAGGTGCCTGTGTATAAGCCGAGAGAGGAAGTGCCAAAATGAACAAAAACGAACTGTACAGACGCGCCCTTAGCAATGTTGCCGCAAAAAGGCAAAGGGCATTAACTTTTTGTGAGGATAAGAAAAGCGAGATTAACGAAAAACTGCCCACACTTAACGCGTTAATGCTAAAGCGAGTGGAAATGGGCATAAAAATCGCACGTCTTTCCGCTTGCGGCGCAGAAACGCAAGAAGTGAATGAGGCAATATCCGCCCTTGCAAAGCTGGATAGCGAAAAGGCTTTGCTTTTGCAAAGCGGCGGATATACGAACAGCTCTTTATCTCCGCAATTTTCCTGTAAAATGTGCAATGATACAGGGCGTATAGACGGCGAAATGTGCGAATGTGTGCATGCCGAGGCGCGGCGCATACGGCAAAACGAGCTAAGCGCCGTATCTCCCCTTGCGCTTTGCAGCTTTAACAGCTTTTCTCTTTTAAAATATCCCGACGACAAAGTGGATAATATAAGTGTACGTGAGCATATGGCAGGCATTTTGCAATTTTGTGAGGGCTATGCCAATGATTTTAGCAGAGAAAGCGGAAGCTTATACCTTTGCGGCAGCGCAGGGCTTGGCAAAACACATTTGGCACTGTCTATTGCAAACGTTGTGCTGCAAAAGGGCTATGATGTGCTGTATGTAAGCGCACAGGCGGTGTTTGACACCATAGAAAAAGAGCATTTTCAAAGCGGCGGCGACACCTTGGCAGGGCTACTTCGCACACAGCTTTTGATTTTGGACGACCTTGGCACGGAATATCTTACACCATATATAGGCAGCTGCCTATACGACATTATCAACACGAGGTGGAACAGGAAACTGCCCACCATCTACACAAGTAATTTTGTACGCACTGACGAGCTTTCAAAACGCTATACCGAAAAAATAGTTTCACGGCTTTTAGGTAGCTGTGAAACACTGCATTTTCTCGGCGATGACATACGGTTACTGGAAAAATGAAAAGAAGGTACAATTAATTAATGGAAAGAAAAGAAAACATCATGGGCACAAAGCCCATAAACGGACTATTGATGGGTATGGCATTCCCCATTATGCTAAGCATGCTTGTGCAGGCACTTTACAATATTGTAGATAGCATTTTTGTTGCTAAAATAGGCGAAGATGCCCTTACAGCCGTAAGCCTTGCGTTTCCGATACAATCCCTTATGATATCCGTTGCAGTTGGTACTGCCGTGGGTATTAACGCGCTTTTAAGCCGCCGCCTTGGCGAAAAAAAGCACAAAGAGGCAGAGGCTGTGGCGGATAATGGTATATTTTTATCCGTATTAATGTGGATAGGCTTTGCTATATTCGGCATGGTTTGCAGCGAATGGTTTTTCAGCTCCTTTACTGATAACGCATATGTAATTAAATCCGGTGCTAATTATCTTAAAATCTGCACTGTGTTTTCCTTTGGGCTTTTTGTGCAAATTACAATGGAGCGCATTTTGCAGGCAACAGGCAAAACCATATATCAAATGGTATCGCAGCTTACAGGTGCTGTGGTAAATATTATTCTAGATCCAATATTCATTTTTGGGCTTTTCGGTGTACCTAAAATGGGTGTAGAGGGCGCAGCTATCGCCACTGTAATAGGGCAAATATGCGGCATGCTGCTTTCCCTTGTGATAAACCATTTTAAAAACCACGAGGTAAGGCTTACCTTCAAAGGCTTTAGGCCTAATTTGCAAGTTATACAAAATATATACAAGGTTGGTTTTCCGTCTATTATCATGCAGAGCATAGGCAGCGTAATGGTGTTTGGCATGAACATGATTTTAGTACAGTTTACCGAAACTGCTGTGTCTGTATTTGGCATTTACTTTAAGCTGCAAAGCTTTGTATTTATGCCTGTATTCGGCATTACAAACGCAATGGTGCCCATTGTGGCGTATAACTACGGCGCGCGCAGCAAGGCGCGCATACAGCAAGCTATGCGCATGGCAATTGTAATGGTTACTGTGGTTATGACCATTGGCACTATAGTGTTTCAGATTATGCCTGTGCAGCTGCTCTCTATGTTTAACCCAACTGCGGCGTTACTGGAAATCGGCGTACCTGCCCTGCGCATTATCTCCATTAGCTTTGTTTTGTCGGGCATTGCCATTGTGCTTTCTTGCCTATTTCAAGCACTTGGAAACGGTTTTTTAAGCCTTACCATGAGCGTGGTACGTCAGCTTGTATTTATACTACCCTGCGCATGGCTGCTTGCTACCTTTGTGGGCAGAGATGCTGTATGGTTCAGCTTTGTTTTAGCGGAAATAGTTTCCGTAATAATGGCAATATTCTTTTATCGAAATTTGTACAATTCCAAAATTAAGCATATTGATAACGTGAATTTAGATTAAGCACTAATTAAAACGTCTTACAAAAACGCGATAAACCGGCTAAGGCAAACTATTTTGCCCTTAGCCGGTTTTACTTTACGATTAAATAAATTTATGATTAACAATAGCATTTTTACGGAAATAATGCGCGGCAATGACAGTTCAAAAAACTGTGCTGTGATAACGTGTCAAAATACGATAAATTATAAATATTTTGCGGTAGCATACGCCTGTAAAAAGTTTTGCAAATGGGAATATATAAGGCGTTTTAGCCTTTCTCTTGTTTTATCGTCCGGCTCGCCAAAGGCATAGCTGCGTTCATAGCAGAAAAATATAGGAGTGTAAAAACAAAAGGCAAGATACGCGCTTGAGTTTTCGTTTATAAAGCCAAGCTCCATAAGCTTTTCCATAAGCTCTGCCGCATATTGCACGGGCATGTCGAACATCCATTTATGATATAAATCGCGCAAGCTGTCGTTACAGCCCTGTTCAAGGCGCATAATGCGTATGAAACGGTTGTTAAAATCGTCTGTTAAATAGCTTTCCACAAACAAATCGCATATGGCAAAAAAGGTATCGCGGGTAATCTGTGAGGGGTTTGCTATCTTTGCGTTAAGCTGCGTCAGCACTTCCTCTGCGTTTTGGCAAAAGCGCTCTTGCATGGCGTCCAGTATTGCCTGTTTGTTTTTAAAATAATAATATACGGTGCTTTCTTTTACATTGTTTGCATAGCAAATATCACGTATAGATGTAGCGGTGTACCCTTTTTCCGAGAACAAGTGCAATGCCGTAATAAAAAGCTTTTCTTTTGTATCCATTTTACATTACTCCCTGCTATTACTATTTATTTAACATACGTTAAGCCCAGTATAATCACAAAGTAAATAATTGTCAACTAATTATTATGAAACAAAAAAAGCTTTATAATGCCTTAAATAAGCGATTATAAAGCTTTTTGATGTTTTTTAATTGAAAAGCTCATCATGTATACATGATATTGCACACACAGAGCGAAAGCTGTTTTTCAAAACAATTCGAGCCTATGCACAAACGCAAAAACGATGATGCGATACTATATTTCTCCCTTGCTTGCGCTTTTAAGATAGGCGTTTATAAAGCCGTCTATATCGCCGTCCATTACAGCGTCTACATTTCCATTTTCAAAATTGGTGCGGTGGTCTTTTACAAGGGTATATGGCATAAACACGTAGCTGCGTATTTGGCTGCCCCATGCTATTTCTTTTTGCACGCCCTTTATGTCTGTAATTTTGTCTAAATGCTCTCGCTCTTTTATCTGATACAGCTTAGATGCAAGCATTTTCATACACATATCGCGGTTTTGAAACTGGCTACGCTCGTTTTGGCAGCTTACCACAATGCCTGTAGGCAAATGTATCAGCCTTACTGCGCTGCTTGTCTTGTTGATATGCTGCCCACCTGCACCGGAGGAACGGAAAACCTCCATTTTGATATCCTCAGGGCGGATATCCACATTAATAGCATCGTCTATTTCAGGCATTACCTCAAGGGACGCAAAGCTTGTGTGGCGGCGGCCTGAGGAATCGAAAGGCGAAATGCGTACTAAGCGATGCACGCCGTTTTCGCTACGCAAAAACCCGTATGCATTATGCCCTTCTACAAGTATAGACACGCTTTTAATGCCTGCCTCATCGCCGTCGAGATAATCCAGCACTTTTACATTAAAACCATGGCGTGCAGAAAAGCGCGTATACATGCGATAAAGCATCTCTACCCAGTCCTGCGCCTCTGTGCCACCTGCACCTGCATGAAATGTGAGAATGGCATTGTTGTGGTCGTATTCGCCACGCAGCAAGGTGACAAGGCGCAGCTCATTAGCCGTCTTTTCTACATTGACAACACATTCCTCTGCCTCGGCCAATAGCTCTGTGCCATCGTCCTCCTCGCACATTTCTATCATGGTTTCGGCGTCTGCATAAGCAGATTTAAGGCTTTCGTATTCTTCAATCTTATCTTTAATTGCGCCCATTTCCGCAAAAAGCACGCCGGAATTTGCCGCGTCGTTATAAAACTCCGGTGACGCGCTTGTAAGTTCCAACTCCTCAAGGCGTTTCTTACTGTTTTCTATTGCAAGTGCATCTGCCAAATCAAGCACCTCAGGGTGCATATCCTGCAAACGTCTCTTTATTTCGTCTATAATTAACATTTATACCTCACAACTTGAAATAATTCATAATTTTGTCTTATTTATATATTATAATTGAGTAATGCAATATTGTAAAGATAAGAGTTTTGCATAAAGCTTTGCTTTTTTCTTCTATTTAGTTTAAAATAAGACTTGTCGATGCTTTATAAGTATTTTTATTGAAACCGTTTTGCAAAATAGGTTTACACCTGAATGTGCAATAACACGCACATTAGGATAAGCTTTTTAATAATGGTAATATAATATCGGCAAAAGAAATTGTCATGGAGGAACATTAATGTTCAATTTCAAGGGCTGCAATTGCAGCGTATGTGGGAAACCACTTTCAGAAACAGATGATATAGTAGTATGCCCCGAATGTGGCGCACCGTATCACAGAGCATGCTATGCCGAAACAGGCGTATGCGTACATGAGGACAAGCACGCCCATGGTTTTGAATATGCAAGGCCAAACGCCGATAAACAAAGCGTACTTGTATGCAGTGGCTGCAACACCAAAAACAGTTCCGATAATATTTTTTGCGAAAATTGCGGCCAGCCGCTACACGCCGGCAAAGAGCCTATGCAGCAAAACATTGTACCGGATTCCCCTCCGGCCTATCTTGGCATGCCCGTGATAAACCCCACCGAAGAAATAGACGGCGTACCTGCGGGCGACTGGAGTCAGTATATTGGCAGTTCTGCGCCGTATTATCTATACCAGTTTAAACACATGGATATGCTAAAGCGCAAAACTAGTATTTGCTGGAGTGCTGTTTTGTTTGGCCCTTTATATTTCTTTTATCGCAAAATGTGGGCTTGGGGCACAGCAACCGCATTGGCAATGATTGCGCTTAACGTACCTAGCTTTTTATACTTAATGCAAAAAGCAGGTGTTACATTTACACTTGGCATCAGCGCAGAATTTCTCGTTGGCGCAAGCTATTTTGCTTCTATACTTGCATCTGTTTTAAGCATAGGCTGCGGCATTTTCGCCATATATTTATACCGAAAACAGGCAGGTAAAAAGCTGCGTGCCTTGCGCGCGCGCATCACAAATTCCGAGGCATACCACACTGCTCTTACGCGTAAATCCGGCCCCAGTGTGCTTGGCGTTGTGCTATCACTGGTGGTACTGACACTTATGTCTTATGCTTTGGTGAATATTATTGGATACGAAACCATTAGTGCCATGATGCTTTTATAGCAACTTAGCTTATTATTGCCCTTGTACTCAAGCCTTTTGTCAAATTGCATACAGCAAAGGCGAGAACTTTAGCAATCAAAAGCAAAATTGCTGTATAAGGCATTTGCAAATATTATTGGTATATCATATTATAATTACGCTATGTGCAATAATGCCCATAGCGTAATTGCTAGTTACAACAATTATAAACTTTCAAAGGAGCTGTAGACTTGAACAAAATTCGTAAAGCCGTTATCCCGGCAGCCGGGCTTGGCACAAGGGTTTTGCCCGCCACTAAAGCTATGCCTAAGGAGATGCTGCCCATAGTAGACAAGCCTGCGATACAATATATTGTAGAGGAAGCCGTAAATGCAGGCATTGAAGAAATATTAATTATCACCGGACGAAACAAAGCTATAATTGAAGACCATTTCGACCGTGCTCCGGAGCTTGAGAACGCGCTTTCAAAGCCCGGCAAGGAAAAACAGCTTGAAGAAAGCCTTGGCATAGCTAACCTTGCAGACATTTTCTTTTTGCGTCAAAAAGAAACAAAAGGGCTTGGGCATGCTATATTAAAGGCGCGTGCTTTTACGGCAGACGAGCCTTTTGTTGTATTGTATGGTGACGATGTGATTATGGGCAAGGACCCTGTTGCCGCGCAGCTTTGCCGCGCATACGAAAAATACGGCAAATGTGCCGTTGGCATAAAGGAAGTATCGCGTGAAGATATTACAAAATATTCCTCTATGCAGCTTACGCATCTTTCCGATAATTGCTATAACATTACCGACATGATAGAAAAGCCGGCGCCCGGCGCGGAATTTAGCCTGTTTTCCATATTAGGTCGCTGCTTACTTACACCGGAAATATACACAATTCTCGAAAATACCAAGCCCGGTGCAGGCGGAGAAATTCAATTGACAGATGCTATGGCTGTGCTGGCAAGGCAAAATGGCATGACCGGTGTGGATTTTACAGGCATACGCTACGACATGGGAAATAAAATGGGCGTGATGAAAGCGCAAGTGGAAACCGCGCTTTTACACAGCGAAATAGGTGCTGAATTTAAAGCTTATTTAAAAGAGCTTATCAAAACTCTATAATCAGATTGCATATTTAAAATAGCCTATCAAAACTTTGTGAGCAAATTGCATACAGCAAAGACGAGGGTTTAGTAAGATAATCAAACGTAAAATTGCTGTATCGCAACTTGACTTATTATTGTCTTTGTATACAACCTTTTGTCAAATTGCATACAGCAAAGACGAAGCTTTGAGTAGGACAAGCAAACGTAAAATTGCTGTAAAATAAACCGCCACTTAAAAACAGGCTTTAAACTAAAGCTGATTTTAAGTGGCGGTTGTTTTTTGCCTTAATTGTATATTGCTAATCGCATTTCATGTTTTCCGAAAGACGCTCTTTAAATTCGCTGTAAGAATGGCAACCGCTGAGTAATTGCAGCTGCTCTGCATCGGATAACGCAAGGAAACTGTCTTTTCGCTTTTGCTCATCTTGGGGCAATTCCATTGGAAAAGGAAAATTATTAAAACCGCTGTAATCCATATTACCATACACCTCTTTTCAATAAAACAAGTCTGCGGACTTGTTTATTAAAAACCTATACTATGTGCATACTACCGAACATGCACTATTAAAAGTATATGGCAATTTGGGCAAAATTATACAGAGGATATAATTTTGCGTTAAATAATATGCTAAAATCCGTTTGCTAATCCAGATATCCAAAGGGCAGCACGTCTTTTGCCTCGCATAGCTTGTCGCGCATCCACATTTCGGGGCTGCACATTACACTATATCCACAGCCTGAGTCTGCCATCCACTGTTCGCCGCTACGTTTAGGCAGGGCTGATTGCGCAAGCATGCTCATTATTACACCGCCATGCGTAACACAGGCTGCCTCATCTATGCCCGATTTCATCATATATTCAAACATTTTCATCAAAGCATCTTTACATCGGGCATTAAAGTCCACTGCTGCTTCACCGCCCAAAGGCGTATAATGCTCTTTGGGTGTAAGCCATTTGGCAAAGCTTTCTGTTTGGGATAGCTGCTCTAAGGTTTTACCCTCAAATTCGCCGAAATTATTCTCTTTAAGTATCTCAAGCTGTAGCTTATTTTTAGCGTTTGGGAACAAAATTTCCGCCGTTTGAACCGCCCTGTCAAGAGGGCTTGCAAAAACAGTATTCACCTGTGGATAGGTGTATTTGCCCTGTAGCTCATGCAATCTTTTTATCCCCTCGGCACACAGCGGCTCATTTGTGCCTCCGCCTATGTATTTGCCGCACAAATTACCCTCTGTTATTCCATGGCGGATTAGATATAAACGATAATTTTTCATAATAATGCCTCTTTTTCTATAAATTAACAAGCGTTAAGCTCATATTTCCCATAAATATAAATATAGCACATTTACTAATAATATTGTAACACATTTGTTTATAATGTAAAGTAGACACACTATATTTAGATACAAGTAATTAAACTGTGTGTATATGTAGCAGAGATTGTCGAGTTTTGAAATTTATACGGATTTTTTTGGATTTTTGTGTATTTACAAATTGTTTTTAGTGTACTATAATTTACAATACGTAAACGTGAAGGGGTATGCAAAATGACGGCCGATTTCAACAGAGTGATTACGCTGCTGCGTAAAGAGCGTGGTGTAACGCAAAAACAAGCGGCACAAGATTTAGGTGTTTCTCAAGCACTTTTATCTCATTATGAAAAAGGCATACGCGAATGCGGATTAGATTTCGTTGTTCGTGCTGCAAATTATTATAATGTTTCGTGCGATTACTTATTGGGGCGTTCTGCAGACCGCAGTGGTTTAATGCTAACTGTAGAAGACATTCCTAATTCCGAATCAAACAAAGACGGAATATATCGTGGTTCAGTGCTACCAACGCTTAACAAAAAGCTTATCAGCAACAGCCTTAATATCTTGTACGACAAGCTGAACGGCTGCCCCGACAAGGTGTTGGTGGGCGAGGTTTCGTCGTTTTTGATGCTTGCTGTATACAAGATGTTTCGTTTATTGTATACTGCCGGGCCAAAAAACGCAAGCAATATGTTTGGCGTTAAAGCATCTTTATATCCGGGATATTCTTCCGCCGCAATGGATATGGCCGAGGCTAACGTAAAGGCTGTGCTTAAGGGCGAGGATATCGGCAAAGGGCCTGCACTTAAAGATGTTTCTGCTTTTGCAATGACAACCGAAAGCCTTTCAAAAGAATATCCACTTTATGCCACCAGCCTTTTAAACCTAATTCGCACAAGCGAGCAGCGCATTGAAGGCACAAAATAGCACCGCATATCCGCTTTGAATTAAGCCATAAAAGCTCCCCCATTATTAAGGCATTGCTCTTTAAAGGCAGCCTTAATATATTGGGGAGTTATTTTTATGGAAAGCTTTTGGTTTTTACATTCTCATATCTTCCCTATTTTGCATAAATATTGATTTATTCGCTTATATTCTACAATAGTATGCCAATCATATATTTTACCGAATTGTGCAATTATTATAAAATAACGGCATTATTGCGATAAGCAATAATGCCGCTTAATTTTCTTCTATTGGGGATTATATAATATACTTGGCATATCGTCGCCTTCTTCAAGAACGCCTTCTATGGTAATATTAAGATATTTAAAATCGTGTGCCAAGTCTATCTCTTGCCCAAGCTCAGACTCACCCGAAAAAACGCGCACACGAGGGCGCAGAATATTATACGGATAGTTCTTAATTACCACTGCCATATCGCCGCTGCTTAGCTTTACGATAGCTCCTAGCGGATATGCGGCAACAGTGCGCAGGAAGGCTTGCAGAACATCGTAATCAAAATGCGTTTGCGCGCCGCCCATCATGTACTCTATAGCCTCGCTAGACGTCCATGCTTTACGATATGAGCGCTTAGATGTAAGAGCGTCATACACGTCTGCTACAGCCAGTATGCGGCCATACAGCGGTATCTCGTTGCCTTTAAGCCCAAGGGGATAACCCGTTCCGTCATATCTTTCGTGATGTGTGCGAATGCCCGATAAAATCTCAAAGGAAAAACTTCGGCTGGTTTTGAGACGCTCCACTGCTTTGTCGGGGTGTGATTTAATTATTTCAAATTCTTCATCTGTAAGCTTGCCTTGTTTATTGATAATATCAAGCGAGATATCAAGCTTGCCTGTATCGTGCAATAACCCACAGGTACATAAATCCAGCTGCTTTGCTTTAGGTAGGTTAAGCTGTATGGCAATAAGCGCACTTAATATGCCCACATACATGCTGTGGGTATATGTGTAGTTATCGTAATCTTTTATTTCGATAACGTTTAAAAGGCAATCGCTTTTGGATAGTGCATATAGCAACAAGTTTTCCGCCGTTTTTCGCACAGCGCGATAAGCGGCTGTTGTAATTACAGATTTTCTTGTGTATTCGTCAAAAATACTTTTAAGCTGTGCAATGGTTTCTTTTTTAAGCTGAGGCGAAATAGCTTCTTCTACATGAATATCATCACAAAATTCGCTATCAATATATGCTCCCGGTACATCGTGTGTAGCCAGCTTGTTTATGGAATTTTCATTTAATATTTCGCCAATTGTCAATAGCGAAAAAAATGCTCCTTCACTCGCTACATCACGCGCTAAAACCATTCCCGGTTTCAAAAATTGCAATGGTACATAAATCATCGTTTCATTCCTTACAAGTATTGACATTATTAGATGCTACATATTATATAATACTATTAATACTGCTTAAAGTCAATTTAAAAATAATTTATATCATTTCTTTTACATTTTATTATGTTCAGAAGAATTTATACGCCTTATTTGTACTCTGCTCGCCTTGCGCTCAAATGTTTAGTATATAACCAAAAATTGCAGTATTTTTGCAGTTGCTTTTCGTCTGTAATGTTATGCCTACTTAGAATATCAGCCTTTTACATGAGCATATCATCACACGTAAAAGGCCGATTAAGTTCTTATTCTTCTACTCTTATTGCGCCGTAATTTCTTACAGAAAGTACATAGCAAGCATCTTTACCAAAAACATTATCCAATGCGCTGCGGTATTCTTTTACAAGCTCATTCGGCACAAATGCCTGTATTGTGCCTGCAAACCCTCCGCCCTGCAAGCGCCACGCGCCTTTCCCGTTTAAAATGCGCTGGCTTATTGCACAGCCAAGAGCAACACCTTGTTCAGACGGATTTTTAATGCTGTACGCATTTTGATTGTATTCAAAGGAAGAATGTCCGCCGTCTATTATCAGCGATAAAAAGTCGTTAAATCGGTCTTCTTTTACGGCATTACTTAATGCCGCCGCACGTTTGCAATCCGCAAAAAAATGTATTGCGCGTAAAATAGCTCTGTCGGAGCAGGTTTTTCTTATTTCTGATATTTTATCGAAAAATTCATTTTCGTCTACTTCGCGCAAAACAGATTTGCCAAAATAGGCAGCTACGCTTTCCATTTCGGCGCGAATAGCCGCATAATCGTCCGTTAAATCCGCATGGCTACCTTTTGTATCTGTGATGCATAAAGAAAAGCCGTACTTTGCCAAGTTGAAATCGACGCCGTTTACAACCGGCGAATTAGGATTTTTAAAATCTATAGTAATTGCTCTGCCTACAGACGAGGCTGTTTGATCCATAAGCCCACTGGGCTTGCCAAAAAACACATTCTCGGCATATTGGCTTATCTGAGCAATTTTAACCGGTGTAAATTTAAAATTGTTGTATTCTCCATTGATAATCGCGCCAATTACTACCTCGAACGCCGCCGAGCTGGATAGCCCAGAGCCGCGCAAAACGTCAGATGTGGTATATACGTTTAATCCGCCTATATCACCATTTTCATTTTTAATTCCCGCCGCAACACCACGTATTAACGACGCAGAACGTCCTTGCTCTTTTTTAACGGGAACAAGATTTTCAAGGTTTACAATATCGGCATTATCAAATCCGTGGGACTTCACCTTTATGCAATTGGAATTGGTTTTCGACACAACTGCAATGATGTCCAAATTCACAGCCGCCGCCATTACTACGCCATTATTATGGTCTGTATGGTTGCCGCCTATTTCTGTGCGTCCCGGTGCTGAATATATGCTTACGCTTTGCTCCTCGCCATAAATTTCACCAAACTGCCTTACTGCATTTGCATAACGCAAACGCTGACCTTGCACCTTTATATCATCGGCATTATAAAGGCTTTTAAATCTGCTGTCAAATGCGCCGCTTTCCAGTTTAGCTATTAAATCTTTTATTTTATACATAAAAAACACCTCTAGAAACATTATATCAAACATTATATATTAGTAAACGATATTTTGCCGCTAAAATATGGACTTTTGTTGATATAACCAATATTATCTGTTATAATGATAAAAAGAATACTCGAAAGAGGTGGCAGCAATGGCAGGCACTTATAAACAATCCTTTAAACAAAATTATACCGACAATGTTGAGCTTTCCATTTTCAATTGCGGTCTGCAAAGCTGTGAGCGCGGATATACCTGGGGGCCGGCTGTGCGCGACCATTATTTAATCCATTTTGTAGTAAGCGGCAAGGGCAGCTACACCGTAAACAGCACTGTATATGAGCTTAATGCAGGCGATGTATTTTTGGCGAAGCCCAATCAATTAATTACATATTCCGCAGATAATAACGAGCCTTGGGAATATTATTGGGTTGGCTTTAACGGCGCATGCGCCAATAAATTAGTTACTCAATTGCCCTTTAGCGAAAACGCGCCAATACACCATTGCAAAAACCCAGAGGCTGTAAAAAAAGCACTGCTTGATATATTTTTATCCCGTGGTACAGGTGTGCAAAACGAGGCAAAAATGGTGGGGTATTTGTATCTTTTCATCGCCGAGCTAATGCAGGAGGCGCTGGAGCTTGATTTGCACAGCGTAAGCTCTAATTCGCATTATGTGTTTAACGCGGTGAAATATATTCAGTTTAACTACTCCCACGATATAAGCATATACGACATCGCAAAAGCCGTAGGCATTAGCCGAAGCCATTTGTATCGTGTTTTTATGGAAAAGGTTGGCCAGTCACCAATTGATTATCTTACCAATTATCGTATCAGCGAAGCATGTTTCCTTTTAAAAAGCTCTCAGCTTTCAATTGCCGAAATCGCCGTATCTGTGGGCTTTTTTGACCAGTTTTATTTTTCTCGTGTGTTTAAAAAGAACAAAGGCGTACCACCCAGCCGATATTTGGCAAGCCTGCAAGAGGCAAAATAACAAATTCGTCTTTAAAATAAGCTTTTGCCATTTGGCGTAGCTTATAAGGCGGAAATAGGGGTTTTGATGAAACGTATATTCTGTATAATGCTATGCATATGCGCATGCCTTAATTTGTGCGCATGCAATACATTTAAAAAAGAACCTGCAAGGCTTTCGGTACTTTTGCGCGAAAGCGATGATGTTTTCATCGACATGTCGCAATTAGAAAGCGGTGCCGGTGAAAAATATATTATAGATACGCAAAAAGTTTCAGCCGCACTGCAAAAAGAGAAGGCTGAGGAAGCCATAAAAAACGGTTCTTTTGCCATAATATTAGATAATTTTGATGAAAGCGGCACAAATAGCGTTATTGCAATAGCAAAAAGCAGCGGAACGCCTGTTATATTAATAGGCAATGCACCAAAGCCTGCAATAATGGACAGCTACGACAAGCTGTGGTACTTGGGCGCCAATGCCACCCAAGGCGGAGAACTTTTAGGCAGCAAAATAGGCAATATGTATAAGAGCGGTGCCATTTCGGATAACGGAGATGGGATATTAGAATATTCAATGCTTGACGCAGGCAAAACAGATGTTATTTCGAGTACGATTGCAAGCTGTGCAGATTTAGGCGTATTTTCGCAAGAAATCGCAAGTTATAACGAGTGTTATAGCGCTGATACTGCATACAATTCAGCAATTGAAACAATAAATGGAGAAAATGCAGGAGAGTTGATTTTGTGCTATGGCACACAAATTGCCAAAGCAGCCTTGAGAGCAAAAGAAGAAACAAAATCCGCCGTGCCAATCGCCTGTATTGGCGATGGTACTCTTGCGGATAACGAGGATTTGAAAAGTAATTTGCTCGCATATACGGCGTACCCTGCGCAAGATATTGCAACAGCGGCGCTTGCGTATCTTAATAACATAATGCTTGGCGAGGCTGTAACAAACGGCACGCCATATGCCATTGACGAGCATAAAGCGCTGCTGTTCCCATACATAAGCAGCAATTAATAAAGCTAGGAGCATAAAATGCCATTTTATAAAAATCAAATAATAACGCTTAAAATATTATCGCTATCAAGCGACGGCAGCGGCGTGGGCAAATATGACGGGCAAGCTGTTTTTGTTCCATTTACAGCTCCGGGCGACGAATTACTTGTTAAAATAGTAAAGCCGTGCCAAACCTACGCATTCGGCATAATTGAAAAAATTTTGAATAAATCCAAGGCTCGTGTTGAGCCGGATTGTGCCTTTTTTGGCAAATGCGGTGGGTGTGCGCTTAGGCATATAAGCTATGAAAGCGAGCTTGTAGAAAAACGCGGTTTTGTATACGACAGCATGCTGCGTATTGGCGGAATTGAAGCGCCCGTGTCAAACACCATTCCCTCCCCTGTTTTAAACCGCTATCGTAATAAGGTACAGCTACCTGTATTTACAGACGACGACGGCAAGGTAAAAACAGGCTTTTTTGCAGGGCGCAGCCACAGAATTATTCCGTGCGAGGACTGCCTTTTGCAGCCTTTGATATTTACGCAAATTTTATCGGCTGTTTGCGCGCTCTTAACACAATATCATATTTCATGCTATAACGAGCTGCGCGGCACAGGGCTGATGCGGCACATTTATTTGCGCCATGCGGTAAGCACAAACAAAGTTATGGTATGCTTTGTAATCAACGGTAAAGCACTTCCTCACAGCGACAAAATCGTAAAAGCATTAGTGGCGGATTTCCCCGAAATATCCACCATTGTAATAAACGTAAACACAAAAATTACCAACGTGATAACAGGCAGCGAATGTATATCCTTATACGGAAGCGGCATGCTGGAAGACACCCTATGTGATGTACCCGTTTCCCTTAGCCCTCTTTCGTTTTACCAAGTAAACACTCTTGGTGCGCAGCAGCTTTATGCCGTGGCAGCCCTTTTTGCCAATGTGCAAAAAAACGAAACCTTGTTGGATTTATATTGCGGTGCAGGCACTATCGGCCTTAGCATGGCAAAGGATTGCAAGCAATTAATCGGCGTTGAAATTGTGCCCGACGCAATACGTTCCGCCATCAAAAACGCCGAAATAATGGGAATATCTCACGCTAAATTTATCTGTGCAGATGCATCAAATGCCGCAGCAGAGCTATTCCAAGACGGCATACGCCCAGATGTGGTAATAATGGATCCACCGCGTAAAGGCAGCGATGTAGCCACCATGGACGCCGTAGTAAGCATGGCACCCAGCCGCATTGTAATGGTAAGCTGCAACGCCGCCACCGCCGCACGGGACTGCAAATACCTCTCGCAGCAAGGCTACACCCCCACCGCCATCCAGCCCGTAGACATGTTCCCCCGAACAAAGCATGTGGAGTGTGTGGTGTTGCTAGCAAGAAAGAAAAATTGCGCAGAATAAATGGTTTTGAAAATTCAGTTTGTGCTTACGCACTGCTGATTTGTGTTTATGCAACTACTAGTTTGCACTTATAACACTACGCATTAGATAAGTTTTAACAGGCAAGGCTTGCCTTGCTTGATTGAATATATTAAACAAAAGAAAGACGGTAAATAAAATGGGCGACAGAAATATTAAAAAAGAAACTAAGAAACCTAAGAAATCCGACAAAAAAGCAACTGCGACTTTATCTTCATCTACGCCAAGGCCTATTGCGGTTCAGCCTGAGCTGATAAAAAAAGAGAAGAAATTAAAGTAGCAATTGTACACGACAGCGTCGAAAAGCTTTATTTAGCTTTTTGCAAAAACATTTCTGCTGCGATACTTAACATATTGCAGCAGAAATATTTCATTATCAGTATGTAGTAAAGATTATAGTTAATTTCATTTTAACATGAAATTCTTTTATATTGCATGGCGCATTTAGAATTGCATAGGCTCTGTTTAATGCAAACTATGCATGATTATATTGTTGATTTTAACGCATGGGTGATATTACACATGCATAATTAAAACTGTTTTGCGAAATACTTTTAGCAAAATTACGAAACGTTTTAAAAGATAAGGAGCGCGTAATGCAAAAGATTTTTTATAACGGCACAATTATTACCATGGAAAAAAGTCTATATGCCGAGGCTGTGTTGATAAACGATGGTGTGATAGAAGATGTGGGCAGCTTTGACGCCTTGCACGCATTTGCGCCAAGTGCGGAATTGGTTGACCTTGCCCACAAAGCTATGCTGCCTGCGTTTATTGACGCCCACGGGCATTTTTCGTCTTATGCCAACGCGCAAATGCAGGTGGTGCTTGAGGAAGCTGACAGCTTTAGCGAAATTGCCTTGCGCATTACAAGCTTTATCAAAGACAATAAAATTGAAAGTGGCAAATGGATTGTGGCTAAAGGCTACGACCATAACACTCTTGCGGAAAAGCGCCACCCAAATATAGAATTGCTCAATGAAATTGCTCCCGATAATCCGCTTATTTTGCAGCATCAATCCGGACATTGCGGCGTGCTGAATACTGCCGCGCTTGAAAGCCTTGGGATTAATGGCGATACCCCCTCCCCTGTCGGCGGAGTTATTGGCCGAGAGAACGGCAAGCTGACAGGATATATGGAGGAGGACGCATATATCAGCTGCATTAAGCAAGTGCCTATGGCTGGCATTGATGCTATGCTGGGCGCATATGCCAAGGCGCAAGCTAAATATCTTGCAAACGGAATTACAACCGTGCAAGAGGGCATGATGGTGGCTGAAATGCTGCCGCTATATTCTTTTTTAATTGAAAGCGGAATATTAAAAATTGATGTGGTGGGCTATCCTGACACAAATTCTATGCAAGCTATTGTAAAGGCATATCCTGCCTGTGTAAAAAAATACAGCAAGCATTTTAAAATAGGCGGATATAAAATAATATTAGACGGCTCGCCACAAGTGAAAACCGCATGGATGAAAGCCCCATATCTGAATAGCGACACCTTGGGATATGGCACAATGAGTGACGAGGCGGTTTTGTTGGCTGTAGAAAATGCGGCAAAGGAAAATATGCAAATTTTGGCCCACTGCAATGGTGACGCCGCAATACAGCAATATATAAACGCAGTAAAGGAAGTAGCCTTTACAGATGATAATGTTTTAAAGCTGCGCCCTGTGATTATTCATTCGCAATTAATTACCGAAGATGAGCTTAAAGATGCCGCCGCCTTGAATATGATACCATCATTTTTTGTGGCGCACGTTTTGCATTGGGGCGATATACACATTGCAAATTTTGGATATGAGCGCGCAAAGCATATCAGCCCTGCACATTCCGCAATAAAAAACAACATGATTTTTACGTTTCATCAAGATGCACCTGTTATCGAGCCTAATAACTTAGAAACGATACAGTGCGCAGTAACGCGCAAAACAAAATCCGGTGTTTCTTTAGGCGATGACGAATGTATCAGCGTGGAGGACGCTATAAAGGCGGTTACAATAAACGCGGCTTATCAATATTCGGAAGAAAATGAAAAAGGCAGCATTAAAGCCGGCAAGCACGCAGACTTTGTTATTATGGATAAAAGCCCACTTGCAGTGCCTAAAAACGAAATATCTAAAATTTTAATAACAGAAACAATAAAAGACGGTATTACGGTTTTTGCACTGAATGAATAAAGCAAATAGCCTTTAATGCCTTTTATATAAAATATGTCTTGCTTTTTATATAAAAATATCTTAGAATAGTAAAAATGTAATATTTATGGAGGCTTTAAATGGCTATTGATAAAGTGCGCGCTTATTTTAAAGAGCGCGATATGGAAAACCGTATACTTGAATTTGACGTTTCCAGTGCAACTGTACAGCTTGCGGCAGAGGCTCTTGGCTGTGAGGCACAGCGCATTGCGAAAACGCTATCTTTTAAAGTGGACGATAAGGCTGTATTAATTGTTACCGCAGGTGATGCAAAAATAGACAATTCCAAATACAAGGCAAACTTTGCAACAAAAGCAAAGATGCTTACACCTGAGGAAGTGGACACCCTTGTGGGGCACGGTGTTGGCGGTGTATGCCCATTTGCTGTAAACGACGGTGTGGAGGTGTATCTTGACGAAAGCCTTAAACGCTTTAGCACAGTATACCCGGCATGCGGCAGCAGCAACAGCGCAATAGAGCTGACCATAGACGAATTGTGCGAATATTCAGGCTATAGAGCATGGATAGACGTGTGCAAGATAATCGAAAGCTGATGCTTGCAGCGCAAAGCTTGTATAAACGGTAAAACTAAATTGCTCTTTTAAAAGGTTTTAGGTTGATTTTCATTTTATGGGCAGATACACCAACATTTGACAAAGAGCCAAAAAAAGCCCCGTATCGTAAGATACGGGGCTTTTGTGTGCAAAAAGATTATTGCTCGTTTTCTTTCATTTTTGCAAAGCACTCACTGCAATATACAGGACGGTCTTCGCGAGGTTTGAAAGGAACCTTGGCTTCGCAACCGCAGGAAGCGCAGGTTGCCACGAACATTTCACGGGCACCACGGCCGGCGTTTTTGCGGGCGTCACGGCACTCTTTACAACGCTGTGGCTCATTTTCAAAGCCTCTTGTTGCATAAAACTCCTGCTCACCTGCTGTGAAAATGAAGTCTTTGCCGCACTCTTTGCATACTAATGTTTTGTCTTGGTACATGCTTGTATCTCCTCTAGTTTAGTATTTTTGCCCGCGGAAGGATTTAAACCGACACCTTTGGTTCGACCAACGCTCTACCTTAAGCTACTTGGGGCATATATAAAACGCGAACGCGCGTTTAGGGGGCAGACTATCGCAATTTACGGCGGATACGCGCAAGGGCATTATCCACAGCTTTTTGCGGAATAGCAAGTGTTTGGGATATCTGCGCATAGGTGTTACCACCAAGATGCAAAGAAAGCACTTGCTTTTCAAGCGGCGAAAGCTTAGCGTTGATGTTTTGCATGGTTTCGCTATAATCCTCGTTTGCTATTGCAAGCTGCTCAGGCCCATCTGCCGCAAAGCTCTCGTCCATGAGCGGCACAAAGGAATTGAGCGGCTGATGCTTGCGGCGCTGAGCCGCACGTATCGCAGAAACCATTGCGTTTTGGACACAGGCGTTCGCATAGGTGTTAAAGCTTGCGCCTTTATCCTGATTATATGTTGCTACTGCGCTGAAAAAGCCTATCAGCCCTTCTTGAACAGCATCATCAAAATCCAGCCCCGGACAAACAGCGGCACTTGCCAAGCGATTTATCATGGGCATTTTTTGTGAAATAAGCATTGTCAAGGCTGCGTCATCTGTGCGTGCAGCCTCTATTTGCGACATATGAAGATTTTCCATTTATACTCCGAAAGATAAATCTTTTATAATCTATTGTATTATACATATTAAATATTAAATTGTCAATAATATTCGATAAAAAAGTTAAATTTTGTCTGTTATGTATGATATCAAGATATTGCATTTGTATAAATCCTACAATTATAATTGCTAGAAATCGCCCTGCTTTAATTATTCGTTTAAATTAAATAATTAAGCAGAGCGATATATTTTATTCTTTATTTTCCCTTACGGTAACATTGCGTATCCATTTGCCGCTGCGTATACGCGTAAGCGCAAGCACGGTTTTTACAGGGCTATCTAGCTTCATGCATGCGTAAACCACAGGTGCAGGCAGCTTTAGCACAAGGCCTGTAAGCACGCCCATGGGTATGCCGATAAGCCAAAGGGCGCCGCAATCTATCGCAAAAGCAGTGCGTGTATCTCCGCCACCGCGCAAAACGCCCACTATGGTTACAACTTCTATTGATATTGTAAGCTGTAAAAACGCAAGCACGGTGATGATGCTATAGGCAATATCACTGGTTTCGGCAGTAACTTTATATATAGATAAAAACGGATTGCGAATAAGCAGTAAGAATGCGCAGCTGAAAAGGCTGAGGGTAAAAGCCAAGACTATAAGCGTATTTGCCACACGCTTAGTGCGTTCTTTATCGCCCTCGCCTATTGTTTTGCCCGTTAGCACTGCCGCCGCATTGCCTATTCCGAAAATAAACACCATGGAAAGCTGGCTTACTACGCCTGCAATGCTATTTGCCGCCAAAAATGTACTGCCTATCTGCCCTATTATCAAGGTGGTAATAGTGGCACCAAGCCCCCACATCATCTCGTTGCCAACTACAGGCAAGCTATGCTTTGTGTATGAGGGCAATAAAGTCCAGTCTGCCTTAAAGCAATCCATAATGCGGAAATTGACGGTTTTTTCGCGTGTGTGCATATATATAAGCACCATCAAAAGCTCGCAAAAGCGTGCAATAACTGTGCCAACCGCCGCACCTGCTACCTCTAGCCTTGGCATACCAAAGGCGCCGAAAATAAACACATAGTTAAAAAACACATTTACAAAAAAGCTTACCACGTAAATAAGTGTGGACACCTTCACCTTTTCAACGGCACGCAGGCTCATCATGTAATTGTTGGAAATGCTATATGGAATATAAGAAAGAGCCACTATGCCAAGATATTCAGCCGCCGCATTTACCACGTCTTTTTCGGGGGAATACAGCGACATAATAAACGTGGGGAAGAAAAAGCACCCAAGTGTAAAAAGCACAGACACAGCAAAAACAAACTGCATACTCATGCGCATTACACGGCGAATATTCCCCATATCTTTTTTGCCCCAATATTGTGCTATAAGTACGCTGCCGCCTGACGAAAGCCCAAAGCCCGCCGACATTAGCAAGAAAAACGGCTGTCCGCCAAGGCTTGCGGCAGAAATGGCAATGTCGCCAAGGCTACCAAGCATGACACTGTCCATTACAGACACGCCAAAGCTGATTATATTTTGCGCGGCTATAGGCAGCGCAATCGCCATTACCGAAAACAAAAATCTTTTTTCCAGTACAAAATGCTTATCTAATTTATTTTTCACTTTTCTCCTCAATAACTAAAATAGTGTTGATACGGTTATATTAATAAACACTTGTTTTATTAATAGCTTATCCTATGTGCCGGCTATCGCTCATGCACAATTAAAACGGTATTGCAAAACATTTCTAATAAATTAACTGCCAAGCAAAATAACGTTTGTAATTGCTTGCCTATACCCTCTTTGCAAACTCATAATTTAGCGTAGCATGTAGGCTTGTATACTTATTATTTAGGCTTTTTCATGGTAAGGCTGATGCGCTTTTTAGTAGGCTCTACAGCAATCACCCATACCGTTACTACGTCGCCAACCTTTAACACCTCTGCCGGGTGGCGGATAAAACGCTCGCATATTTGGCTTACATGCACAAGACCGTCTTGATGCACACCAATGTCTATAAACGCGCCAAAATCTATTACATTGCGCACTGTGCCCACAAGCTCCATGCCCGGCTTTAAATCGTTCATATCCATTACATCTGTGCGCAAAATAGGCTTTGGCAGCTCGTCGCGCATGTCGCGCCCCGGGCGCAAAAGCTCCGTCATGATATCACGCAAGGTGGGCACGCCAATATCAAGCTGCTTCGCAAGGTCTGTAAGGCCAAGGGTATTCGCCTTTGAGGGCAATTCTGTTATTGTATCTTGACCGATATCCTTTAATGTAAAGCCGCAAAGGGAAAGCAGTTTTTCTGCCGCTGTGTAGCTTTCGGGGTGTACCGCCGTGCCGTCTAACGGGTTTTTAGCACCCGGCACGCGCAAAAAGCCTGCGCATTGCTCGTATGCCTTTGGCCCTAGCTTAGGTACCTTTAACAGCTCTTTACGGGTTTTAAATTCGCCGTTTTCTTCGCGCTTTGCCACTATGTTTTTAGCCGTGGCGGCAGATATGCCTGCTACTCGCGACAAAAGCGGCGCAGATGCCGTGTTAAGGTCTACACCTACAGTATTTACACAATATTCCACCACGCCGTCAAGGGCGGTTGCAAGCTGTGCCGTGGGCAAATCGTGCTGATACTGCCCTACGCCCACCGCCTTTGGATCTATTTTAACAAGCTCCGCAAGTGGATCCTGCAAGCGGCGTGCTATCGACACTGCGCTACGTAAATTAACGTCATATTCCGGAAATTCTTCCGCCGCAAGCTTTGATGCGGAATACACGCTTGCGCCTGCCTCGCTAACCACCATATAGCTAACGGGCATATCTATTTCGTGTATTACTTCAGCGGCAAAAAGCTCTGTTTCTCTGCCTGCCGTGCCATTGCCTATTGCTATTATTTCTACACCGTGCTTTGTGATAAGCTGTTTAATCTTGCGTTTAGCCTCGTCCACACGCTTAAATTCAGGTACGGGGAAAACAACTGCTGTATCAAGCACCTTGCCTGTAGCGTCTACCACTGCCACCTTACAGCCCATGCGATATCCCGGATCAAGAGCCATTGCCACCTTGCCTTTGATGGGCGGTGCAAGCAGCAATTGCTCTAGGTTTTTGCTAAACACATGTATTGCGCCTTCAAAGGCACGTTCGGTTAAATTGGCTCGCACCTCGCGCTCTAAGCTTGGGTGGATAAGGCGAATGTATGCATCTTCTGCGGCAAGCTTTACCTCGGCTGCCGACAAGGAGCTGTTTTTCACAAACATACTGCACACAATGGCAGATACGCGCTCTCTGTCCACCTCTATTGTCACCTTTAAAAAGCCCTCGCGCTCGCCGCGGTTTATAGCCAACACTCTGTGCTGTGCAATGCGTTTTACAGGCTCTTGGTATTCGTAATAGCCCGAATATACGCTATCTTCTTCCTTAGCACCCTTGCTTTGCACTATAGCGTTTGCGTTATAAAAATCGCGCAAGGAGGCGCGCAGAGCGGCTGTATCTGATATGTCCTCGGCAATAATATCTCTTGCGCCTGCAAGAGCCGCCTCAACGTCAGGCACTTCGTTTTCTTCATTTACATATTCTGCAGCAAGCAAAAGCGGCTCATCGTTTAGTAATTGCTGCATTATTTGCTTTGCAAGAGGCTCTAGCCCTTTGGCGCGCGCTACGCTGGCGCGTGTTTTGCGCTTAGGCTTAAATGGGCGATAAATATCCTCAAGCTCTGCCAAGGTTGCCGCTTTTTCAAGAGCCGCGGAAAGCTCGTCTGTCATGGCGCCTTGGTCTGTAATGCTTGCGTTCACTTCGTCTCTGCGTTTATCTAGCCCGCGCAAGTATTCCAGCCGTTCCGACAGCTCTCGCAGCACTTGGTCGTCCATACTACCTGTAACTTCCTTGCGATATCGTGCGATAAAGGGTATGGTGTTCCCCTCGTCTATCAAAGCAATTGCGCCATCTACATGGGCTTTGTCCAGTTTAAACTGTGCAGAAAGCACCTTGGAATAATCTGTCATTTATTCTAACTCTTCTTTCGTTTTAATAATCTGTGCCCTTTTTCGGCTCATTAATATAATAATTATATACGCGCCAAAAACGGCAATGCTGATAATCGTGATAATAAACGCCACCGACAAACCCGGAGTTTTATAGGTGAACACTATTTCGTTGTTGCCAGAGGGGGCGTATACGGCGCACATGCCTCCGGATACGTTTTCGATGTCTGTTTCAATGCCGTTTACTTTGGCGGTAAAGCCGCTTTCGTATGGAACACTGAAAAACACAAGGTTTTCGCTCGGCATATTGATTTTAGCCGTAAAGCCATGGCTTGTTGCGTCAAAGCTATATGCGGCGCTTGCTCTGCGAACGTCGACATCTTTGGTATAAGATGAATAGCTTAGCATATTTTTGTCTGCCTTTGTAAGAAAATCGTATTTTTCTATTTGCTCATCTGAAAGGCCTATCGCCCGTACCAAAAGATTGCCGCGCATTTTTTCGGACGTATCATTCAGCGCTTCTTGCTCGAAATAATTATCATAGGTGAAGCCCATGGGGATATAATTAATGTTTTCGTAATAGGTAAACGCGTCGTCGCTCCATGCTGTTTTCCAGCCGTATTGTATATATTTTTCTTCAAACTCTGCCGATTTGCTAAGGCGCGACACCATGTATTTGGTGCTTAAAAGCCCGTGGAGGGCGTATAAATCCGCATCGGGTTTAGACGACACATCGCGTTTTACGCCAACTGGCGGATAAAACTTCATAATGCTGGGTGTGACTGTGCTATTGAAAAAATGCAAGCAAGGCTTATTGAACCAAAGCCCGACATTGTCGTAACATTCATATGCATCTATGCGGTAAAAGCCCTCGGGCAAAGCAGATTTACGCGCCGCATCATAACATTCTGCGCGATAGCTTTTGTCGTTGTCCCATTGCGGAAATTTGCCAAGGGACACATGTATAACCGAGTAGAACACCGAAAAGCCAAGTATTGCCGCAAGCATTAGCGGCGCAAAGCGCACACTTTGGCGAAACCACCTTACTATGCAATAGAAAATAAATAACATTAAAATAGCCGTAAGCCACGTAAGCCAAAACTTTGCAGGCTCCTCTGTGACGCCAAGAGCCCACACGTCGTTCGTTTTAGTTGGCACAAGCCCAAATACCACAAACGCCGCTGTGATGATGCCCACTGTTTTAATGCCGCCTAATACATCTATGTCGCTGTCTTCAATGGCATTTATCGTGGCGGCGCACATTATTAGTATCGGCATGAAATACCAGCGCGCATAGTAGCTTGAATTAAGAGCATAAAAAGCGGAATTGAGTATAGGGACAAACGCCATGAAAAGGCAGGTATACAGCACCTTTGAAAAGGTGCTTTTTTTGCGTGCGCGCAGATATGCCACCACGCCGGCACAGCCCACTATGGGTAAAAACGCGGACATACTTGTCCATTTTATTACGCCCTCTGTGAACATATTAGGCAGATACGGCGGATCCGGTGGGAAGAAAAGCGACGCTAAAATCTCGAAATACTGCTGCACCTTATCGTATAGCAAAAGCCCAAAGCCGTTTGACATGTCGATAGTGCGTGGGTTATCACGCAAACTTAAAACAGCAGGTATTAAAAGCAAGCAGCCCATGCCAACGCCCAATAAGGACTCGAAGGCCAAAAGAGCAAAGCGGCTAAGGCGTATTTTGTAGTCGCCCGTAAGCACCTTTGCGATGAAATAGATAAATAAAAACACTACCTCGCCGGCAAAGAAAAAGTAATTGTTAATAAGATTAATTGCCACGAAAAGCACGAAAATGCCGCGCCTTTTTTCGTATACAAATTCATCTAACGCCCATAAAAGAAACGGAAAAAGCGCAATGCAGTCTACAAAATGGTTAAAGAAGGTATTGTATACCGTAAAGCCCGAAAAAGCATAAAGGCATGCACCGATTACGGCAAAATTGCGCGATTTTGCATATCTTTTAATATACAGATATGCCCCTAAGCCCGCAACGCCGAATTTAACTCCGAAAAGCGGTACCATTAAAAACGGTACCCAAGCGGCAGGAAACATTGCCGACAGCCAAAAGAACGGCGAGCCTAAAAGATAAAAGGAATACGAGTTTGCCATGCTTCCGCCTAAATCTGTAAGCCAACTCCATTGACCGGGAGTATTTTTGAAAAAATTGTTTGCATAATAATAGAACGGTATCTGCTGGCTGTTAAAATCTCCGCAATAAAGGAAAAGGCCCTTATCTACAATTACAAATGGCAGAAAAATTATTATAGCAGTGGCAAAGCATATAATAAATGCAAGTGTGCCGCCGTTTAATTCTTTTTTTGTTTTAAGGCTGTTCATTATAATATGCTCCTGTTATAATTAATATATAATAATTGATTAAAAGAGGTTTTGATATGAAATTGTATTCTTTTAACGCGCTTGTATCGCGCATGAAATACATTACCCGTTGGGGGCTGATGCGCTCGTCGCGCACAGAAACACTGTGCGAGCATACTGCCGATACGGCTATAGTTGCGCATACCTTGGCATCTGTGGCAAAAAATGTGTTTGGCATGGAGGTAAGCCCCGAAAAAATAGCGGTTGCCGCCCTTTATCATGACGCACCCGAAATATTAACGGGCGACATGCCAACGCCTGTAAAATATAAAAACAACGCTCTCAAAAACGAATATAAGGCGCTTGAAAACGAAGCCGCAAACGCCCTTTGCCGCCTTGTGCCCGAAGAAATAAAAGACGATATGCAAAGCTATCTTTTGCAAACGAACCTTACACCCGAAGAAAAAAAGCTTTTGAAAGCTGCGGACAGAATATCCGCGCTGATAAAATGCATTGAAGAAGAGCAAAGCGGAAACAGAGAATTTGTACGTGCCAAGGAGCAACAGCTTACAGCACTTGTGGGTATGAACAGCGAGGTTGTGCAATATTTTATAGAGCATATGCTGCCATGCTACGAATATAACCTAGACGAGCTTACCCACGGCGATTTTTAGTGTTCACCTGTTTTTATTAAAACTGTTTCGCAAAACAGTTTTAATTGTGCATGTGCGATAGCACGCACATAAGATAAGTTTTTTAATAAACAAGTCCGC
>JAVWZM010000003.1:0-59696 GCA_036661035.1 Oscillospiraceae bacterium
GTCGTCATCATCTGTAGGCCTTGTGTCTACTTTGTCTGCGTGATGCAGGTTTTTGGCGGCATCTGCCTTTTTCTTGGCGTTTAATTCGCATTGCTCCTCAAGCGCTTTTTGAGCCGCCTCTTTTGCAGTGGCAGCCTGTATGGCTTTTTTTAAAGCATCTGCTGTAATGCCGCTGTCTGTATGCACTCTTTTAGATAAGACATTGTCTTTTAATATCTCTTGTGCAGCGTCACTCGGAATATCCTCTGCCTTTAAATCCGACAGAATTACATCACCGTCATGTGTACCTGTAAAATCTATAATATCAAGCTGCTTTCCGGCAGGCACTTGTATTTGGCTTTCCTGCCCTGTGCGTGGATCTGTAACCTGTGTGGTGCTGCTGCCATCGTATAGCTGCACATTTACATGTATCTCTATCATGCTGCCATCTTCGGCAACTGTTTTTTGCAGCACTACCGAGCCGCTGGTGCCGCGTATGCTCATTGTCATATTAGGGGTGACTATTTCCATGCTCTCGTCCGGAGTTAGCTTTTGTTTAACGTTAAAAAACACCTGTCCGGAAGAAACATAAAGCTTGTTTTTCTTGCCTTGCTTTTTTATTTCTGCCTTTGTGCTTTTATCCATTTTTACGGCTTTTTTATCGTCTAAAGAAAGATATGCATAGCTATTTTTGTCTGTAGCTAATGTATAGCCTGTAAAAACGCGCATATTTTCGCTGATTGCTACGTCCTTACCTGCATTGGTTTGAACAGTAACACCGTCACCTTCTGTTGCGACAAGGCGTATGCTTTTCGCCTGTGCTTTATCCGCGGCAAAAGCAGGCAGTGCAAGCGCAAGGCTGAATAAAACTGCCGCGCCTATATTCACCATCATTTTTTTCATGTGTACATCACCGTCAAGTTTCCTTATCTTCTATATATAATATATGATAATGGAAAATTGAAAAATTGTCAAATATTGGGGGGCGTTTATTGCTGTAGCTTTACTACTGTACAAACTGAATTTCAGTGCTTGCGGCATAGTCGCGCTTTGCAAAATGATACCAAACACGGCCTATTTGCGGCAAATCGTACATAGGTGCGTCTTTGCCGTTTACAGTAACCTCTTTAATATCCTTTGAATAAATAATGCCCCAATTAATCGCATCGGCAGAGCCAAGGCTTGAAAAACTGGATTTTATGCTAAGCTGTGCCTCGGCAGACTTTATGGGAATGGAGCCTGAAAGCCCCATTAATCTATATCCCAAAATCCCCTTATGCACCACTGCGCAGGCTATATTATCTACAGAGGTGAGATATACACAAAGCTGTTTATCCGTACCCTCTATATTAATATTGGCAAGCTCTCTGCTAAACTCGTATGCAGAGCCTGTATATCCGCGGTTTACGGCGCGCTGCACCGTAGCGTTATAGCTTAAAGCCGCAAGCAAAAGCATTAGTGCCGCAAGCGCCGCCACCACCGTTACGGCTATTTTTCGCCAATAATCTTTGCCGCGAAATCTGATAACATTATGCATATTTGCGCCTCTTAATATCAATCTAATTAATAAATGCATCATGGATAGCACATACCGCCTTGTCGGCGTCCTGCTTGCTGATAAGCACAGATATTTTAATTTCGCTTGTGGATATCATGCGGATATTGATGTTGTTTTCGTATAACGCTTCAAACATGGTGGAAGCAACGCCCGAATAGCTTTGCATGCCTGCGCCCACAATGCTTACCTTAGCAACCTCTGCGTCTATGGTAATGTCTTTGCCGCCAAAGCGCGATTGGTTTTCCAAAAGAATATTGCGTGCCACTTCGGCATCGTCCAGCGGAACGGTAAAGATTAAATCCTTATTGTTATTGCGCCCAGAGGACTGCAAAATGATATCAACATTTATCTTTTTCTGTGCTAATAGGCTGAACACCTTAAAGGACATGCCCGGCACGTCCGGCACCTCTAAAATGGATATAACAGCCACGTTTAAATCTTTTGCAACGCCTTTAATTAACATTCCTTCCACGTCTACTATCTCCTTTACTATTGTACCCGGTGCGCCGCTAAGCGACGAGCGCACCTCTAGGTTTACTCCGTATTTTTTTGCAAGCTCTACACTGCGGTTATTTAGCACCTGTGCGCCAAGGCTTGCAAGCTCCAGCATTTCATCAAAGGTAATATAATCCAGCTTTTTTGCGTGGGACACAAGGCGCGGATCCGCGGTATAAACGCCGTCTACATCTGTGTAAATTTGGCATAAATCCGCACGCATTGCCGCCGCTATTGCCACCGCGCTTGTATCGGAGCCACCTCTGCCAAGGGTGGTGATATCTTCGTATTTGTTAAGGCCTTGAAAGCCTGCCACCACTACCACACGGTTTTTGGCTATTTCGCTTTCTAGACGCTCTGTATCCAGCTTTTTAATGCGTGCGCGCATATGTGTGCGGTCTGTGCCCATGCCCGCTTGCCAGCCTGTAAGGCTTACAGCGTCACATCCAAGCTCGCACAGCGCCATTGCAAGCAGCGATATGCTTATTTGCTCGCCTGTGGCAAGCAGCATATCCATTTCGCGCTGTGACGGCGCATGAGATATCTCTGCCGCCTTGGCAATTAAATCGTCTGTGGTGTCGCCTTGAGCAGAAACCACCACTATCACGTTGTTGCCCTCGTTTCTTGTGCTTTGCACAATGCGTGCCACGTTAAACAGATGCTCCCTATCCTTTACGGACGAGCCGCCGAATTTTTGCACTATAAGTGCCATTTACCCCACTCCTCTTGCGATATAAGAATATATATATTTTAATACATTATATGTATTTTGCGCCCTCATTGTCCGCACTAAACATGCGAAGTGTAAATGAATTGCCTGTTTCGCTTAATTTAAGCTGTGCGCTTGCTTTTGCATAAAACTCTGCATTATCACGCCTTACAATGCTAAGCAAGGTAGGCCCTGCTCCGCTGATAAACGCGCCGCATGCGCCAAGCTCTCGGCACATGGAAAGCACTTCTTCCCCACCCTCGATAAGTGGCATACGGTACGGCTGATGTAATACGTCGCCTGTGGCAACCTGTAGTAAATCATATCTGCCCTCGCAAAATGCCGCCGCACAAAGCGCCGCGCGAGAAACATTGTACACCGCGTCTTTATGTGGTATTTCTTTTGGTAGTGCCGCACGCGCCTTTTCTGTAAGCAAGCGAAAGCTTGGTATAAACGCCGCGAACTGCAATTCATCTGATATGTCTTTTTTAATGGCGTAGGCGTGGTTGTTTTCCACCGCGCACACCACAAAGCCGCCTAAAAGTGCAGGCGCAACGTTATCTGGGTGCCCTTCCAATTCCACGGCGAAATCCAACATTTCCTCCCGCGAAAGAGGGCTTTTAAGTAGCGCATTTGCGCCCATTATTCCCGCCACAATACACGCTGAGCTGGAGCCAAGGCCGCGCGCCATGGGTATGGCGTTGGTTTGCACCATGCGAAGGCCCTTAAAGCTTGCGCCGCAGCGGCTGTACACTTGCCTTGCCGTGCGATAGATAAGGTTTGCCTCGTCCTTTGGTGTGAAGCTGCCGTCGCCCGATGAAATATCGCAGCCGTCAAATTCCTCAAAGCTTACTGTGTTGTAAAGGCCAATGGCAAGCCCTAAGCTGTCGAAACCTGCACCCAAATTTGCACTTGTGGCAGGCACAGAAATTTTTATCATTACAAATCCTCGCTTTTCTGCAAAGTATTGTTTTATGCAAAACGCAATTATTTAAACATTCTTAAGGTTAGCAATACGTTGCTGCCGCTGTCTTGCAAGCACTTACAGCACTGCATAAATGCGGCGTTTGAAACACCGCGTTTTACAAACACTGTTTCGTCTGTTTTATCTACTATTTCTATTTTGCCAAAAATATCTGTAAGCGTGTTTTCGTCTGTACAGCTTACTCGTGCATAATAATCTGATATCATGCGGTTTTCGTATTCGCCTTTTATCGGCTGTGCATTTTGCCAAAACAAGCTGTCGTGGATATGGCTGCCGTTTTTAATGGCGTCTATAATGTCTGCCACTACTGCACTTGCAGTGGGCAATTTTCCTGCACCCTTGCCATAAAACACCACATCGCCAAGCATATCGCCGCGCAAAAGCACCGCATTAAACACGTCCTCCACGCCTGCAAGCTGATTGTCCTTAGGCATAAGCATTGGCTCTACCGCGCAGGAAAGTGGCTCGTCATCGGGCTTTTGCGCCCATGCAATTAGCTTTACGGTGCATTTTAGGCGCTCTGCCAATTCGATATCCTTTACAGTGATGCTGCGAATACCCCTTGTGGAAACATTTTGCGGATAGATATGGCTACCAAAGGCAAGGCTTGCCAATATGGCTATTTTGCGACAAGCGTCTATGCCGTCTACATCGGCAGATGGATCTATAGTTTCAGCATAGCCTAAGGACTGGGCGGTTTTAAGTGCTTCGTCAAAGCTCATGCCGTCGCGTGCCATGCGTGTAAGCATAAAATTAGTGGTGCCGTTTACAATGCCGGCTACCTCGCTGATAACATTTGCCGCAAGGCACTGGTGCATGGGTGTGATTATCGGCGTGCCGCCGCCCACGCTTGCCTCAAACAAAAAGCAAACATTATTCTCTTTTGCAAGCGCAAGCAGCTCTGCACCGTGGGTAGCCACCAGCTCTTTATTACTGGTTACAACATGTCTGCCGCTTGAAAGCGCAGATTTAACATAAAAATAAGCAGGCTTTATTCCACCGATAGTTTCCACTACCACTTTTACTTCGCTGTCGTTTAATATTACATCTATATTATTTACAAAAAGCTTTGCATCGGCATGGGACGAAAAATCGCGTATATCGCATATGTATTTCACTTCTACGCCCTGCCCCAAACGCCTTGCAACGCTTTGAGCGTTACGGCGCAGCACCTCTAGCACACCACTGCCCACTATGCCAAAGCCTAAAATTGCTATCTTAACCATTGGTCTACCTCCAGTTTATATTGCACGGCGTATCTCTATTACCGCGCGCTGTGTGCACAAACGCTCTAAAAGCTCTTCCAAGCTTACATGCATGCCTGCTGTACGTATAGAAAGCGTAACCTTTGCCGCGCCATTTTCAGGCGTTGATTGATTAATCGTTGCTATAGACGCGCCTACCTCGGATATGCCGCCCAGCAAGGATTGCAGCGCACCTGTTTCGTCACGCAAAATTACATTAAGCGTCAGCACCTCTCTGCCGCTTTCGGCATCAAAAATGCAATCCTTATATTTATAAAAGGCACTTCGCGAGATATCCGCCTTTTTTGCCGCCGCGGATACGTTTCGCGCCGTGCCATTTGCCAAAAGCTCTTTAGCCTCTATCACTTTTAAAAACACTTCAGGCAGCACGCCTGCCTCCACCAAGAAAAAACGTTTGTCCAAACTGTACACCCCCAAAGCACATTTGTATTTGTCTTTGAATACTATATCACGCCTGTTTCAAAAATACAAGCGTATTCGTGCGAAAGACAGTTGTTTTTGGCATATTGACGATATGTGCCTGTTGCAGGTAAAAATATTTATGATGTTTTTCAGCGATACAGCAATTTCACTTTTGATTGTCCTACTAAAGCGCTCGTCTTTGCTGTATGCAACTTGACAAAAGGTTGTTTGCAAAGACAATAATAAGTCAAGTTGCGATAAAACAAGCTGCCGCAAAGCAGACAAACAAATTTGTCTTTGCTTTGCGGCAGCCTAAAAGCGCTGTTATTCTGCTTTGCTTGTTTGAAAGCCGTTTGACAAACAGCTATTTTCCAAAATACTCTATCCTATTGCGTCCCATGTCCTTCGCCTTATACATCGCCTTGTCCGCTTGCCTTAAAAACTCCTCTATATTTTGTGACGAAGAAATTCTCGTAACGCCTATGCTTATAGTGACATTTTGTATATTGTCATCATTAATTTCCGATATTCCGGACATGATTTCTCGCAAAATAGCATCTGCGTCTACTAAGTTTGCATATATTACGCCCACAAATTCATCTCCGCCCCAGCGTGAAACTATGCCGCGTTTTCCTATTGCCATTTGAACAATTTCGCTTATGCGAAGCAATACTTTATTGCCAAATAAATGCCCATGGGCGTCGTTGATAGCCTTGAATGAGTCTATATCGAACATAAACAGCACGCCTTGGGAATACTCCACACGCTTTAAATTTTTGGCATACAGCTCATTGAACATTCTGGAATTGGGTAGCTTGGTAACTTCGTCTGTCGTGGCGGTTTTTATAAGAATTTTATTATATTTGCTTATAATAAATGTGATTAAAAGCATTACCACAACCGTTATCAGAACGACAAAATACAGATCGTTGTAAAACTGCTCGTTTAAAATTTGTCGTATTTGTGCAGTGGTTTTTTCTACAACAATATACCAATCCAGTGTCTTGATATATCTGGTTATGATGCAATTTCCTGTTCCTTCGCTTGGATACCAATGCATCTCGATATTAGATGTGTTGGCAATAATATCATCTTTAAAGTAAGCGCAATCGCTATTTGCAAAATAATTCACGGTTTCGATATTGCTCAAATCAGAATCTATCTCCACCGTGCCATTGGCATCTATTAAGCACGCATTTAAGCCGTAGTCGTTTTCGTAGCTAAGCAAAAGCTCCTGCAAGTGGCTCATTTTAACGCCAACGCCTACCACGCCAAGCAGCTCGCCGTCTGCGCCCTCTACACGACAGTTTACAAACACGGTAAGATTATCGTTGTTTACTTCGTCTTTATCTACGTCTAAATCGTATATTAGGTTGCTGTCAATAAAATCGTAGTACCATATATCATGTTCGTCTTCTTTAGATATCTGCTTGTTTACTCCTTCATAATAATAATAAGTACCTGTTGCCGCGGATACTAAAAACACGGAATCGTAGAAATATTTTTCGCGATAATCATTTAAAAATTGCTGAATTAAATCCCCATGCTCTGCGCTATCGGGAGAAAGCTTTTCTTCACACAGCCAATTTTTCAAAAACAAATCGTTTGCCATTGTTTGCCCTACATAGATAGGCTTAGTTAAGCTGTTTTCAATTTCGCTATATATTTTTGAAGCTGAAAGCTTGGATATATTTTCTATATCATCTTCTACTATTGTTTCAAAGTTTTTTTGGTTAAGCGTAATTATAAACAAGCTGCCAAAAATTATAACCAGACAAATAATAATATTCGTTAAAATCAAAGTGCGTTTTTGCATTAATACCTCTTCCTCATCTATGCGGTGCCAAACCAAATGCTTTTCGGGGCTGATTTTTGTGCTGAATAATAGACGCATATATAGTAACTTTACTTATGATAGGTGGTGTTTTAAATGTTGCAAGCGCTTGAATATTCCCTCGGGGGCGATTTTATGCGCCTAGCCATAGGCTTTAAGCGCAGTATAGCATTTTGACAAATGCTATACTTGATATGCCTAGCTTACCAATAGCACGTTTGCCTTGAAAATATTATTTTCGTGTGTAAATTTGGTGCTGCCGCCATGGCGCTCTGCAATATCTTCAACCGACGATATGCCCATGCCCACACCATCATGCTTGTGCGAAACAAACGAATTTCCCGACATGCAAATACTACCTTCGTAGCTGTTTATTACAGTTATTCGCAGCATGCCATCGCCTATTATTTTAGACTTAACTATAATAAATTTGTTTGTATTTATCTGCCTACAGCAGCTTTCAAATGCATTTTCCACAAGATTTCCAAACAAAACGCAAAGGTCTATATCTGACACTATATAGTTTTGCGGAACATTTACATCTGTATCTATTTTTATGCCCTCTGCCTTGGCAAGAGCAACGTAATGTCGCATTACCAAATCCACCGAGTGGTTTTCGCACATGCATGGCTCGTCCTCTGGCAGCTTTTGTGCAATATATTCGCTTAGATAATCTTTAAGTGCAGGCAAATTTCCACTGTCGGCATATCCTTTTAAGATAATGAAATTCTGCCGCAAATCGTGCCTAAATCTAGCCGTTTGTTCCATGCCCTCGGAAAGCTTTAAGTATTGCTCCTTTTGCAAAAGCATTTGCTGCTCTGTATTGGTTGCCTTTTTAATTGCCAATTCGCTCTTCTGCGAGCTTAACAGCATTTTAAGCACCGCAACATAAGACAGAAACACCGAGAAGTTTAAAATTAAAACCTCTACAAGTACAATAAAATCGCCTGCGCTTGGCAGCGGCGCATAGTACCGTCTATCCATGAGGCAATACAGAAAAAATGATGCCGGCAAAACAAACAGCATTTTCCATGAAATATTGCTGCAATCGTTGTTTATTATCTTTTTAAACAATGATATAAAGAGATACCACATCAATGGCAGTATCAGCAAAAGCACTATAATTGAAACATGCAAAAACACAATGTCACTGTTTGCATTGTAGCTTGGAAAAATGCGCTCCACCATTCTTGACACAAGGGAAACATTGAACGCTATTTCAAAAATTGCAAACACATAGAATAGCAAATGCCAAAAATTTACTTTAAACGCTGCTATTGCGCAAGCAACAGAAACTGCCGTCCATGCAATAATCGCATAGTAACTGTATTGCGGAAAAACGGCAATATCCTCGAGAAATAATGTAATAATGGCAATAGAAAACACCGAATAGCAAACCGCACATACGGTGCTTGTGCGCATGGAATATTTTAAGTGAGATTGAAAGGTTTTAAGCGTGAAAAACATATAAACCGAGAGGTTAATTGCCGCTTGTACAATATGCAGCATCACATGCCCGTCTAAATGATTTATGTTAAACAGCCCCTATCATAGTTTTGTGCTTTTTGTATAATATAGGCAATGTGCGCACACATTGCCTATGGTATTTATTCTCACGAATATTATAACATTTTAAATAAGCAAATTAATCGTTTTACCTAAATAATATGGTTTTTTACTTGTTTTATATATTTATCTTATCATTTTATGGAAAACAGCAAACAAAAAGCAATAATATGTATTTTAAAAAACGATTTTGCTGTCGCATAACAGACCAAGCTTGAATATACTGACACTAGAAAGGCAAATGTCTTTCAACTATAAATATTTAAAGGAGAAATTACTATGTCTATGCCCGTAATCGTACCAGGAACCGTAACCACAACACAGGCCATTGCAGATTTGATGGAATCTGTAGCTTTAGAGGAAACAGGGCTTTCCCACATTATCAACGCAGAGGGCGAGAAAATCCAAAAATTTGTTGCTATGCCGGGCGTTACAGCCGCACAGCTGCTTGATGTAAACACATCTGTGCAGCAAACTATCAACGCCATTAGCAAGCTGGAAATGATTTTGCAAAGCAAGCTAGAGCTTTTTGCAAGCCATATTAACGCATAAAGCAATAACGCTTTGTTAAACGCCATGGGCTAGGCACCCGTAGGATAAATAAAAACAATGCGTAATGTAAAAGCTTATCCGATAAAATGATAAAAGCCGATGTCTGTTTAGATTTCTAAATAGACATCGGCTTAGCTTTAAAAACTATTGTTTTTCCAAAAGGGCTCTTTCTAGCCAGATACATGCAAAATCCAATGCGCTGAATAAACCGTGCTTATCTGTTTGCCTAACCATGCGGTCTATTGGGCTTTTCGTGGAGTCGGTAGACAAAAGCGTAATGTGTATTCGGTCTGCAAGTTCTTTGTCGCCCTCTTTTTTTGTGGTGAGTATCTGCATGAATATAACATATGGATCCGATAGGCTGCCGTAATAAACATCGTTTTTGCAGCGCACTAACGGACGCCCTTTATATGTGAGCTTTGGTGTAAAAGCCATTTTGCAATCCTCCTAATATATAGTTATAATTGTATTATACTACAATTATGATGTCTTTACAATAAAAACAAGGTGTTTATCCGTTTTTTGGGATAAGCACCTTGTTTAATCTGTTTTATCGCACAGCAACGCTTACTGCTGCGCCAAATCAAAATGCATAATTACGCGCCAAGATAGCTTTTAAGCAGAGCCTGCAAAAGGTCGTCCCTGTCTATTTTGCGTATTTTGTTGCGCGCGCCCTGATATGTGGTGATATAAGTAGGGTCCTCCGAGAGAATATAGCCTACTATTTGGTTAATAGGGTTATATCCCTTTTCTTTTAGCGCGGTATATACCTCTGTGAGGATATCGCGAATTTCCTTATCCTTATCATCATAAATAGAAAAAATGGCAGTTGGCTCACTCACGGTTTTTCCCTCCTTGATTATTTTATAGTTCTATTCTAACCTATTATGCTCATCTATGCAAGAGCAAAATCAAGATTTTACGTAATTAGCTGCGCAAAACAACGTCTATTTCTGCAAGGCTGCTAAGCACCTTCTTTACTGCTGTTTCTGCTTCGTCGTCTGTTAATGTGCGCTCAGATGCTCGCAGCACCAGGCTATAAGCAAGGCTTTTTTTATCTTCGCCTATTTTATCGCCGGTATAAATGTCAAACAAGGTTAGGCTTTCCAGTGCCTTGCCTGCCGCTTTTTTGATGCGTGCGGCTATTTCGGCTGCCTCGGTTTTGCTGCTTGCCACAAGTGCCAAGTCGCGAGTAATGGCAGGGTGCTTTGGCAGCGGCGCAAACACGGCGGTTTTAGCGCGGTTTTGGAACAGCACGTCCTTATTGATATCTGCTGCAACACAGCGCGGCTTTATGCCGTAATTGCCCAATACCTTTGGGTGTATTTCGCCTATGGTGGCAACCTTATCCTCGCCTATCATTACCACTGCACAGCGCCCAGGGTGGTACATTGTGCCGCTTTCGTCACGTTTTACAGTGTATTCTTTGATGCCTGCACACGCCAAAACGCCCTCTACTA
The DNA here is from genome assembly GCA_036661035.1 of Oscillospiraceae bacterium. Taxonomy (GTDB): domain Bacteria; phylum Bacillota; class Clostridia; order Oscillospirales; family Ruminococcaceae; genus JAGPHI01. The sequence goes on from JAVWZM010000003.1 coordinate 10,806, forward strand.
CGCCCTTCATGGTAAGATAATCGTAATCGTCGCCGTATGCCGCCACAATCAGTTTTTGGTTTTCTTGTGGCAATTCGTTGATATCGTCATAAGGAATATATTCGGTAGCGTTTTCAAACACGGCACATTCCGCGGCGCGCGCATTAAAGTTTCGCGCTACAATGTCCATTATGCTTGGAATGGCAGTGGTGCGCATAATTGACGTGTCCTCGCCAAGGGGATTGGATATTACCACGGCATTACGCAAAGAGTCGTTTTCGGGCAGATTAACCGCATCAAAGGCTTTGCGGCTGTAGAACGAAAAGCTTTCTACCTCGTAAAAGCCATAGCCAAGCATGGCATTGGTAAGCTTTTCGTCAAAGCTTTGCCTTTCGCTTGGCCTTGCCGACGCAACGCCACGCACTGCCGTAGATGGCATATTATTATAGCCAATATACCTTGCCACTTCCTCGGCTATGTCGCAGTCGCGCTCTACATCGTAGCGTTCAGGCGGCACAAGCACGTCATCGCCTTCTATAATAAAGCCAAGGGGCAATAAATATTTTACTATTTCCTCTTTGTTAAGCTCTGTGCCCAAAAGCTTATTTATCATTTGAGGGCGCAGTGCCACACGGCGAACTTTGCGAGGCGACGGGTAATCGTCTAGCACGCCGTTTATTACATCACCTGCATCAAGCATTTGTACAAGCTCTAATGCGCGGTTTAGCGCAGGCATGCAGTTTTCGGGGTTAAGCCCTTTTTCAAAGCGACCTGACGCCTCTGTGCGCATGCCAAGCCTTTTGGCAGTAACGCGAACGGAGGGGCCGTCAAAGCAAGCACTTTCAAACACTATCATATCAGTGTTTTCATATATGCCCGAAAACTCGCCACCCATTACACCTGCCACTGCCATGGGCGCTTTATCGTCTGCAATTACAAGCATATCCTCGGCAAGTGTGCGCGTAATGCCGTCTAGGGTTACTATTTCTTCGCCTTTTCTAGCGCGGCGCACTGTAATGGACGCACCGTTTACGTAAGAATAATCAAACGCATGCATGGGCTGACCGTATTCCAGCATAACGTAATTTGTGATATCCACAATATTATTAATGGGGCGCACGCCGCAAAGACGCAGACGCTCGCGCATCCAGCGAGGGCTTGGCTTAATGCGCACATTTTGCACCATTGCCGCCGCATAATGGCTGCAAAGCTCGCCGTCCTCTACCTTTACCTTTAAAAGCTTGTTTATATCCCCTGTGCCGCTTTGCACCTTGGGTATATGGTCTTTAAACTCCACGCCAAAGGTGGCGGCAGTTTCGCGCGCAAGCCCGCGCACAGAAAGGCAGTCGGGGCGATTAGGTGTAATTTCAAATTCCACCGAAACATCGTCCATGCCCAGTGCCTTTACAGCAGGCGTGCCAACAGGCCATTCTTCGTCTATTACCAAAATGCCGTCCTCGGTGGCGTTTGGAAAATCGTGCTTTGTAAGGCCTAATTCTCCAAGGCTGCACAGCATGCCGCAGCTTTCTACGCCGCGCAGCTTGCCCTTGCGTATCACCGTGCCGCCCGGCAGCTTTGCCACATGCAATGCGGCAGGCACAAGGTCGCCTACTTTAAGATTGCCGGCACCTGTAACTATTTGCACAAGCTCCCCTTGCCCTACGTCTACCATGCATATAACCATATGGTCGGAATCAGGATGGGGTACTATTGAATTTATTTTACCTACAACAACGTTTTCCACGCCGTCTGCCTCGCACTCGAAGCACTCCACCTTGCTACCACTCATTGTCATGCGCTCTGCATATTCGTGGGGGGTGCATGTAAAATCGGCAAAATCCTTTGCCCAGTTTAATGGCATTTTCATAATTGTATTCCTCCCTTAAAATTGCTTTAAAAAGCGCAAATCGTTTTCGTAAAATAGGCGCATATCGTCTACACCATAGCGCATCATGGCGATGCGCTCCAGCCCTACGCCAAAGGCAAAGCCCGAATACACTTCGCTGTCTATACCACAGTTTTCAAGCACCTTAGGGTGTACCATGCCACAGCCTAATATTTCTATCCAGCCCTCGCCCTTACACAGTGGGCAGCCCTTGCCGCCGCATTTAAAGCAGCTCATGTCCATTTCGGCAGACGGCTCTGTATATGGGAAATGATGTGGGCGAAAGCGTGCTTTTGTGTTTTCGCCGTAAAGCTTTTTAATAAACAGCTCCAATGTGCCTTTTAAGTCGCTGAAGGTGATATCTTTATCTACCACAAGCCCCTCAATTTGATGAAATATAGGGCTATGGGTGGCGTCTACAGCGTCTGAACGATATACGCGCCCAGGGCAGATAATGCGTATGGGCGGCTTTTGCTTTTCCATGGTGCGTATCTGCATGGGGCTTGTTTGTGTGCGCAAAAGCACATTTTCGGTAATGTAAAATGTGTCCTGCGTGTCCCGTGCAGGGTGGCTTTTGGGCATATTGAGCATTTCAAAATTGTAATGGTCGTATTCTATCTCAGGCCCCGATACCACGTCAAAGCCCATACCAAGGAATATTTCTTTCATTTCGCCAAGCACTTGGTCAAACGGGTGACGCTTGCCTTGCTTTGGCATATTGCCCGGCAAGGTTACGTCCATGCTTTCGCTTAAAAGACGTTTTTCAAGCACTGCGTCGCTAAGCGCTTTCGTGCGCAGACGTATTTGCGCGTCGATATCCTCACGCACTTCATTTGCAAGTGCGCCTATAATAGGGCGTTCCTCTGCGGTAAGACCGCCCATTTGCTTTAATATTGAGGTTAATTCGCCTTTTTTACCCAGAAATCGCACACGCAGCTCCTCTATTACCGCGCTTGAATCAGCGGCGGCGATAAGCCTTTGTGCCTCTTTTTCGATGCCTTGTAAAGCTTCTTTCATGTTATTCTCTCCTTTTTGTTAAGGCGCCATGCGCCCTCATGGTGTGTAAAGGGACAAAAAAAGACTTCGCCCCTATATAATTAGGGACGAAGTCCTGTAAAACTTATTTAATACAAATAAGCGTTAAAAGCTCCGCGGTACCACCCATGTTTTTGCCAAAAGGCAAACACTCGGCCGCAATATAACGGTTGCACCCGTCGGTACCTACAAGCATTTGTTTTTTAAATTTGCAGCTTAAATGCGCATGTTTAAACTTACTTGCCTTCAATACCGCCACTCGTGAGCGAACTTCTGCAAATTGGCTTTGAGGTGCTTTCAGCCTGTGGCACTTCTCTCTGGTAAAGCCTTGTGCTTTGCGTGGCAAAACACTTGTGCTTGCATACTTTTCTCAGTCTTTGTGTTAATGTTTCAAATTATAAAACCTTTTAGCGGAATTGTCAAGGCTTGGCGGAATTTAATGAAGCAAAGATTTGTTTTAACCCTGCATGTGCAATAGCACGCACATAGGATAAGCTTTTAACAAACAAGGCTTTAGCTTTGTTTGTTAAAACTGTCGCGACAGTTTTAATTGTGCATGTGCGATAGCACGCACATAGAATAAGCTTTTTTAATAAATAAGTCCGCAGACTTGTTTTATTAAAAAACATAAATTTTACATTTAGCTCTATTTACATAGCCCAAGATAAAAAGGTATACTATATACAAGGCTTTAAATTTGCAATGCATTTATGCTATGGAACATCTGCTGATAAATACTTTTATTGAGCAGAATATTGTAGGCAGCGGTTTTGACCGTTCCTCTTTCATCAATTTTGCTCATAGCTAAAATGCAACACAAAAGGAGAAACGTATGATTTACGGCATCGGTATAGACACAGCCACCATATCGCGCATAGAAAAAAGCATGGAGAAAGAAAGCTTTTTAAATAAATGCTTTAGCGAAAAAGAGCTTAGCATGTTTCGCTTTAAAGGCGAGCGAGCAGAAACCCTTGCGGCTAATTTTGCCGCTAAAGAGGCGTTTGGCAAGGCGTGCGGCACAGGGATATTTGCGTTTAATCTTCGGGATATACAGGCATTGCGCGAAGAAAGCGGCAAGCCGTATTTTGAATTTTGCGGCAAAGCGTTAGAGTTTATTAACGAAAAAAATCTGCGTGCGCATCTTTCCCTTACACATGAGGGCGGATTTGCAAGCGCGTTTGTAATATTGGAGGCTTTATAATGATTACACCCGAAACACTTAAAAAATCCGAAGCTATAAACACTTACATCACAAGGGCAGATGAGGCACTTATCGCTCTTGGATATACCGAGCATAGCTTTGCACACGTTACCCGCGTGGCGCAGTTTGCCGAGGATTTGCTTTTGCAGCTAAATTACGACAAGCGCACAGCCGAGCTTGCTTGGATGGCAGGGTATCTGCACGATATCGGAAATATAGTAAACCGCATTGACCACGCACAGTCGGGTGCTGTAATGGCATTTCGTATTTTAGACAAAATGGGCATGAGCGCAAACGAAGTTTCCACTATCATCAGCGCAATAGGCAACCACGACGAAAGCACGGCTTTCCCTGTAAACCCCGTAGCCGCCGCGCTGATACTTGCCGATAAAACAGATGTGCGCAGGAGCCGTGTGCGCAATACGGATTTTGCCACATTTGACATACACGACCGCGTAAATTACGCCGTAACCAGTGCTAAAACCATTGTGAACATCGAAGAAAAATACGTTTGTCTTGTGCTGGAAATAGACACCGCCTTATCGCCTGTAATGGATTATTTTGAAATATTTCTCCACCGCATGCTTTTGTGCCGAAAAGCGGCTGAAAAGCTTTCGCTTAATTTCAGGCTTTCGATAAACGGACAAAATCTTTTATAGATTGTTTATAAAATGTAAAATATTAACATGAACTGTTTAAAACCTTCGTTTGGCGGCAAAGATATATGCGTGAACATATATTTTACAAACGGAGGTTTTTATTATGGACGTACGGCGCGGAGAAGTGTTTTATGCGGATTTAAGCCCTGTAATAGGCTCTGAGCAAGGAGGAGTGCGCCCTGTACTTATAGTGCAAAACGACATGGGCAACCGCCACAGCCCCACTGTAATTGCGGCAGCTATCACCTCTAAGCAAGACAAAAGCAACCTGCCTACACATATAGATTTAAAGGCAAACCACTGCGGCCTTGCAAAAGACAGCGTGGTGCTTTTAGAGCAAATACGCACGCTGGACAAAAAACGACTGCGCGAAAAGACAGGGCATCTTGACGAGGAGGATATAGCGCGAGTGGACACAGCACTTGGAATTAGCTTTGGGCTGCACGAATATTAATGCTTTTGCAAAGTTTAAAGCCACTTGCTGCTTTACTTCTTAACATTTTTAGCAAAACAAACAAAATATTAGAGTAATTTATACATTAAACAGTAAAAACATGGTATTAAAAACAATAATATGATACAATCATTTTATTGACAACCATATCACAAGTGTTATCGCAACTTGACTTATTATTGTCTTTGTACTCGAACCTTTTGTCAATTTGCATACAGCAAAGACGGGGCTTTAGTTGGACAAGCAAAAGTGGAATTGCTGTAATGTAAATTATTTTAAGGAGCATGATGCCGCATATGCCTTTAATTATCTGCTATATTGCCATTCTGCTTGAATTTACAGCCGTAAACATATACAGCATAAATAAGTTTTGCACACCTAAAACGCCTGCTAAGCACGCAGTTATCACGCTTGTTTTATGGTCTTTAATTTACATTTGTATGGCAGTTGCCTTTATAGTTTTAAGCCCAAATTACGGCAGCGGCAAAGGGCTTTTCGTAATAATCGGTTTTGTATTTTTAATCCCTATGAGGCTTATATATAAAAACCCTATGGCATGGCTGTTTGAGGTTGCCTGCACCACTTTTTTGTTTACCCTGTGGGTATTCGCCATATCTGTAAATATAGCTGCTTTTGTGCCAAAAGAGTGGTTTGCTTGGAGCCTTTTTATTTTCCAAAGCGTTTTGCTTGCATTGCTTGCGCCTTGGTATTCCCATTTTTGCCAATCCATATTCCTCGAAACCTTGTCTTTAATGCCTGAGGGGGTTACTAAAAAGTTTCGTCTTACCAGCTTTTTGTGGCTTTGTGTAATTTTAATTGCCAATTGCCTGTTTGTAGATAACGCGTCTATACTTAATATTGTGTTTATGCTGTTTATGGGTATACTTTGCTTTATGTGCTACACGCTTTTGCACTCCTCGCTTATGTCGCGCATGCGCGCAGAAAGATTTAAAGAAATTGCGTATGTGGACGATTTAACGGGTTTGCCTAACAGAGCAGCGTTCTTCCAAGACGGGCAAAAGCTATTGATTATGATGCAGCCTTTCGATTTGATTTTTATGGATTTAGACCATTTTAAGCAAATAAACGATTCCCATGGGCATATGGCAGGCAACGATTATTTGCAAGGCTTTGCCGCGTCTATACAAGAGCTTTGCCGAGGGATTGGAACTGCATATCGCATGTCGGGCGACGAATTTGTATGCATACTGAAAGACGGCGCGCGCAAGGAATTTTCATCTCGGCTTTCCCGCTTTCAATGGCCTACATATGTGCGCGGTCAGCCGTTTTTGGGCGTTGCCGCAGGTTCTGCCCGTTGCCCGCAAGACGGCGACTCTCTTGATGCGCTGGTAAAAAAAGCAGATAAGGCAATGTATGGGCGAAAAAGCAAACGATAATAAGCCTTGTAAAGCAATGGTGCTTAGGCGCAATAGTTTAGCAAATAGTTATGCGCAAAACCAATCTCGGCTCTATACCAAATGTTGGAGTACAGGGCGAATATAGCACAAATAAAACGCACAAAATCTCTTGAAAAAAGGTTGCTAGAACCTCATTTCAAGAGATTTTTTATATTGCATTTGTTATTTTGTTGTGCATTTTGCTACGGAACAGGAGTTTCGTTTGGCACCTTTGCTGTTATTCCGCTATTTTATGCTATTGCAACATACCGCTATTTGCCCATTAAAAGGCGGATTATTTCTGCACGGCGGCGCGCCGCCTCTTTGGGGCACTGGGTATATATGCCGCCCTCATATTGCAGTATATCGCCCTGCTTTAAGCCTTTTGGCAAGGCGGCAAGCGGCATTGCTATACAGCTTTCGTCGTCGCCTACAAGGCGCACAATAGCATTTTCCAGTGCATCTACAGAATAATACATACCTATGCCACCACTTTCTTTACTTGCTTTTTTGTATCTGCATATTGCCTTTTTCGTCTACAAATGCAACCACTGTACCGCTTTGGTCGGTGCGGTATATATCAGCGCCTATTGCATTAAAAGTATCAAGAGAGCTTTGATGCGGGTGCCCGTAGTCGTTATCCTTGCCGCAGCTTATTATAACCGCCTTCGGCAAAACCTTATTTAAAAGTGCCTTTGTATTTGACGTATCTGAGCCATGATGCCCTGCCTTGAAAATATCTGCCGCAAGCGTCTGCCCCGATGCGACAAGAGCCGCTTCTGCCTCTTTTTCAGCGTCGCCTGTGGCAAGATATGTAATGCCTGCGCCTGTAAACAGCGTGCTTATGGAAATATTATTAAAATCGTTTGCCACTACACCATCGCCCACTATTTTAATAACACCGCTGCCAAGGGGTAGCTCCATGCCCACCGTTGCCGTTTGTATAGGCACTTTTTTATCTGATACAGCTTTTATCAAATTGATAAAGGTTACTGTTGTTGGATAATTATATTTTTCAAACTGCGGCAAAACCATGTTTTGCACTTCGTACTTTTTTACTACCGCGCCCATTGCGCCAATATGGTCGGCATGTGGGTGGGACATTATAACATATTTTAGGCTTTGCACATTTTGTGCTTTTAAATAGTCTAAAATTACATCATCGCTCTGTTTTAAGCCTGCATCTATCAGCGCAAATTCTCCGCCTTGCTCTATCAGTACGCAGTCGCCTTGCCCCACATCTATAAAATGTATTTTTGTATCTGATGCAAAGGTTGCGGGCGGTGACGCAGGCTTTGCCCCTGCTGTATAATAAAGCACCACCGCAAGTATAGCGGCAATAACTGATATAATGGCAAGGCTTAACGCTTTTTGTAGTTTTTGTTCCTTGGCTCTATTTTTTCTCCTTGCCACGTTTTTGCTCCTTCTTGCGGTATTGGTCTTGATTTTGCGGCAGCCGCGCTTTTAGCCGCAAGCCCTCGCAAAACATTATGCTCCCCTGCCTTGCTTTTCTTTTTGCCTGTATTATTCATCGTAGATTTTGCAGGCTTTTCTGCGTTTGTGCCGCGTGTGCCGTATAAAAGCATGGGCACTAAATCTTCTCGCTTTGTAAGGCTGAGTGCCTCGCGTACACGTGAGGCGTTGCGCGGCTCGTAATATTGCAAAAGCGCACGCTGCATTGCCTTTTCCTCATTTGCCTTTGCCACGTAAACTGGCTTTAAGGTATATGGATCTAATTCTGTATAAAACATGCAGGTAGACACAGTGCCGGGCGTAGGATAAAAATCCTGCACCTGCTCTGGGCGAATATTGTTTTCAAACAAATATTGGGCTAATATTACAGCGTCGTTTAAAGTGCTACCAGGGTGACTGCTCATTAAATACGGTACAAGATACTGCTTTTTACCTGCTTTTTTTGTAAGCTCGTAAAACCGTTTTGAAAATTTATTGTATGCGTCTATAGGGGGCTTGCCCATATACTGCAAGGTTTTAGGGGCGCAATGCTCCGGTGCAACCTTTAGCTGGCCGCTGATATGATGCTCCACAAGCTCTTTGAAAAATTCTTCGTTTTTATCCTGCATTAAATAATCGTAACGAATACCGCTGCGTATAAACACCTTTTTTACGCCGTCTATAGCACGCAAGCGGCGCAGTATGGCAAGGTATTCGCCATGGTCAACAATTAAATTTTTGCAAGGCGTGGGCGCAAGGCAATGCTTGCCGCCTATGCACATGCCCTCTTTCATCTGCTTTGCACAGCTTGGCAAGCGAAAATTTGCCGTAGGGCCGCCAACATCGTGTATATACCCTTTAAAGCCATCGCTGTGGGCAATGCGCTCGCCCTCGCGCACAATGCTTTCCGCACTGCGGCTTGTAACGCGCCTACCCTGATGCATGGTAATTGCGCAAAAATTGCAGCCGCCAAAACAGCCGCGATTTTGGATAATGGAAAATTCCACTTCCTCTATAGCAGGCACACCGCCGACTGCGTCGTAGCTTGGGTGATATTTTCGCGTATATGGCAGCGCGTATACTTCGTCTAATTCGCGGCGAGTTAATGGCGTAGAGGGTATATTTTGCACAAGATATTTTTGGCTTTGCTTTTGCACAATGGGCATGGCGGTAACGTCTTGATTATCCATTTGTATACGGCATGCCTTTGCATACGCCACTTTATCTGCCTTTACTTTTGCAAAAGATGCACATTCCACATATTTTTGCGGCAGTCCGCTAAAATCCGTAAGATAGCAAGTACCTGCCACGTTGCGGATATCCTCGGGGCTTTCTCCCTTTGCCAGCCTTTTGGCTATTTCTCTGGTTTGATGCTCGCTCATGCCAAAGCTTACTATGTCTGCTCCGCTTGCCTCCACAACGCTTGGCAACACCTCGTCCTGCCAATAATCGTAATGTGCAAAGCGGCGCAGCGACGCCTCTAGCCCACCCAAAATAACAGGCAAATCGGGATAAGCCTCTTTTGCAAGGCGAGTATATACTGTGGCACTGCGGTCCGGCCTTTTGCCCATTATGCCGCCGGGAGTGTATTCGTCTTTAGTGCGGCGGATTTTCGCTACGGAATAATGCGCAACCATGCTGTCTACATTACCACCACCAATAAAAAAGCCGTAGCGCGGACGCCCATATTCTTTAAAGCTTTCACAGCTTTTATAATCAGGCTGAGATAAAATACCCACTTTATAGCCCTCTGCCTCTAAAATGCGGCTAATAATGGCTGCTCCAAAGCTGGGGTGGTCTACATATGCATCGCCTGTAACCACTATATAATCAAGCTCGTTCCAGCCGCGTATTTCCATATCCTCTTTGCAAATGGGTAAAAAATCTTGTAATTCCGTCATTTTAATTCCTATCTTTTATATTGCGTCTTTTCAAAACAAAGTGCTTTTACATGGCAGTATCTCTGCTTGCTTATTGGCATTATTATCCTTTAGCGCACAAAATAGCCTTGCACCGCAATTTTATTTAATCTTGCTGTGTATCACTTTGCTGCATTGTCATTTCTATCCACTGCTGACGGCTGATAAGCACCGCGCGCGGCTTAGAGCCTTCAAAGGGGCCTATAATGTGCGCGGCTTCCATTTCGTCCATAATGCGCGCGGCACGCGCATAGCCAAGCTTTAGCCTGCGCTGTAAAAGGCTGGTAGAGCCTTGTCCTGCGTCTAATATCACCTCTACGGCGCTGTTGAACATTACGTCTACGCCGCTGTCGTCGTCTTGCCCCTGAGAGCCATTTGCTTTTTCGGGCACGGCGCGTTTTTCCATCTCCTGTATCATTTCATTTGAGTAATCTGCCTCGCCGTGCTTTTTGATAAACGATAAAATATCGCTGATTTCTTCATCTCGCACATAAGTGCCCTGTATGCGTATAGGCTTGCTTGCGCCAACGGGCAAAAACAGCATGTCGCCCATACCAAGCAGCTTTTCCGCGCCGCCTGCGTCTAAAATAGTGCGGCTGTCTATTTGGCTGGACACCGCAAAGGCAATGCGGCTGGGGATATTTGCCTTTATTAAGCCAGTGATAACATCTACAGACGGACGCTGTGTGGCAACGATAAGATGCATACCTGCGGCGCGCGCCTTTTGCGCTATGCGGCAAATATAATCTTCCACCTCTTTGCCTGCAACCATCATCAAGTCCGCAAGCTCGTCTATCACAATGGCGATATATGGCAGCTTTTCCATGCCCTCGGTTTCTTCGGCTAATTTATTGTAGGTCTTAATATCGCGCACATTGCTTTCGGCAAAAAGACGATAGCGCTTTTCCATTTCGGCAACGGCACTGCCAAGGGCGCCTGCCGCCTTGCGCGGCTCTGTAACCACAGGCATTAAAAGATGCGGTATGCCGTTGTATTCTGCCAGTTCCACTACCTTTGGATCTATCATAATCAGCTTTACGTCGTCAGGCGAGGATTTGTATAAAATGCTGATAATAATAGAGTTGATGCACACGGATTTACCACTGCCCGTAGAGCCTGCAATAAGCAAATGTGGCATTTTGGTAAGGTCTGTTACTTGGCAAACGCCTGCGATATCCTTGCCTAAGGCAAGCGTAAGGGGCGAGGTGCTTTTGGCAAACTGAGTGGACTCCAATATGCTGCGTATGCTTACCGACACGCTTGTGCGGTTTGGCACTTCTATGCCTACGGCGGCTTTATTGGGGATTGGCGCCTCTATGCGCACGCCTGCCGTGGCAAGGTTGAGGGCAATGTCGTCTGAAAGGCCTGTAATGCGGCTTATCTTTACGCCTGCTAGTGGCTGCAATTCGTATCTGGTTACGCTGGGGCCGCGGCTGATATCCAATACCCTTGTTTGCACGCCAAAGCTTGCCAAGGTTTTCACAAGTAAGTCTGCATTATGCGCAAGCTCTTGCTCCACGCCCTCTTCCTGTGCAATTACTTGGCGGCGGAAAAGGCTGAGGGGAGGATATGTATATCCCATTTTGCCGCCTTGAGCCGGCACAATAGTAAGCTGGTCGTTTTTATCGGTGATAATTTCCGGTGCTATGCTTACAGCCTTTTTAATAAGCTCCTCAATAGGCGCTTGCAGTGGCGCCATAGACGGCAAAACATGCGCTGATGTATCAAAGCTTGCAGTTGGCTGAGCTACCTGCATATCATCGGAATTTGGCGTAGGTTCAAATGGAGTGGTATCGCTTGAAATATAGTCCTCGTCAAATGCATCAAAAGCATTTTCGCTTGCTACGTCTTTTTCTCGCGGGGGGAACATGCCAAAGGTGCCGCCTGGGCCAATTATTGGCTTTTCTTCGGGCGGCATTTCCACTGTTTCCACTGCTGTGGGGCCAAGGGGAACGTCTATATCTGTGCGCCTGTCTTTATCGCGGCTCTGCCTTTGTGCAGCGACGGCTGTATTGTTTTCTTCCTGTAGCGACTCCTTATGCGTGGCGGCATATTCCTCTTCTTTGGCACGTCGCTCGTTTCTTTTTTCCTTTGCGGTAGAAACATGTCCGTGGAAAAACGAAAAAACATCGCCCGGTGTAACGCTTGTAACAAGCATAATGCCCACTAAAACAAGCACCACCAAAATGATATTTGCGGCAGGTCTGCCGCACATTAGGATAAGCGGCACGCCCAATAATCCGCCAAGCACTCCGCTGCCTACAGCTTGCGCACCTGTGGCGTAGAGCATTTTAACAATGTCTACAAAGGGCACGTCACGTACCTCTGCTTTAGAAAACACGAATACCGTTGCCGTAACAAACAGCATTAATATCAATATTTTTAATATTTTACCCCATATTGGTTTGCCAAGTGCCACAAGCACCGCCACAAAGATAATGGCAGGGCCTATCAGATAAGTGCCCACCCCAAATACGGCAAATATTGCCGTGCGTATTATCGCCCACACAGCTTCGCCTTTTATGTACGTCATAGCCAAAATAATAATGCCTATGCCAAACGCCAATATGCTCCAGCTTTTGTTGATTTCGGAGCCTTTATTAGGCTTAGTCACGCGCTTTTTAGCGGCACCGCCTGTCGGTTTTTTCTTTGCTGCCATTTTGCTCTCCTTAGTATAAAGGCAATGGTATCTGCCGTTATTTTGCCGCAGATACCCATTGCCTACATTATAGGCGCAACGCCCCGCCCTAAGAGCGCAGCTTGCTTACCTTTTTAATCAGTACTATATATTTTAACATTTTTTTGCTTGATTGTAAAACTATTTTGCTTCTATCTCATTATAAAGATAGCGTAATGCATCGGCAATGCTGCCAAGCTCGTCTATAAGTCCCTCTTTTACGGCGGACGCACCGTCCAAAACGCTGCCAACGTCCATTACAAGCTCGCCTGTATGCATCATAAGCTCGATAAAACGCTTTTCTGATATGGACGAATGTCTTGCCACAAAGCCCGTAATGCGCTCTTGCATGCGCTCGAAATAGCTCATAGTTTGCGGCACACCGAGAACCAGCCCCGAATGGCGCACAGGGTGAATGGTCATGGTGGCGGTGGGCACAATAAAGCTGCGCTTTGCGGATACGGCAAGAGGTATGCCTATGGAATGTCCGCCGCCAAGCACCAAGGTGGCAGACGGCTTTGTAATGCCGCAAATAAGCTCCGCAATAGCAAGCCCTGCCTCTACATCACCGCCAACTGTGTTTAATATTATCAAGATGCCCTCTATCTCCGGATCCTCTTCAACTGAAATAAGCTGCGGTATCACATGCTCGTATTTTGTGGTTTTTTGGTTTTGCGGCGCAAGAGAATGGCCTTCTATCTGGCCTATCACTGTTAAAACATGTATTGCATGCCGCCCCTTTGTGCGCATTACAGAGCCTGTTTCAAGCACTGCCTCTTGCTCGGCACGTTGATATTCTACATCTTCTTCGCCTTTTTTTCTGTCTTTTTTTGAACTGTTTTGCATAATAAATCCCTCCTTATGATAGCTTTGTCACAGCAGTTGCCATTTATGCCTTTAAAATCAGATAATGTATTCAAGTGTATACATTGCAAAACATGCGTTATTTATTTGACAAACCATTCTTATTCGGTATAATATATATTATATATAAATATTAAGGTGTAGGCACAAGATGCGTCTGTGTGCCGATAAAGGAGTGCAATATGGAAACAACCGCTACGGGAAAAGAGAGATTTTCCGCATTAATGGATACGCAGAGAAAACGCGTTGCTGATATGCGCGCGCAAGGCGATTTTATCAACTATGCAGCCCTTGATAAAATAATTATAGGCATTTGCGGCGGAGATGGCATAGGCCCTGTAATTACAAACGAGGCAGAGCGTGTGTTGAGATATCTTTTAAAAGACGAGGTTGAAAGCGGCAAGGTAGAATTTAAAGTAATAGACGGTTTAACTATCGAAAACCGCGCCGCCGCCATGAAAGCCATACCCGATGATGTTTTAAGCGAGCTTAAAAAATGTCATGTTATATTAAAAGGACCTACCACTACTCCGCGCGCAGGTGACGAATGGCCAAACATAGAAAGTGCAAATGTCGCCATGCGTAAAGAGCTTGACCTGTTTGCCAATGTACGCCCTGTTAAAGTGCTTGAAAAAGGCATAGACTGGACGTTTTTTCGCGAAAACACCGAGGGTGCATACGCTGTTGGCAGCTACGGCTTTGAGATAGAGGACGGTATTTCTGTAGATTTTACCATTACCACTACCGACGGCACTATGCGCATTGCGGAGCTTGCATACGATTTTGCACGCAAGAACGGCAAAAAGCGCGTATCAATAGTAACTAAAGCTAATATTATTAAAGCCACAGACGGCAAGTTTTTAAAGCTTTGCCAATCTGTTGGCGAAAAATATCCCGATATCGTTACAGACGATTGGTATATTGACATTATGACGGCAAAATTGGTGGACGAAAAACGTCGCTGCGATTTTGAAGTGTTTGTACTGCCGAACCTTTACGGAGATATTATCACAGACGAGGCAGCGGAATTTCAAGGCGGCGTAGGCACAGCAGGCAGTGGCAACATAGGCAAGCGTTACGCCATGTTTGAAGCCATACACGGCTCTGCACCGCGCATGGTACAGGAAGGCCGCGCACAATATGCAGATCCTTGCAGCATGCTGCGCGCCGCCGCAATGCTATTATCGCATATTGGATATCAGGAAAAATCCAATGCTCTTACAGACGCTCTTGACACCTGCATGTTTACGCAAAAATCCCTTAGCATTACAGGGCGTGACACAGGCTGTACCTGCACAGAATTTGGCGATTATGTAATGCGAACGGTTACTATATAAGACATGAGAGGACTAGCCGATGGCTGTGCTATCGGCCCACGATATAGGTGAAGCAAATGACTAATCAGAACAGAGTTTCCCTGCCGGTAATTAAACGTCTGCCGAAATATTTCAGATATGTTTCCGAAATGAAGCAAAGCGGCATTACAAAAATTTCCTCCAGTGAGCTTGCAAAAACCATGGGCACAACCGCGTCACAGGTAAGGCAAGATTTTAATTGCTTCGGCGGTTTTGGTCAGCAGGGTATCGGGTATAATGTAGATGTATTATTAGACGAATTGACAAAGCTTTTGTTCAGCGAGCATAAGCTTAACACTGTTCTGATAGGCACAGGTAAATTGGGGCACGCTATTTCCGGCTATCTTACAGCCGAGGCTCGCGGATACCACCTTTTGTCGGCATTTGACATTAACCCAAAAGAGGTTGGTCGCGAGGTTTGCGGCGTGAAAATACGCCATATCGACGAGCTTGAGGATTTTTGCAAAGAAACAAAGCCTCAGATTGCCGTGCTTTGTGTGCCTCGCGAAAGTGCAAAGGCGATTGCGCCAAAGCTTGTGACACTAGGCTTTAAGGGCGTATGGAACTTTAGCCATTATGATTTGTCTGTGGTTTATCCTGAGCTTACAGTGGAAAACGTGCATCTTGGCGACAGCCTAATGAGCCTTGGCTACAGAGTGCGGAACGATTAAATTATGCTGATTAAGTTTGTAATAGCATGTAGCATATTAATGCATGCGCAGCGATGATATAGCGGCTGCAAAAAAACCTAACGGGCGCAGCAGAGCTACGCCCCTACAGATGGTATTTCCTACAGCGACGTTGCACATATGGGGAATTTGCGCATCAATATTTAGCTGAGTTGTATCCGTATAAAACGACAAAAACGCCCTTGATAATAGCTTATAGCAGCTATTATCAAGGGCGTTTTATTGTATAATGCGTATTAATATTCATCTAAAAAGCTATGCTTTTCTCCGTTTATCACTGTGCCTGGCATTGTGCCTACATGCACGCTATGGGTGGCTCTGAAGATATTTATTGCAGCCTGTGGATTGTGCGCTGTCAATTCCTTCAAAAGCTGCTTTACCTCTGCCCTTGCGCCATGGGGCGCTTCGTTTAAATGGGTGTCCTCGGTAAAACGGCAGGCGCACTGCAAAAAGCGCAAAGAATTATATCTTGTCCACGCTATAATATCGCTTTCGCGCACCAAATATAATGGGCGAATTAACTCCATGCCCTCATAATTTGCGCTGTGCAGCTTTGGCATCATGCTTTTAAGCTCGCCGCCATAAAGCATGCTCATTAGTACTGTTTCCACTACATCGTCAAAATGATGCCCTAACGCTATCTTGTTACAGCCCAAGCTTTTTGCATATTTATACAGATGCCCCCTGCGCATACGTGCGCACAGATAACACGGTGAGCCGCTATCTTGATTTGCCACATAATTAAATATATCAGTATCAAAAAAATGTAATTTTATATTTAAAAGCTCGGCATTTTCTTCTATTAGCTGCCTGTTTTCTTTCCTGTAGCCCGGATCCATACAAATAAATTCCAGTTCAAATGGCACTTCGGTATATGTTTTTAGCTGCTGCATACATTTTGCCAGTACAAAGCTATCCTTGCCGCCCGATATGCACACTGCTATTTTATCGTTTTCCTGCACCATATCGTAATCTTTTACAGCGCCGATAAAGCGATTCCATATGGGCTTTCTGTATTTTTTGATGATGCTGCGCTCTACTTCAACATGTTTTTCCATTATAAGCTTTCACCGCTTATATCAAGGGTTTTCAGCACTGTGCCATCTAATGTCTTTATGGTAAACAGATTGTTTTCGTATATCATATAGCTATTTGTGCCGTCTTTCGGAATAGAAAGGCTGCCCGGATTAAGAAAATAATAGTTGCCCTTATTTTCTGCCGCAGAAACATGAGTATGTCCTTGGATAAACACATCTCCGTTATTTAGCATAGGCAGCTTGTCTTCATTAAACAGATGCCCATGGGTTACAAAAAACATGTGTCCGTCTATAAACAGTGCGGCATAGTCTGCCTCAATAGGCATATCAAGCACCATGGCATCTATCTCTGCGTCACAATTGCCACGCACGCACAAAAAGCTTTGCTTTACTGCTTTTAATATATCTACCACCTGCATGGGTGCATATTCCTGCGGCAACGCGTTGCGTGGGCCGTGGTACAGCAAATCGCCCAATAATACACATTTATCGGGGGTTTCTTCTTTTAATATACGCACAAGCTCCTTTGCGTAAAATGCAGAGCCGTGCAAATCGCTTGCAAACATCAATTTCATATTTCGTTTTCCCTTAATATTAATACGCCATTTTTATTTTCGTTTTTCACCTTATACATTGCTTTGTCGGCTGCGTCCAACATTTCGCGCGTGGTAACAGTGCCTGCGTTTACAAGGGCAATGCCGATACAGCAGCCTATTCTGACTGTTGTATCTTCGCCTGCAAATTCCATGCCAACATTCAGCGTGGCAATTATATCCTTTGCTATGTACTCAATATCTCGCAGCTTTTGCGCATCTGTAATGCATATTACAAATTCATCTCCGCCAACTCGCGCCGAACATTCCTCGTGTGCGGCTATCACTTTCGCCACATATTGCAGCACCTCGTCGCCGTTAGAATGTCCGTACTGAGTGTTGTAAAACTTAAAATCGTCTATATCTAAATAGCAAATTGCAATTTCGGAATTGGCTATGGAGCATTTTGCGTATTTTTCTGTAATTAATTTATCCATTGCCTTTTTGTTGTAAAGCCCTGTAAGCGGATCGCGTAAAACGCGCTCCAATAGCTTTTTGCTAACCTCGTTCTCTTGAGCGATATGCTGCTCTACGCTATCCAGTAAGCCGTTTATCCCCTCTGATATAATAGAAATTTCATTGTTTTGAGGTACTTCTACACGCACAGAATAGTCCTTGTTTTTCTTAATATATTCAAACTTATCTATAATATTTTCAAGTGGCCTTGCTATTTTCCTCGAGATAATATAGCTGGAGCCGATAATCAGCGCAACAAAAACAGCAGCAACGAAAACGCATAGGTAAATAAACTTTGTTTTTGTTTGCAGCGTTGCATCAACGTCCACAGATACAAGCAAAAGCCAGTCTGTGCTTTTTATAGTAGCATAGCTGGAAATAATATCGTGGTTACGTGCTTTATATCGCAAAACACCTACACCGCTTGAAAAATCTTCTTCGATCATAGCGCGATTAAAATCTTCGCGCTCGCTTTTCGATAGCACGTATTTATCTCGGCTTTCTTTGTTGTCGCCTGCCACAATTATCTGTTTATTTTCGTCAAGCAAATATACTGTGCCGCCATTATACAGCTTTATGGTTGAGCGCACTTTTTCAAAGAAATCCATGTTTAATTCCATAGCTAAATGGCCTGTCTTTTTCTTTCCGTCGTAAATTGAGCACAAAGCTATAATGCTTTTTTCGTTTTTATTATCGGAAAACGCCGAAGTTTTTGATGGCACAAACTTTAATTTATTTGTAAAAGTTTCTTTGGGGATTGATTTCATGGTACTGATAAATTCGTTTGGCACAGTTTCGCTTGAAGCAAGAACATTAAAATCTAAGTCGAACGCACAAACGGCATTTATATAATCTTTTGCGCTGTCTTGAGCCATTAGCATTTTATCGGCTAATGCCAAGATTTTTTCCTTTTGTTCCTCGGTAATGTCTTTGTTTTGCTTTAGTGTTGTGCCAACGCTGAAAACATCAGCGATAACATTGGCGTTTTTACTGCGTTCCTGTAAAAAGTTTTCTATTACCTGCTCTTGCATATTAGTGATAATGCCAAGATCGTTTTCTAAAAGTGTAGTCATTTGATTGTGATAAGACAAAATATTGTTTACTCCAAACAATAAAAGAGGAATTATAGCAAGCGATACAAATAATGAAAAAATCAATGTTTTTACTTTCACAGAAAACTCCCCCTATACAATTAGAATAAATAGCTTTTAAATGCTTTACGGAAAACAGGAAGCTTTAAAACGCGAAAGCTTCCTGTATCTTGTTAGTATTTTAGCACAATTTCGCCGTTTTCAGCCTTGATATCAATTTTTGCCAAAGGAACGCTTGAGATGATAAGATTGGCTATCCTATCTTCTATCTCTTTGCGGATAACTCGGCGCAAATCTCGCGCGCCAAATTTGCCGCCTTTTGCTTTTTCGCAAAGCAAATCCAAAGCCTCTGTATCGGCTGTAATGCCAATGCCTTTTACGGCAAGGGGCTCTTTATATTCATCTAGCATAAGCTGCGCTATTTCGCGCAAGGCTTCAGGCGACAGCGGTTTAAACACTATCACTTCATCTACACGGCTTAAAAATTCCGGACGCAAAAAGTCGGACAGGGCTTTCATGGATTTATCGCGGCTCATTTGCGCCACGGTTTTGTTAAAGCCTGTTTCGCCCACCTTGTCTGCACTGCCTGCATTACTTGTCATGGCTATTACTGTATTTTCAAAGCTAACGGTACGCCCTTGCGCATCATTAATTTTACCCTCGTCTAATATTTGCAAAAGCAAATTCATTACATCGGGGTGCGCTTTTTCTATTTCGTCGAACAAAACGACGCTGTATGGGCGGCGACGCACCTTTTCGGTAAGCTGACCTGCCTCGTCGTAGCCCACATATCCCGGAGGCGAGCCTATAAGACGCGACACCGCATATTTTTCCATAAATTCGCTCATATCTAGGCGAATAAGCGGATCTACTGTGTCAAAAAGCTGTGAAGCAAGCTGCTTTACAAGCTCGGTTTTGCCTACGCCTGTTGGCCCTACAAATATAAAGCTTGCCGGGCGGCGGCGCGCGCAAATGTCTGCTCTGCTGCGCTTTACCGCTTTTGCCACCAGCTCTACCGCCTCGGTTTGTCCTATTACTTTTTCCGCCAATCTATCCTGCAAGTGCAAAAGCTTGTCGTATTCTGCCTCTTTTATTTTTACGGCAGGTATACCTGTCCACAGCTCGATTACTCTTGCCACGTCCTCCATGGTTACTTCTATTTGCTCCACGGTTTCTTTTAGCTTCGGCAATGCATCATTAAGGCGGATTAATTCCGATTTTATCACGGCTATGCGTTCAAAATCCGGCCCCTCCTTGCGCTGCTCCTGCTCTGCTTCTTCTGCTTGCAGAGTGTCGATTTTCTTTTGAGTTTCCACGTATTCCGTTATTTCTGGGTGGCGCAGATTGCAGCACGAACAAGCCTCGTCTAAAAGGTCGATAGCTTTGTCCGGCAAAAACCTGTCGGTGATATATCTTTCGGAAAGGCTTACTGCGCTTGCCACTATTTCCGCGCTTACACGTACATTATGATATTTTTCGTAATACTGCTTAATGCCTGTAAGCACCTCTATTGTATCGGAAATAGACGGTTCTTCTACTTTTACAGGCTGAAAGCGGCGCTCTAATGCCTGGTCTTTTTCGATAAACTTGCGATATTCCGAAAAGGTTGTTGCGCCTATTACCTGTATCTCGCCGCGCGACAGAGCGGGCTTTAGGATATTGGCTGCGTTCATGGCGCCCTCGCTGTCGCCTGCGCCTGTGATATTGTGGATTTCATCTATGAACAATATCACATTGCCTGCTGCCTTTACCTCGGCGATTAAGCCCTTAACACGGCTTTCAAACTGCCCTCTGAACTGGGTACCTGCAACAAGGCTGGTTAAATCCAAAAGGAATATTTCTTTATCGCGCAAGCGCGACGGCACTGTGCCGTCGACAATATGCAGCGCTATACCCTCAGCAATGGCTGTTTTGCCAACGCCTGCCTCGCCTATTAGGCACGGGTTATTCTTTTGGCGGCGGCAAAGTATTTGGATTGTGCGATAAATTTCTTTGTCGCGGCCGATTATGCTGTCTAGCTCGCCATCGCGTGCTTTTTGCGTAAGGTTTTCGCAGTAATTGTCTAAAAATTTGCGCTTTTTGCCCTTGTCGTTTTTAGAATGAACATTTTCTTGCCCATCGCCGTCTTCGTCTTTCTTTTTGCCGCCAAAAATGCCAAAGGGAAATGTGGCGCTACCGCCGGGAGTAAAGTCTTTGTCCTCACCGTCTGCATCGTCGTCGCTATTTTCGTTTGGCTCTGCGCCCTCGCCTGCCTGTAATGCAAGGTTTTGCATAAGCTCTGCCGGATCCATATCGCCAAGCATACTGGCAAACCTATCTTCAACGCCCGACAAATCCTGCTCGGATATGCCAAACTGTTTCATTAAATCGTCAACAGGCTTGATGCCTATTTCTCTTGCGCACGAAAGGCAGTAGCCTTCGCTTTTTTGTTCGCCATTCTCCAGTTTTTGCACAAAAACTATCGCAGGGCGTTTGTTACATCTGATACAAAGCATTATTTAATCTCCTTTATTTGCTCTTACGGCAGTGCCGCGCTTTAATTTGAAAAACATGGGTATATACATACTGAAAGCAAACAGCACAAGGGCTGTAGTAACGCACAAAAGCACTATAGCAATAATTTTAGGCAGCATTGGGAACAGCACAAGTATCGTCATGCTTACGTAAAAGCAAACTGTTGCCGCTTTGCCAAACCAACGCGCACCGTCTATATGGGCGCCCTTTTTTAAAAGATAACCGCCAAGCGCCATCATTAGCACTTCTTTAAGGAACATTATGATAAAAAATATCATATAATCGCTTAAAAGATATGCCAAAACCACGCATACTGTAACCTGTGTAAGCTTGTCCGCAACAGGATCCAGTACCTTACCAAGGTCGCTTATCCAATTATAATGTCGCGCAAGATATCCGTCCAGTAAATCTGTAATGCCACTGCCTGCCAAAATAACCGCCGCCGCGGTAGTGTTGCCAATAAGCAGCTGCCACACAAAAACAGGTATTAATAAAATACGCAAACATGATAATATATTCGGCACGTGCCGCATAAATCCACAGCCTTTCTTGCTATAAGTGTATTGCAAATTTTGCTATACAGCAATTTTACTTTTAATTGTCCTACCAAAGCCCTCGTCTTTGCTGTATGCAACTTGACAAAAGGTTGTTTACAAAGACAATAATAAGTCAAGTTGCTATAAATGCTTAAAACCGCGCTATATAAACGGGTTGTATTCTGAAAACAAGGTATATAAGCGGCTACCCGAAAGCACCTCTTCGTTTAAAAACGGTATTGCGCCGCCTGTGATAGCAATAATAGCCCACACTGCGCACAGCACAAGCACTATTTCCAGTATGCCCCCGAAAACGCCTGTGGCAAACCCCAAAATCTTGTTTACTCCGCCTAAAATAGGCACTCTATTTACATTGGTAAGTATTGCCGAAACCTGCGCCACTATAAAGCGGCATATGGCATAAGTGGCAAAAAACACCACCACGGAAATTACGGGTACCATAAGCGGCGCAACTACCTGCTCCACTATCTGCTGGGCTAAATCCGGTGCGCCTGAGCCCATTAATGCGTCAGCTTTTATTATTATATCATCAACAAAGTTTCTTGGAAAGAAAGCTTGTATATTTTCTATAAATTCCTTTAAGTACACGCTGCCCTTTTCCGTAATAGTTTGAGCGGTTTTATTAATCAGCCCACTTTTGAAAAAATTGTCAAAAACTGTGGGCGAAAATTTGTTTGCCACAAGCATAGCACCTAAAAGCGACAACAAATTGCCCACTAATCGTGTGATGCTTGCCAAAAAACCGCTACGCATATAAGTATAAGCCGTAAACAATAAAATTGCAATAAGTGCGATATCTACAATAATTGCAGGTGACATATATTCAGCTCCGTTCCTCTTGATAGTATTTTGCACCATATAAAGCGGTATTACATAATTATTCAATATACCGACTATGATATACATGTGTTTGGTTTTGTATTTTAAAAGCCTTCGCCTATTCTTTTTCTTTCTTTGGCATGGGCGGAATGTCTATTTTTTGCACAGAGCCTTTTGTAATAGCAAGCAAATCCTTTACGTCTATCACTGCCTGTACAGGGGTTTCCGTGGCTGCACTGCCCCATATTTTACCGTCCAGTCCGTAGGTATACACAACGTTGCCACCTGTGACAAACACATTTGTTCTGCCAACGCAAACACTGTCTACCGCATACCCCAATGTTGACACGCCTATTTCATTTAAGCCTTCGTCTAATATTGCAAGGCTTGAGGCGGTATCGTCTAGGGCACTTGTAAATATAAGAGCCGTGTATTTGCCTTGTATTTCTGCCGTTTGCACTGTACGTGCGCCATAATCGTATTTTGCAAGCTCCTTGCCGTCCTTTGATGAATACACCGCTGTAAATCTATCATACATGGCAACAAGGTTACCGTTTGGCAGATATGCCATTTGCAAAAGCAATCGCTCAGGCACATCTATTTCTGCAATCGGTTCGTCCTCGCCTGTGTTTAGCATATAAAGCTTTGTACCCATTGCACCGTTTAGGCTGCTTAAGCACGATACGGCTAACTGGCCGCTTTGGCGCGACATGGTAACCGCCGACGGAAAATCTTGTGCAGAATACCAGAAATATATAGGTTCAAACAATGAATTATACACGGTAAGCTCTGCTTCGTAACGTGCCGAGCGAGTAATTACAGCAAAGCTGCCGCCCTCGTTCATATATGCCATTTGTATAGGCTGTTCGTATATTTTTTTAAATAATGTGCGGCTGCGGCTTTCGACACAAAGCTCTGTACCGCCGCGGTTATAGATGCACACGCGCGTATTTCCGGCAGATATTGCAGGGCGCGCATAGCCGTGCTGCTTGCGCCGCAATTCTTTACCGCTTTTAGAATACATGGTTAAATCGTTTTCTCCAAGCGCCACAAATCCGTCTGCAAGGCTTTCTGCCTTGCTAAAGCCTGTAAGCGTAAAGCTTTGCGGCCAGCCTGTGCCGCGGTTTATCGCCGCCGACGCGCTGTCTACCACGTCACCAAGCACCGAAAGCCCTGCGCCGTACAGCCCTGTGAAATAAGCCAGTACCAATGCGCCTGTAATAATAAGCAGCACAAACATGCGCAAGCGACGATGCTTGCGGCGGCGATGCAGCTGCTCAATTTTATCGGTGTCTAAACGTTGTTCCTGCATTATACGCTTGTTCCTTTCGGTGGGTGTGGTAACGGCTTATAGTTTTCTTGATAATTCACCTTATATAAATATAGCCCACATGCAGGTGCTGTGTCCCCTGCGTTTATGCGCGATTTTCCTTCTAAAATAGCCTTGATATCCTCAGGTGCCCTATGCCCTGTGCCCACTTCTTTAATGGTGCCCACAATTATACGCACCATATTATACAGATATCCGTCTGCCGAAATATGCACTGTAATATATCTGCCCTCGCGCTTTACATTGCAAAACTGCACCTCGCGCACTGTGTCTGTAATATCGCTGCCTGCCGACATAAACGACGCGAAATCGTGCCTGCCTACAATATAACACGCGGCACGGGACATCATTTCTTCATCAATCACTCCGCCTACGCGCCAGCATTGGTTATGCATAAAGGGATCGTCCACGGGGCTGTTTAATATGCGATAGATATATTCTTTCGTTACAGCGTCGTATCTTACGTGAAATTCGTCGCAAACCTCCTCGGCCTTTTGCACACGAATATCGGGTGGCAGATACTGATTAAGGGAAAGGGGCAATTTAATCATTTTAATCGGCTTTGGCTGTGTAAAGCAAACCCGAAAGCCTATGGCATGTACACCTGCGTCTGTGCGTGAGGAGCCTTTAATATCAGGGCGACAGCCATATAGCTTTTCCATGGAATTTTGCAATGCCTCGCAAATGGACATGGAGTTTTTTTGCACTTGAAAGCCGTGATACCGCGTACCCACAAAGCTAACTGTTATAAGTGTTTGCAACGACGGCACCTCATTTTCAAAATTGAAATTTATTTTACTAGCTTTTGGCAAATGCTTTACAAAGCAACTGCGCTTTTAAACAAAATACGCTCATTATTGAAAATTTGTCTTTTATATAAATATATACGTTTTAAAGCTATAAATTAGCTTTCGCATGTATCTACACAAAAAACGTCATAAGCATATTGGTACAGCCTATTAACACGAAAAGCAAAACGCACACAGCCGCCGAAATAATATCAGATGGGCAAAGCTTTAGCTTCTTTAGCCTTGTGCGCCCCTCGCCGCCTTGATAACAGCGACATTCCATAGCCATGGCAAGCTCGTCTGCCCGGCGAAATGCCGATATAAACAGCGGTATCAGCACAGGCACAAGTGCTTGCACTCGCGTTTTAAGAGAGCCTGAATCCAGCTGAGCGCCGCGCGCCTTTTGCGCATTCATTATCTTGTCTGTTTCCTCTATTAATGTGGGAATAAAGCGCAGTGCAATTGTCATCATCATTGCAAGCTCGTGTACAGGCAGATGCAGCTTTGCAAAGGGTTTTAACAGTCGTTCTATAGCGTCTGTAAGGGCTATGGGGCTTGTAGTATAGGTTAAAAGGCTTGTGCCTGCGATAAGGCACACGATGCGTGCCGCCATTATTACAGCGTAGTAAACGCCTTCTTTATAAACGCGAAGAAAGTAAAATTCAAACAGCGGCGCACCCTCTCCTGTGAGAAAGAAAATGTTTAAAACCGCCGTAAATAAAATAATAGGAAAAATAGGTTTTAAGCTTTTACCTATTAATTTAAGCGGTATTTTGCTTAACACATACAAAAGCGCAAGCAATGCGCCGCTTAATATTATGCCCAGTGGGTTAGAGCCTACAAATAAAGCCACAATATAGCCTATGGTTAAAAGCAGCTTTATGCGTGGATCAAGCCTATGCACTATGGATTTTCCCGGGAAATGCTGACCGATTGTGATATCTCTAAGCATTCATGCCACCTGCCTTTTTCTCTTTGGCATAGCGCAAAATTGCTTCCACGGCATATTTTACGGTATATACATCAGTTTGCACAGGCAAGGATAATTCGCGCAGACGCAAAAATATTTTAGTTACCTGCGGCACGGATAAGCCAAGCTCCAAAAGCTCCGGCGCGCGTGCAAACACTTTTTCGGTGTCGTCGTACATGGCTATTTTGCCGCTGTCCATCACAAGCACCTTGTCGGCATATTTGGCGATATCCTCCATGGAATGGCTTACAAGCACAACCGTTGTGCCTGTTTCTTTATGATAACGCTTTATTTGGCTTAATATGGTGTCGCGCCCTTCGGGATCAAGCCCTGCGGCAGGCTCGTCCAATACAAGTAGCCTTGGCTCCATGGCAAGCACACCTGCAATGGCAACACGGCGTTTTTGCCCTCCCGAAAGCTCAAATGGGCTGCGCTCCAACATGTCGTCTGTAATGCCGCAAAACTACGCGGCTCTTTTGATGCGCACGGATATTTCGTTTTTATCAAGCCCCATGTTTTTAGGCCCAAAGGCAATATCCTTATAAACCGTTTCTTCAAACAGCTGATATTCGGGATATTGAAACACAAGGCCTGCCATAAAGCGAAAACGACGTATATCCTGCGGATTTTTCCATATATCCTCGCCTGCTATATACACCTTGCCGCTTGTGGGGCGGTTTATACCGTTAAAATGCGTGATAAGTGTAGATTTACCACAGCCTGTGGAGCCTATTATCCCTACAAAAGAGCCTTCTTCTATTTCAAAGCTGATATTGTCGATCGCCTTGGTTGCGTCCGGCATTCCCTCGCCGTAAATATATGTTAAATTTTCTACTTTTACAATTGGTGGCATTTCGTTTCCTCTTTTACTTCAGCAATTCGTACAACGCATTTGCACATTCCTCTGTGGTTGTAATGTCCTGCGGCATGGTAAAGCCTGCCTTTGTAAGCTCGTGGCAAAGCTCTGCCGCTTGGGGAACGTCTAGCCGCAGCTCTCGCACACGCTCCACTTGGCTGAAAACCTCTTTTGGCGTACCCTGCATTGCTATTTTGCCCTCGCTCATCACAATTACGCGGTCTGCCTCGGCGGCTTCCTCCATGTAATGTGTAATTTGCACTACGGTGATGCCCATTTCGTGGTTTAGCTTGCGCACAGTTTTCATCACTTTTTCGCGGCCGATTGGATCTAGCATTGCGGTTGCTTCGTCCAGCACAAGGCAATCGGGGCGCATTGCGATAACGCCTGCTATTGCCACACGCTGTTTTTGGCCGCCCGAAAGCTTGTGCGGTGCTTTATCTTTATGCTTATAAATTCCTGTCATTTCCATGGCGTCGTCTATACGTGTGCGGATTTCCGCTGTGGGCACGCCTAGGTTTTCAAGGGCGAAGGCAACGTCCTCCTCCACCACGGTAGCCACTATTTGGTTATCGGGGTTTTGGAAAACCATTCCCACCTTTTGGCGTATTTCGTTAAGCTTGGTTTCGTCTGCAGTGTTCATATTCTCCACAAGCACTGTGCCTTTTTGCGGCAGCAATATTGCATTAAAATGCTTTGCTATAGTGGATTTACCACAGCCGTTTGCGCCAAGCACCGCCACAAATTCGCCTTTTTCTATATTAAGCGATAACCCATCAACGGCATTTTCGCCGTCTTGATAGCTAAACACCACATCTTTTGCCTTTAGCATATGCATTTTACTTTACTTCCTTCCAAAACGCCGTTGCGCCACACGGCACCACACCGCCGCTTGCTGAAACAGGCAGCCCTATTTCATCACAACTTGTTGTGCCGCCATAGCGCGGGCAAAGCATTGTTTTAAGCATGTATTCCATCACGCTTGGGGAAAGGCCTGTGGTGTAGCTGTTTACCGCCACAAATAACGGTTTTTTTGATAGAACCGTTGAGCAAAGCTCCAATAAATCGAATATGCTGTCCTCAAGCTTCCATATTTCTCCGCCCGGCCCACGGCCGTAGCTTGGCGGATCCATAATAATCCCATCGTAAAACACGCCTCTGCGTGCCTCGCGCGCCACAAACTTGGCGCAGTCGTCCACTATCCAGCGTATCGGCTTAGACGCAAGGCCAGATGCCACCGCGTTTTCGCGCCCCCACGCCACCATGCCCTTGCTTGCGTCCACATGGCATACTGCGGCACCTGCCGCCGCGCAAGCCAAGGTTGCGCCGCCTGTATATCCAAACAGATTAAGCACATTAATAGGCCTGTTAGCCCCTTTGATAAGGCGCGCATACTCGTCCCAATTTACACTTTGCTCTGGGAAAACGCCTGTGTGCTTAAAGCCTGTGGGCGATACCACAAGGGTTAAATCTTTATATTTAATGCTCCATTTATCGGGCATTTTACGCTTGTATTCCCATTCGCCACCGCCCTCTTGAGAGCGATGATACACAGCGTTTGCACTGCGCCATTTATTGCTGATTTCCGGCGTTTTCCATATCACCTGCGGATCGGGGCGCACAAGCAGTGCCTCGCCCCAACGCTCTAGGCGATTGCCGTTTGTGGCGTCTATTAATTCATAATCTTTCCAGCCGTCTGCTGCGCGCATATATTTTCCTACCTTCTTATATAGCAAATTGGCTTATTGTTGTCCCTGTACTCAAGCCTTTTGTCAAATTGCATACAGCAAAGACGAGGGCTTTAGTAGAGCAATCAAAAGTGAAATTGCTGTAATCTTATAAATTGCACGCATAAATAATAATTATACGGCACAAATATGAATAAATCTATAACGACGATTAATGGCATGCCCACAATATTTACATTGTGATAGTGCTTTTGAGGTGAAACATTGAACAGTCGCAAAATTTAACTTTGCCATAAGGCATTGCAAAACGCGCAATTGCTAATTGAAAAGCTTCGGGTTTAAATATCAATATCCGCAAAGCTTTGCTGTGACATTTCAGCGGCTTTGGGCGATTTAATACCTAAATGCGCATATGCAAGCTCTGTTACGCATCTGCCTCGCGGCGTTCTGGTAAGGTAGCCCATTTGCATTAAATACGGCTCGCACACGTCCTCTAAGGTTACTGCCTCCTCGCCAAGCGCCGCCGCCAAGGTGTCAAGCCCCACAGGGCCGCCGGAGTACATCTCTATTATCGCGCGAAGCAGGCAGCGGTCTAAATTATCAAGCCCCTGTTCGTCGATATCCATACGCTTTAACGCCATGCGTGCCAAATCTGCATTAATGGTGCCATCGCCCATTACCATGGCAAAATCTCGCACTCGCTTTAACAGTCTGTTTGCAACGCGCGGTGTGCCGCGGCTGCATTTTGCCATTTCTTCTGCACCGCCATCGTCACACGGCATGTTTAAAATATTTGCCGAACGGCGTATAATGCATGCAAGCTCTGCCGGCGAATACAATTCCAGCTTTAGCAAAACGCCAAATCTGTCGCGCAAGGGGCTTGTCATCTGGCCGGCACGAGTGGTGGCGCCTATCAAGGTGAACCGCGGCAAATTAATGCGTATGCTTTGGGCGGAGGGGCCTTTGCCTATCATAATATCAAGGGCATAATCCTCAAGTGCCGGATATAGCACCTCCTCCACTTGGCGTGAAAGACGGTGAATTTCGTCTATAAAAAGCACATCGCCCTCTTGCAAATTAGTTAAAAGCGCGGCTAAATCCCCTGCTTTTTCTATGGCAGGGCCTGAGGTAATGCGTATTTGCACGCCCATTTCGTGGGCTATAATGCACGCAAGCGTGGTTTTGCCAAGGCCGGGAGGGCCGTATAAAAGCAAATGGTCTATCGGCTCTCCACGCATTTTTGCCGCTTGCAGATATATTTTAAGGTTTTCCTTCACCTTATCTTGCCCTATATATTCATCTAGCGTTTTGGGGCGCAAGGTGGTTTCTACATCAAAATCCTCTGCCTCAACCACGGGGCTTACAATGCGCTGAGTGTCGTTTAATTCTACAGTTTCCATTGCCATGATAATTTATCGCCCCTTTCCCATGCCTTGCAGCGCAAGACGAATAAGCTCTTGCACAGGCAGCTCAGCATCTAATTTCGCAAGGGCGGTTGCCGCCTCGCTTGTACTGTAGCCAAGGGTGTTTAGTGCCGCCATTGCCTGCTGAATGCCGCCTGTTATGGCAAAGCTTTCTGCGCTCATGCTTGCAGAGGCAGACGCAAAGCCCTTGCCTACTTTATCTTTAAGCTCTAATATAATGCGCTGGGCAAGCTTTGGCCCAACGCCGCTTGCCACTGTAAATGCCTTGTAATCTCCGCTTTGAATGGCTAAAATAATGCGCTCCGGCGATAAAGCGCTTAATATTGAAAGCCCTGCCTTTGGCCCCACACCCGAAACGGTGATAAGCATGCCAAAGGTTTTTTTGGTTTCTATGTCTGCAAAGCCAAAAAGCGATATTAGGTTTTCGGTAACGTTCATATAAGTGTAAAGGGTGCATTGCTGGCCTAAGGGCGGCAGCGCGCTTTGCGCAGAGGAAGGTATAAATACCTGATATCCTACACCGCCGCACTCTATTACGGCTTCGTCGGCTGTTTTAAGCAATAGCTTACCTGAAAGCGAATAAATCATACCGTCCTCCTAAATTTTGATTATCTAAAGTTCATCTTATAAATATGATAATGCTGCTGTTATCTTTTAAGCGAGATTGTGCCTTTATCGGTTAAGCTTAATTGCGGTTTTGCCCTTTTAGGAACATTGTAGCTTTACCCTTTAAAGAAGTTTGTAGCTTTATCGTTTAAACTTAATTTCTGTTTTATCATTTAAACCTAATTGCGGTTCAGTCGTATAATTGGCTTATGTGTTTAATAATATCCCATGCTCTGTCTTTTGGTTATTCCAATGCCAAATTGCAATGAACGGCTTGAGTGCGCATGGCAAATTGCCATGGCAAGTGCATCTGCGGTATCGTCCGGCTTTGGCACTTCGTCCAACTTCAGCAAGGTACGTGTCATTTCTTGTACCTGCTTTTTCGGTGCCTTGCCATAGCCTGCCACGCTTTGCTTTACCTGTAAGGGTGTATATTCAAATATTGGCACGTTTGCGCGCTTTGCCGCAAGCAGCAGAACGCCGCGCGCCTCGGCTACAGCCATGACTGTTTTTTGGTTAGATGTAAAAAACAAGGTTTCTATCGCCATTGCGTCCGGCTTTACGTTTGCAAGCAAGGTTTCCATATCGTTAAATACTTCTTGCAGCCTGTCTTCAAAAACCGCATGCGCCTCGGTGCGAATAGCACCATACTGCACGGTTTTAAAATTGCCTTTGTCGTAATCTATCACGCCAAAGCCAACAATGGCATAGCCCGGATCTATACCCAAAACACGCATTACAGCACCTACCTTTCGTAGGATTAAGCTTATTGTTATATACGGCAGGCGGCGGCTATATAAGCGCGCCGACACGCTTGCTATATTCAAGGCTATAACCAATTAATTATATCACAATAACATAGCATGTGCAAACAAAAACAAGGGCGAACGAAAACCGTTTTCAAGGTTTCGTTCGCCGAAAATTACTGTAAGCTATAGCCTATCGGTGCATGCGCACAGCGGCTTTTCTTGACGTGTAGAGCATTTTAACAAAGTGCAAGCTGTAATTTATGCCCCATGGGCAATTATATGCGCAATCGGTTTGATTATTCGTGCTGATTTTACAAGCTGATATGGAACGGCAAGCCGTCTACGGAGATAGGCGTTAGCTCCGCCTGTATAAGCGGACGAACGTATTGTAAAAACTCTTGCGTTACGCCCATGTTTTCGGCGTCTATCCACTGGCTTGGCACCTGCTTTTCGCAATTTGCCACATTGTTTATATCCACAAATTCCGTGCCGCACATATATGGCATCTGGGATAAACGCACAAGCGCAGACATTTTACCCGTAAGCCCCTCATACGCGCCACGCATTGCCGCACCACCCACTTGGTACGCCTCGGTAACATCTGCCCTACTGGAAATATGTGCGCTGCAACGCTGTAATGTGTTCAACTCCACAGCCCTTGCCTTACAGCCAATGCGCGCATTAATTTCGTCTGCAAGATATTTTGCAGTGCCTGCAAGGCTTTTGTGGCCAAAAACATCGGTACTGCTGCGGCTTTGCATTAATTCGCATACGTATCTGCCGTCTTTAAGGCGCACGCCCTCGGAAACTGCGATAAGCACGCTTTTTTTAGTTTTTTGCAAAGCCCTTACACGGGCGATAAATTCGTCTAAATCAAAGCAAGTTTCGGGCAGGCAAATCATGTCTGCGCCCTCGCAGTCTGCAGATTTGGCAAGGGCTGCCGCGCCTGTAAGCCAGCCTGCGTTTCTGCCCATAATCTCCACCACTGTTACGCTGCGTAAATCGTACACAAGGCTGTCGCGCACAAGCTCTTTAATTACAGTGCCTATATATTTTGCGGCAGAGCCGTAGCCCGGAGTATGGTCGGTACACGCAAGGTCGTTATCTATAGTTTTGGGCACGCCCATAAAGCGCACCTCGCTGTTAATAAGCTTGCCATAAGCCGAAAGCTTTTGGATAGTGTCCATGCTGTCGTTGCCGCCAATATAGATAAAATATCCTATCTCGAGGTCTTTTAATATTGCAAACAGATTTTCGTATACTGCGTCGTCTTTGCCTATTTGCGGTAGCTTATATCTGCAAGAGCCTAAAAAAGACGAAGGCGTGCGCTTTAAAAGCTCTATATCCATAGCGCCGCAAAGCTTGGCATTTAAATCTACATATTGCCTTTTTAAAAGCCCCTCTACACCGTAAAGCATACCGTATACTTTGCCAAGCTTTAGGTTTTTGGCTGTTTCGTACACACCTGCCAGGCTGGAATTTATCACAGCGGTAGGGCCTCCGCTTTGCCCGACGATAACATTGTTAAACATTATTATTCCTCCGTTAAAATAAATTTCTAATTTTGGAGTTCAGATGCCTTTTGGGTTTTAATTTAGCGATAAACAGTAAAATCCGAAGCTGTTTTATTGCTAAAACAGCTCGGATTTTATTTTTAATATTAAGCGTTTTTACCTTTAAGGTTTTTCATGCGCAGGTTATGATCCAATATGCGCTTGCGGATACGAATACTTTTTGGAGTAACCTCCAAAAGCTCGTCTTGCGCCAAGAACTCAAGGCTTGCCTCTAGGCTAAACTTAGATATTGGAATTAGGCGTAGGGAATCGTCTGAGCCTGATGCACGTGTGTTGGTAAGCTGCTTTTTCTTGCAGACATTTACCGTGATATCTTCGCCCGACGGGCTATATCCAACCACCATGCCCTCGTACACTTTTTCGCCTGCTGTAACCAGCAAGGTGCCGCGTGCCTGTGCGTTAAATAGGCCGTATGTGATAGCGTCGCCTGTTTCAAAGCTGATTAAGCTGCCTGTGCTGCGCCCCGCAATTTCGCCGCGCCATTCGTCGTAGCCGTCGAAAATGGTATTTAAGATGCCTTCGCCATGGGTGTCTGTCAAAAATTCGCTTCTGTAGCCAAACATACCACGTGACGGAATACGAAACTCTACGCGCATGCGTGTGTCGCCAAGAGGTGCCATTTGCACAAGCTCGCCCTTACGTGTGCCAAGCTTTTGCATTACACTGCCTTGGTATATAAGAGGCACATCTATAACAACATGCTCCATAGGCTCTAGGGTTTTGCCGTTTTCTTCGTGTAGCAACACCTTTGGAGGAGAAACTTGCAGCTCATAGCCCTCGCGGCGCATTGTTTCGATTAATATAGAAAGATGCATTTCACCGCGTCCCATTACGCGGAAGCTTTCGCTTGAAGCAGAGTCCTCTACCTTTAGCGCAACGTCTTTTAAAAGCTCTTTGTGCAAGCGGTCGCGTATCTGACGGCTTGTAACAAATTTGCCTTCTTTACCTGCAAATGGGCTGTCGTTTACAGCAAATGTCATTTCCACTGTGGGATCGTTTATTTTCATAAATGGCAAAGGAGTTACCATGGAGGTATCGCAAAGGGTGTTGCCGATATTGATATCAGTAAGCCCGCTAAACGCCACTATGTCGCCTGCCTGTGCCTCTTGAATAGGTGTGCGGCCGTTTGCCTCAAAGCTGTACAGGGCGGTAATCCTGCCTTTTTTAGATACGTCAGGATCGTGATAATCGCACACTGCTACGTCTTGCCCTACCTTGATAGTACCGTTGCCAATACGGCCAATGCCTATGCGCCCTACAAACTCGTTGTAGTCCACACTGGAGCAAAGCATGGAAAGCGGCTCTGCC
The DNA here is from genome assembly GCA_036661035.1 of Oscillospiraceae bacterium. Lineage (GTDB taxonomy): Bacteria > Bacillota > Clostridia > Oscillospirales > Ruminococcaceae > JAGPHI01. The sequence continues at coordinate 44,732 of JAVWZM010000003.1, forward strand.
GGATTGCCAACAGGTGGCTTTACATATTCGATAATTGTTTTAAATAGCGGCTCTAGGTCTGTGCCTACAACGTCGGGGCTGTAGCTTGCTGTGCCTGCGCGGCCGGAGCAGAAAACCATAGGGCTGTCGAGCTGCTCGTCTGTTGCGCCTAAATCCATAAGCAGCATTAATATTTCGTCTATTACTTCTTTAATGCGTGAATCGGGGCGGTCTATCTTATTTACAGCTATAACAAGGCTTAGGTTTTGCTGCAAAGCTTTTTGCAGAACAAAACGTGTTTGCGGCATGCAGCCCTCGGCTGCGTCCACAAGCAATAACACTCCGTTTACCATTTTCAGTACGCGCTCTACCTCGCCGCCGAAATCGGCATGTCCGGGGGTATCTATAATGTTTATTTTAATGTCGTCATAATAAGTGCAAGCATTTTTCGCCAAAATAGTAATACCGCGTTCTCGCTCAATATCTCCGGAGTCCATAACGCGCTCGGCAACCTGCTGGTTTTCTCTGAACGCACCGCTTTGTTTGAGCATTTGATCCACAAGCGTGGTTTTGCCATGGTCAACGTGCGCGATAATAGCTACATTGCGTAAATTTTTCTGTTCCATAAATCCTCCATACTATTTTAAGCTTCTTACCATTTGGCCGTTTTGCCTTTAGCTGCTTTGCCACCATAGGCAATATAGCAAACCGTCAAACAAATATACGCACACCGTACATGCGGCATGCGTATCCAAAGTTGGTGGACAGTAAGGGGCTCGAACCCCTGACCCCCTGCACGTCAAGCAGGTGCTCTACCAGCTGAGCTAACTGTCCATACTTTCTTCATCTCGGCTATGATATTATACCCTATCATATAGCAAAATGCAAGTTTTTATTTTACATTTGTTTACATACAAGGTTTTTATGATACAAAATACCGCCGCCATATTTTTGGCGCGGTATTTATTAAGGCTGTAAAGTATAGCATAACATAAAATAAATTTTATAATATGATTAGCCCACGGGCGGGGCAGAGCCACGCCCCTACGGAGAGTGTGGAGTGCCATTAGGGTTCAGAAACCAGTGGGCGCAGAGAGCCGCACCACCCATACCGAGTAGGGGCAAAATAATCGCCTTGTAAGCACTGAGTGCTTACAAGGCGATGTGATAACCACTTGGGGTTATTATTTATTTTCTGTTTCGCTTACAGGTTTTTCGTTTAGGTCACTCGTGTCGGATATGTTTTCTTGGGCATCTACTTTAGCATCTACCTTAGTATCTTCCTCGGCATCTACCTTGGCATCTTCCTCGCTTATCTGCGGCTTATATTCTTCCACGGTTACAGTTGCCGCATTGGATTTTTCTTCGTCCTTTGCATCATCTGTTTTAGGGGAATTTACTGCGGCTTCTTCGTCTTTTTCTGTTTTAACGGGCTGTTCCAGTACAAATGGCTCCAGCTCGCCGCCGTTCATTAACGTTTTAAACTCTAAGCCGGAAAGCTTTTCGCGCTCTATAAGTGCCTTTGCAACCTTGTGCAATTCATCTAGGTGCTTCGACAAAATTTGGCTTGCGCCCTCGTAAGCCTCGTCTAACATTTCGCGTATTTCCGCATCTATCTCGCTTGCGATATTTTCGGAATAATTGCGTCCCGAATTAAAGTCGCGGCCTAAGAATGTTTCGGTTGGCTCTGTGCCATATACTACGGGGCCAAGGCGCTCAGAAAAGCCATAGCGTGTTACCATGGAGCGTGCCACGTCTGTAGCGCGCTCAAGGTCGTTGGACGCACCTGTGGAAATATCGTCTAAAACTAATTTTTCCGCCACACGGCCGCCAAGCAAAATGACAATTTTTTCTTCCATTTTCTTTTTGGTAACGTAGTTTGAGTCTTTTTCGGGTAGGCTCATGGTAAAGCCACCTGCCATACCGCGAGGTATAATGGAAATTTGATGCACAGGATCTGAAGATTTGCAAAAGAACGTTGTGATAGCGTGTCCTGCCTCGTGATACGCGGTAAGACGCTTTTCGTCCTCGGTTACAACACGGCTCTTTTTCTCTGGGCCTGCCACAACCTTAATGCTTGCTTCTTCAATATCATGCTCGGTAATAGCCTTGCGCCCACGTTTTGCGGCGGCAAGTGCTGCCTCGTTTACCAAGTTTTCCAAATCTGCGCCTGTAAAGCCAGCGGTAGTTTTGGCAATGGTAGCAAGGTTTACATCGGGGCCAAGAGGCTTGTTGCGCGTATGCACCACAAGGATTTCCTCGCGGCCTTTTACGTCTGGCAAGCCCACATAAACCTGACGGTCAAAACGGCCCGGACGCAAAAGCGCTTTATCTAAAATATCGGAACGGTTGGTGGCTGCTATTACAATAACACCCTCGTTTGCGCCAAAACCGTCCATTTCAACAAGCAATTGGTTAAGGGTTTGCTCTCGCTCGTCGTGGCCGCCGCCAAGGCCTGCACCACGCTGACGACCAACGGCATCTATTTCGTCGATAAAAATAATGCATGGTGAAGATTTTTTCGCTTTATCGAACAAATCTCGCACACGCGATGCACCCACACCAACATACATTTCCACAAAATCAGAGCCTGAGATTGAGTAAAAAGGTACACCTGCCTCGCCTGCGCATGCGCGTGCAAGCAAGGTTTTACCTGTGCCCGGAGGGCCTACAAGCAGCACACCGTGCGGAATACGCGCGCCAAGTGTGTTGAATTTTTGTTGATTTTTAAGAAAAGATACAATTTCTTGCAGCTCTTCTTTTTCTTCGTCTGCGCCCGCTACATCTTTAAAAGTAGCTTTGCGCCCCTCGTCGGCTTGGTTTTTCACCTTTGCTTTGCCCACGTTCATCGCCTTGCCGCCGCCGGACTGGGTATACATCATATATCCAAACACACCGAGGGACAGCAATATAAGAATAAAGAACGGTAGCATCGTCATCCATACAGGTGTTTCACTGGTTGGCACAAGGTCGATAACCATCGGCTTGTCTGATTTTTCATCTCTTATTGCTCTGTACTCGTCTATTTTGTCTAAGATTAGCATAGGTGCGCTAAGCTTATACACTATTTTTTCTGTTTTGCCGTCCACCTTCAGCTGAACAACTCCGGTGTTAAGGTCGTAAACAAATTCCTCTACAGTACCCTGTTCGAAATAATTTACTACTTCGGAATACTTTAAAGTTTGCCCTTTGTCTTGAGGATATAAAATAGCTATTAATAATACAAGCCCCAGAACGGCAATAATAATGGTACCTATGTTGCGTGGTTTTTTAGTCAATATTCTTCACTCCTAATTGGAATACACTTCCGGCTTTAACACGCCGATATAAGGTAAATTGCGATATTTCTCGTCGAAATCCAAGCCGTAGCCGATAACAAATTCATCAGGCACTACAAAGCCAACATAGTCTGCCTGCAAATCCACCTTGCGGCGAATGGGCTTATCCAGCAATGTGGCAATTTTGATAGAGGCCGGGTTACGACCTTCAAGCAGGTCTTTAATGTAATTAAGGGTAAGACCTGAGTCTAAAATATCCTCGATAATAAGAATATCTTTACCCTCTAAAGCAACGTCTAAATCCTTGATGATTTTTACAACGCCACTGGACTTTACACCTGCGCCATAGCTTGACACCACCATAAAATCTATCTCTGCGTGGATATCAATTTTGCGCATAATGTCTGCTAAGAAAACCACTGCGCCCTTCAGCACGGTAACAAGCATTAAGTTTTTGCCTGCATAGTCCTTGCTGATTTGCTTGCCCATATCGGCTACCTTAGCTGCTATTTCCTCTTCTGTCAACAATACCTTTAAAACGTCCTCATGCATTTATAGTTCCTCCATATCATGTAATAATGTAATTGAAATAACTTTTTTTGTATTTTCGTTTGGCAAAAGCCCCTTGCAAAAGCCGTAAATCGGCATCCACAACACTTGTTTGCCGCAAACAAGCAAAGGCATCTGCGCGCGCTGTTGCACTGGTACCCCATCTTCGTTAAACAGCTTTTTCAGAGTTTTGCTCACGTTTCTTTGAGGAATTTCAAAGGTATCTCCCTCTTTTTTCGTGCGAAAAAGACTGCTAGCTTGTATTTTACCACAATCTGCATGAAAAAATAAGTCTTTTTTCTTAACTTTTGAAGAATTAAGAAATTCTTCATAAGTTTGTGTAGCTACAATGGCTTGCATTTTGCCCCAAAGCATTATTTTCCCCTCGGCAAACGGAACACTATATTCGGCGTAATTGTCGCGATTTACAGCCATATCCTGCACGTATAAAAGCTCTTTTGCAAGGCAGAGCGTGTACTGCGAATTTATTTGCAGTTTTCCGCTTTTTTTACAAAGTAATTTTTGTGCTTTAGCAATTAGCGCGGCATTTAATGGGGAATATTCCCCTATTATCAAAACCAGTGCCGCTTTTTGCAACGCAGACATTGTGCTGCGCAATATGGGTGCGCTATATGCGTTCGTTTGCAAAAAGGCTGTTGCTTTACCATTTGATACTTTTGCGCTTTTTAAAAGCTTATTTGCCTCGGCATCAAGATAATCGTATGTTTCGCGCATATCCTCGGCAAAGCGACATACCGCATCTTGCGCACCCTCATGCACAGCGTTTAATATTGGCAAAAGCTGCCTTCGCACTCGATTGCGCGCATAAACATCTGTTAGATTGGTTGCGTCTGTAACAAATGGTATTTGGTTTTCTTCGCAATACTGCTCTATTTCCGTGCGCGAAATGCCTAAAAACGGGCGAATGTACGCGTTTCTTGTTGGCGGTATACCGCCTGCGCCCTTTAGCGAGGTGCCTCGTGCTATATTTAAAAGCACCGTTTCGGCATTATCACTTGCCGTATGTGCAGTGGCGATTTTTATATTATCCGCCGTGGCTAAGCTATCTAAAAAGGCGTATCGCTCTTTTCTTGCCCATTCCTCGCTATGCTCGCCATTTGGAGATAAGCGGCAAGTATATAGCATTACACCAAGCCTTGCACATTCTCGCTTTACAAACTCCTCGTCGCTATCGCTTTCTTCGCCACGCATACCGTGGTTTACATGGGCAGCCTTTACCTCTATGCCAAGCGCAAGCCGCGCAGAAAGCAAAAAGCGGAGCATTGCCATGGAGTCTGCCCCACCGGACAGCGCAACAATAACAGTATCACCGTTTTTTATCATATTGTATTTTGCAATGGCGTTTTGCGCCGCGTTAAAACTAACCATGGCTGTAATCCACATTTGTAAATCTGGTGTGTGCGCCGTCCCATGCAAGGTCTACCTTGCCCACCTCGCCATGACGGTTTTTGGCTACTATACATTCCGCTACGCTGGTATCTGCCTCTTCGCCATTGTCGTAATATGCCTCGCGATATAAAAACAATACCACGTCTGCGTCCTGCTCGATAGAGCCGGAATCTCGCAAGTCGGAAAGCACAGGGCGATGGTCTGCCCTGCCTGATTTTTCGGCAGAACGAGAAAGCTGCGAAAGAGCTATAACGGGCACGTTTAATTCCTTTGCCATTATCTTCATATTACGGGTAATTTCCGATATTTCCTGCACGCGAGATTCCACACGTCTGCCTGAGCTCATAAGCTGTAAATAGTCGATAACTATTAAGCCAATATCAGGACGTGCCGGATCTTGGTTAATGCGGCGCACCTTTGCCTTTATTTCCGGAATGGTAATACTGGACGTATCATCGAGATAAATATTTGTTTTTGCCAAAATGTCTGACGCGCGTGCCAAATCCACCCAGTCCTCTGTGGATAGGCCGCCTGTGCGAAAGGCTTGGCTATCTATTGCCGCCTCGCTTGAAAGTATGCGGCTTACAAGCTGATCTTTGGTCATTTCAAGGCTGAAAATCGCCACAGGTACACCGCGTTTTTTCGCCACATTTGTAGCTATATTAAGCGCAAATGAGGTTTTGCCCATGCCCGGACGTGCCGCAAGGATAATCAAATCTGAACGCCCCATGCCTGTAAGCATGGTGTCGAGATAAGTAAAGCCTGTGGGAACGCCTAAATATAAATCGCGGTTAGGGCCGGATATCTCCTGCAAATGTGCGTATGTGTCGAGTATTACGCTGCTTATGGGCGTAAGGGCGCTTGTGTCGCGGCCGGAGCGTATTTCGTATATCTTTTGCTCTGCGCTTTCAAGAAGTAAATCCGCATCACTTTCTTCGCCTGTTTGCTCTAAAATAGACTTTGCGGCGTTCATTAGCTGACGCACAAGATATTTTTCGTGGATAATTTTTAAATAAGAGTCTGAATTGGAAATACTTGGCACTGTTTCGGCAAGAGTGGTAAGATAAACCTTTGCCTCATCGCCGGAATCGAATACGCTTGCATCTTCCACAGCACCTAGCAAGGTTACAAAATCTACAGGCGCACCACTTGTGAAAAGGCGCACTATCTCCGAAAATATCTCGCTGTTTGCACGGGCATAAAACATCTCGGGGCGCAGCAATTCCACCATTTTGGGAATGGTGTCTGCGTCCAAAATGGCGGCGCCTAGCACAGCCTGCTCCGCTTGCATACTATAGGGCAAATTAACGCCCATTGATTCTAACGACAGTGACATTTCATTCATGTTAGCTTTATTCCTCTACGCTTACCGTTATCTTTGCGCCTACTTTAGGATAGATTTTTACATCTACCTCATAGCGGCCGTAATTTTTAATATCCTTGCCAACCACGATTTTACGCTTATCTACAGGTGTATCTAAAAACGTAGAAAGAGCGTCTGCAACGTCCTTTGCGGTAACTGCGCCAAACAAACGCCCACCCTGCCCTGCTTTAGCTTTAATGACAATGGTTTTGCCGTTTATCTTTTCCGCTATTGCTTTTGCGTCTGAAAGAGCCTCTGCTGCGTGAAACTCCTGTGCCGCCGCTTTGGTTTTCACTTCATTTACAGCGGCGGAGTCGGCTGCTCTTGCCAAATTGCGAGGCAATAAAAAGTTGCGTGCATATCCGTCTGATACGTCGTGCAGCTCGCCTTTTTTGCCTATTGTGTTCACGTCAACGTTTAATACTACTTTCATTTAAGTAACCCCCAAAATTATTTATCTTTTCTCTGATTGTCACGGTATTGGTCTATTGCGCTGAATATAAGAGAGCGTGCTTCTTCAAGGCTTTTGTCTTTAAGCTGTGCGCCTGCCATTGTAAGATGCCCTCCACCGCCAAGCTTTTCCATGATAACCTGTACATTTACAGCGCCCATGCTGCGTGCAGACACGCTTACCTGTTCCCCCGTCATCACCGCAACCACGCTTGCCTCTACACCGTCTATTGTAAGCAAATCGTTTGCCGCCTGTGGCACTACAATTGCCATTTCTTGTGGTATTTCGCCCGAAACCACTACTGCGCAGCCTTGATAAAGAGTGGCATCTGTAACTAATTGTGCGCGGAAAGCATAATTTTCAAATGAGGAGGCGAAAAGCTTTTTCACTTCCTGTGTTTGTGCGCCCATGCGCCTTAAATATGCCGCCGCCTCGAAGGTGCGCACACCTGTATGCAGCGAGAAGCTACGTGTATCAAGCATAATGCCTGCCAAAAGTGCCTGCGCCTCAAGGGGTGTAGGCTTATCTTCTTTTTCCCCAATATACTGTAAAAGCTCGCTTACCAGCTCCGACGCACTGGAGGCATATGGCTCGTGGTAGAAAATAACGGCATTATCTATATGCCCCACACATTTACGGTGGTGGTCTATCACTACTATATTTTTGCATTTTTCGTATAAATGAGCGCTTTCAAGCATGTTTTTAAGATGTGTATCCACAACAATTAAAAGGGTTTTATCGCTTACCGTGTCGTGTACATCGTCTGCCGTTACAAAATCGTCGCCAAAGCCTGCGTTATAGAATTGTTTGATTAAATTTTCGGCAAGGCTCTGGCGTTGGTTTATCACTATTGCCGCAGGTTTTTTACATATTTTGCAAAAGCGCAGCATGCCTATGGCACTGCCCACGCAGTCTAAATCCGACATTTTGTGTCCCATTATCAACACACTGTCGCATTGCTGCATTAAATCTCTTAGGGCTGTAGCTACTATGCGGCTTTTAACCTTGCTGCGTTTTTCTACACTTCGCGAAACTCCGCCGTAAAACTCAAAGCCGTCTGCGCTTTTTACTGCCGCTTGGTCGCCACCGCGCCCAAGTGCCATATCAAGAGCCTGCATTGCCATGTTTTCGCAATCCCTCAAGGTTTCTCCGCTGCGCCCAACGCCTATAGAAAGTGTAACCGTGGTGTTTTCGTCGCCTATTGCACGCACGATGTCCAGCACCTCAAAACGAGAATTTTCTATTTCCTTCATGTGGCGTTCTTCCACAACGGCAATATATCTTGATGCGCTTATTCTTTTTAAAAATCCGCTTGTTTTACCGATAAATCGCTCTAACGCAAGGTCTATTTCGCTTGCTATTCTTGCGCGCTCGCTCTCTTTTAGTTCCTTTAATATTTCGTCGTAAGTATCTACAGTGATTATTAAAACGCTTGGGCGCGCCGCACGATATTCCGCAGCTTGATATTTAAGCACTGTATCATCTACAAAATATGCTACAAATATGCCGTCTGTCTGCATGCCGCCGCCAAACACCGTGAAACGTCTTGTATCTACAAAAACATCTTGACCGCCCTTTTCGTTTACCTTTGCTAAGTCCAAGCCCGGAACAAGCCTTGAAATAGGGGCAAGGCATAAATCTTTACCATGCAAAATGTCCTCGCGAAAGGCGCTGTTGTACCATATTATATTTTTATCAGACAAAGCTACGATAGGTATGGCAACTTCTTCAAGAGAAAACTTTTTTGCCTCATACGTATCTTTTTTGCCGCTTATAATAAATTTAATCAGGGCACGCAGACGCCTTACGTTGAAAAGCAAAATTACGGATATGATTAAAAATATGGCACAAACGGGAATAAAATAGTATGGATTAGCTATCACCAGTGCGACGCCCTCTGTAAATACGCCTACAAGCAGCAACACCAGTAGCATATCCACTGTGAAAAGCCGTTTCTTCAATCTATACACTCCCTTATCCCTTGTGCATATGCGAAATAACAGCACGCATATGCACAATATAATTTACCGATTAATCGGATTACACTTCCATAAGCACTGGCAAAATCATGGGGCTGCGCTTGGTGCGGCGATACATATATGCTGACACTGCCTCGCGCACACGCATTTTCACATTGCCCCATTCGCGCACATGCTCTCCGCGGCATTTGTCTAACACGTCACGCACAATATCACGTGCGCCGCCGATAAGCTCGTCTGCCTCACGCACATATACAAAGCCCCTTGAAACAATGTCCGGTCCTGCAAGCAGCTCGCCTGTGGCGGAATCTACAGTGGCTACAATTATCACAAGGCCGTCTTGGGAAAGATGACGGCGGTCGCGCAGTACCACATTGCCCACATCGCCTACGCCAAGGCCGTCTACCATTACAGCACCTGCCGTAACGCCTTCGCCCATTGTAAGGCTATCGCGGCTTAATATAATATTATCTCCGTTTTCGCCGATATAAATATTTTTATCCGGCACGCCCATGGCAAGCGCCGTCATTGCGTGACGCTTTAGCTGCTTGTATTCGCCATGCACAGGTAAAAAATACTGTGGCTTTGACAGAGAAATAATCAGCTTTTGCTCCTCTTGACAGGCATGGCCCGAAACATGCACATCGTACATAGATTCGTATATTACCTCTGCGCCAAGCTTTAAGAGAGCATTTATAACCTTTGTCACCATTTTTTCGTTGCCGGGAATAGGGTTGGCCGAGATGATAATAAAATCGCCCACGCCAACATGCACATTGCGGTGGCTACCGCCGGACATGCGGGAAAGTGCCGACAGCGGCTCGCCTTGGCTGCCTGTGGTAATAAGCACTACCTGCTCGGGCAAGTAGCGATTAATGGTTTCTATATCTATTAATACGCCCTCGGGTGCATGAAGATATCCAAGCTCCATTGCCATTTGTGTATTATTTACCATGCTGCGCCCCGACACAGCCACTTTGCGCCCTGAGGCAACAGCTATATCTATAATCTGCTGTACACGATAAAGGTTAGATGCAAAGGTTGCTATTATTATACGCTTTTTTTCGGCGCGGTCAAATAGCCTTGCAAAGCTTTCGCCCACCTTTTGCTCGGTGGCTGTAAAGCCTGCGCGCTCTGAGTTGGTAGAGTCCGACAAAAGCGCGAGAACGCCGTTTTTGCCGTATTCCGCTATAGTGGCAAGGTCTGTTGCGCCGCCTTGAATAGGCGTGTAATCTATTTTAAAATCGCCTGTTTGCAATATTACACCTGCAGGGCAAGTGATAGCGAGAGCAACGGCGTCCGGAATAGAATGGTTTACATGGATAGGCTCTATGCTAAAGCAGCCAAGCTTAAACTTTTTCTTCGGCTCTATTTCGTTTAGCGCGGCACCTGCTTTAAGCCCATGCTCCTCTAGCTTGTTTCCGATAAGCCCTAAGGTTAGGCGTGTGGCATATATGGGGAAATTGTATTCCTTTAATAGATAGGGCAGTGCGCCGATATGATCCTCGTGGCCATGGGTAATGACAATGCCGCGAATACGGTCTTTGTTTTGTATAACATATGCAAAATCCGGTATAACTAAGTCTATACCAAACATATCACTATCGGGAAATACAAGGCCGCAGTCTACCAAAATCATGTCGCCCTGACATTCGTACAGGGTAATGTTTTTGCCCACCTCGCCAAGGCCGCCAAGCGGCATGATGCGCACAGGCACACTTGGCTGCTTTTTCGCCGCAGTGGTTTGCCTTTTGCCGCGGTAATATCCGCGCTGGCCTTGAGGCTTTGCTGCCGCTTGAGGCGCTTTTGCTTGTTGCGTTGCAGCTTGTGGTGCTTTTGCTTGAGGCGTGGCAGCTTGTGGTGCGGCGGCTGTCGTTTTTTTCTTTCCTGCATTTATCTGCCCATTGCCCCTTGGTGCTGCATTAGATTGTTCGTTCATTAAAATCCTCCATTTTCCTGCACAAAGATAAGCCTGCCGCTGTAAGCGGGCAGGCAAATGTCTGTGCCGTTTCATTATTTAAGTATTTATTAATATAAAAAGTATGCCCGCAGGCCATACTCAACATTCAAGTTAAAGTGTAAAAACACAAGCTGTGATAAAACTTTATACTTTGCCCATAATCCGTTTTAAGCTAATTAATTGTACCTTTTTAGCTATGTGATTGTCAAGTACAATGCAAATACGCACATATTTATTTCGCAATTATCCTCCCTTTAAAATTTAAGCGCAAATTGTTTTTACAATAAAGTATTGGACAGCGCCGCCTATTTATTCTATAATAAAAGACAAATATATTGATATGGAGCTTTTGATGAAACAAATAACTATATATACCGACGGAGCATGCAGCGGAAACCCCGGCCCCGGCGGGTGGGGGGCTGTGCTGGACTACAAGGGCACTCGCCGCGAAATAAGCGGTGGCGACGCCGACACCACCAATAACCGCATGGAAATGATGGCGTTTATAAGCGCACTTAAGCTTTTGAAAGAGCCTTGCGAAATTACCCTTTGCAGCGACTCTAAGTACGTGATAGACGGGCTTTCCAAGGGCTGGGCAAAGGGCTGGCGCGCCCGCGGCTGGGTAAAATCCGACAGAAAGCCCGCTTTAAACAGCGACCTATGGGCAATGCTTTTAGATTTAACCGAAAGCCATAAAATAACATATAATTGGATAAAAGGCCATGCAGGGCACAAAGAAAACGAACGCTGTGACGCAATGGCTGTTGCACAATCGCAGAAATTCAGATAATTTTAGCCCTACATATGCGATAGCACGCATATTAGATAAGTGTTTTAATAAAAATTGCAAATTTTTTATTAATCCTTTTAATCAGGGCTTGCAAACCGCACCAAATTGGTATATATTATTTATTGGAATACTAACACAAAATAAGGACATTTGTCCTGTACAAATAAGGCAAGGTGATTTTTTTGAAAAAAATAATATATTTTGATAATGCCGCCACAACACCTGTGGCAAAAGAAGTGCTAAACGCCATGCTGCCGTGGTACACCGAAAGATACGGCAACCCCTCTAGCATATTTTATTCCATAGGCGGCGAAGGGCGCGAGGCTCTTGACAAAGCACGTGCCCAAGTGGCTAAAGCCCTTGGCTGCGACGCAAACGAAATTTACTTTACAGGCTGTGGCACCGAGGCAGATAACTGGGCTATTAAAGGCACTGCCGACAAAATGGCTAAAGCCGGTAAAAAGCATATAATTACTTCGAGCATCGAGCATCATGCGGTGCTACATTCCATGAAAGCCCTTGAGGCTAAGGGCTTTACGGTAACGTATTTGCCTGTAGACGCAGACGGCTTTGTTTCGCCCTGCGACGTAAAGGCAGCTATTCGCCCCGATACCGCTTTAGTTACCATTATGTATGCCAACAACGAGATAGGTACAATAGAGCCTATACGCGAAATAGGCGCAATATGCCGTGAGGCAGGAGTTTATTTCCACACAGACGCAGTACAGGCAGTTGGTGCAGTGCCTATTGATGTAAAGGCGGATAATATCGACATGCTCAGCCTTTCGGCGCATAAATTTAACGGGCCAAAGGGCGTGGGCGCATTATATATACGCCGCGGCATTATGCCCACCACCTTTATGGACGGCGGTGCGCAGGAGCGAGGGCACAGAGCAGGCACGGAAAACGTGGCAGGTATTGTTGGCCTTGGGGAGGCTATAGAGCGCGCAACCGTAAACCTTGCCGCCAAAACCGCCCATGTAAAGGGCTTGCGCAACATGCTGCTTGAGCATATTCTTACAATGCCACAGGTGAAAATCAACGGTACTCTTGACCTTGAGCGACGTTTGCCCAATAACCTTAATGTCAGCTTTCCTGCCGCCGAGGGCGAAAGCCTATTGCTGTTTTTAGATATGAAGGGCATTTGCGTTTCCTCCGGCTCTGCCTGCGCTTCAGGTAGCCTTGATCCAAGCCATGTGCTGCTTGCCATAGGGCTTGCCCACGAGATGGCACATTGCTCTTTGCGTTTCAGCTTTGGCGCGCAGAACACGGGAGAAGAAGTAAGCTTTGTTTGCTCGGCTCTTGACGAAATTGTGGCAAAGGTGCGCGAGCGCAGCCCACTTTGGCACGAGATGGAAAAATAAAATATAAACGTTTAAAACGAAAGGAATACAAGATATGTATAGTGCAAAAGTAATGGAACATTTTGCAAATCCGCGCAATGTTGGCGAGATTGAAAACGCCGATGGTGTGGGCGAGGTTGGCAACCCAAAATGCGGAGATATCATGAAAATGTATCTTAAAATAAACGGAGATATCATCACCGATGTTAAATTTAAAACCTTTGGCTGTGGTGCGGCTATTGCCACCTCCAGTATAGCCACGGAAATGATACGCGGACAAAGCATTGAAAACGCATTAAAGCTTACAAATAAAGCTGTAGTAGAGGCGTTGGACGGCTTGCCCCCTGTAAAGCTGCACTGCTCTGTATTGGCAGAGCAGGCTGTGAAAGCAGCCCTTGCCGATTACTACCGCCGCAACGGCATAGATCCGGAACCAATAGTAGGCAAGCTTGAAGAAGACTGCCACGCATGCGGCGACGGAGGGTGTCAATGAGCAGTGACGATATCTGCATTGGCGATAACTTCAGCACATTTGAAAAGCAAGATAAGGTGCTTGTGGCACTGTCGGGCGGTGTGGACTCCTCGGTATGCATACGCATATTAAAAGACCAAGGCTTTGACGTAACCGCTTTGGTTATCCGCTTTTCCCCTGCCCACGACAAAGCCGTTGCCGCCGCTACCGAGGTGGCAAAGCAGCTTAATGTACCTCTGCACGAGGCAGACGTAACAGAGCTGTTTGAAAAAGACGTAATTGCGCCGTTTTGCGAAGAATATTGCAATGGTATTACGCCAAGCCCCTGTGTGATGTGCAACCCACTTGTAAAATTTAAAACCTTGGCAGATGCGGCGGATAAGCTTGGCATACATTATATTGCAAGCGGCCATTATGCACGCGTTGAGGAAACAGACGGCATTTATCATATTGCAAAAGCCATAAGTGCCCCACGCGACCAAAGCTATATGCTGTACCGATTACCTCAAGATATTCTGCAAAGACTGCTTTTGCCTGTGGGCGAATTTGAAAAGCCTGATATCCGCGAAATGGCAAAGGATATGCACCTTGCAAGTGCAGACGCGCCAGACAGCCAAGAGATATGCTTTATACCAAACGGTGATTATGCCGAATACATCAAATCTCGCGGCATTGCGGCAAAGCAGGGCAGATTTATAGGGCCAAAGGGTGAAGATTTGGGCGCGCATAAGGGCGTGGAGCATTACACCGTAGGGCAAAGGCGCGGAGTGGGCGTAGCCTATGGTGAGCCTGTATTTGTAAAAGCAATATTGCCAAACGGCGATATACAGCTAAGTGTGGGCGGCGAAGAATTTTACAGCGGTATCACCCTTACAAATACTGTTTTTACTAGCAATGTAAAAGCCGGCGACAGCTTTGATATAAAAATACGCAGCCGTGCCGCGGCTGTGCCATGCACAATAGAAAGCATTGTTAATTTAGCGCAAGGCGACGGCATCTGCCCCAATGGTGCAGGCTTAACCGTGAAATTCAGCGAGCCTCAGCGCGCACCTGCCCCAGGGCAATCCGCCGTATTTTATGACGCGGATTTAGTTATCGGCGGCGGCATTATTACAGAGCTACTATAAGCATATTACAAAACGCAGATTATATCCTTAAATGATGTAGGATATAACCTGCGTTTTTTTACATTTTATTCGTGTTTTATTCGCTTTGCACCACTTAGTACAGTGCCATTATTTCGCCTTTACATTCTGCCCTCAAGCACCATGTTGTCGATATAGCTTTCCACCTCTTGCGCCGTGTACAGCCCTGCATTGGCTATTTTTTCTCTGGACATTACAGGCAAGGCGTAAAACATGTCTGCTAACGCTTCATCGCTCTCTAAAATA
>JAVWZM010000004.1:0-55551 GCA_036661035.1 Oscillospiraceae bacterium
AGCTTAACGTAAATAGCGGTAACACACTGCAAACGCTTATAAATCAAACAGCAAATCGCAATAATCCGGTATTGGCCAGTAGCTTTGCGGCACTATTGCTTCAAGGCTGTCGGCGGCATTGCGCACGGCAAGCATTTCGTTTTCGGACAGAGCCTTGTACGCTTTTGCCGTGGTAAGCGCGTCTTTATCTTCAGCCGTAATAATATCTGCAAGGGCACAGCGCAAGGCGTTTTCTGCGTCGTCCAGTTCGTCTATTAACGCGCATAATCTCTGTAGATTTTTCTTTGCACTGCGGCAAACAAAATTGCCTTGTGATGCATAAAACTCCGCCTTAGATACTCGCGAAAGATATTCGTAGCCCGCAGGAATAATGCTGCGGCTAATCATTTCAAGCAAGGTAGATGCGTCTATATGCAAGGTTTTAGAATAGTTTTCAAGCATTATTTCGTAACGGGAATTACATTCTACAGGAGTAAATACCTTTGTGCGCTCAAACATACGTATGTTCTTTTCGCTGCAAAATGCCGTTGCGGCATCTGCTACTGTAGGCAGCTGTGGTAAACCGCGCTTTTTAGCCTCGGCTTTCCATTCCTCGCTATAGTTATTTCCGTTAAAAATAATGCGGTGATGCTCGTTCCATGTTTCGGAGATTATCTCGCCTATAACGCTTTCAATATCACCTGCGCCCTCAAGCTTATCTGCAAAATCGTGGAGAACATCGGCAACAATTGCGTTTGTAACGGCATTTGCAAGCCCTATGCTTTGGCTGGAACCCACCATACGAAATTCAAATTTATTGCCCGTAAACGCAAAAGGCGAGGTGCGGTTGCGGTCGTTGTCGTCTAAAGTAAGCAAAGGCAGGCTTTTAACGCCTGTTAATAATGTGTTTTTTTCGTTTGCAAGGGGCATGTGCCCAAAGGCAAGCTCGTGCAAGGTAGATGTGAGGACAGAGCCTAAAAACACGCTGATTATGGCTGGAGGTGCCTCGTGGCCGCCAAGACGAAATTCGTTGCCGGGGCATGCCGCCGAAAGGCGCAGCAGGTCGGCATATTTGTCTACGGCAGTAAGCACAGCGCAAAGCATTATTAAAAACGTGGGGTTTTTGGCGGCGTTTTCGCCCGGATCAAGCAAGTTTTTACCGCTGTTTGTAACAAGGCTCCAGTTGTTGTGCTTGCCTGAACCGTTTACGCCTGCATACGGCTTTTCGTGTAAAAGGCAGGCAAATCCATGGCGCAAAGCCACCTTGCACATAAGCTCCATCATTATCTGGTTGTGGTCGCAGGCTATATTAGAGGTGGAAAATACGCTGGCAAGTTCAAATTGCCCAGGCGCCGCCTCGTTGTGCTCGGTTTTGGCAGGCACGCCAAGCCGCCATAGCTCGTCGTCCAGTTCTCGCATAAATTCGCGTACACGCTCGTTGATGCTGCCGTAATAATGGTCGCCCATTTCTTGCCCTTTAGGCGGTTTTGCGCCAAGCAAGGTGTGCCCACATACTTTTAAATCGAGCCGTTGGTCGAAAAGGGCTTTATCTACCAAAAAATATTCTTGCTCTGCGCCAACAGTGGGGCGCACAGACAAGGTTTCGCTGTCGCCAAGGGCGCGCAGCACTCGCAGTGCTTGCTTATTAAGCGCTTGCATACTGCGCAAAACAGGGGTTTTTTGGTCTAGCGCCTCGCCTGTATATGCGCAAAAAGCGGTGGGTATATACAGGGTTGTACCTAAAACAAAGGCGGGGGAGGTAGGATCCCATGTGGTATACCCTCTCGCCTCAAAGGTGGCGCGCAAGCCGCCCGATGGAAAGCTGGACGCGTCGCTTTCGCCCTTGGCAAGCATTTTGCCCGAAAAGCTTAATATCGCCTCGCCTTTTTCCACGCCGTCGATAAAGCTGTCGTGCTTGCCTGAGCCTGCACCCGTCATGGGGCTGAACCAGTGTACGTAGTGGGTGGCACCGTTTTCCATTGCCCAATCCTTCATGGCGTTTGCCACTACGTCTGCCACCTCAGGTTTCCACACGGCGCCCTCGTCGCGTATGCGGCGAATTGCCTCATAAATATTTTCAGGTAAACGCTCGCGCATTACGCGGTCGTCGAACAAATGGCTGCCAAACAGCCCAAACAGAGTTTCGCTGGGCAAAAAAACTCCCCCTCATTCTGCAATTTACTTATACTAGTAGCTATTTTAACATATGCAAACTTTTGATACAATCTATATTTCGCCAAAATAACTATTTTAGAGCGAGATAAATTGTGCTATAATGTTATAAAGTAATATCTATAACAGTACATGCATGGAGGAACATCAATGGATAAAATCTCCGGGTTTTACGAATATCTAAAGGGCAAAACCGTTGCGTTTATAGGCGCAGGCGTTAGCCATAAAGAATGTATAGAGATATTTGCCCAAAAAGGCGCAAGGGTAACTCTTTGCGACAAAAAGCGTTTGCAGGATTTTGGCGATTATGCCGATAGGCTAAAGGAGCTTAATGTAGAGCTTTCCCTGGGCGAAGGTTATCTTGACGGGCTTTGCGGCAAGGACATCATTATGCGCACACCCGGCTTTGAATATTATACTCAAGAGCTGCAAGATGCCCGTGCAAAGGGCGCGTGTGTCACAAGCGAAATGGAGCTGTTTTTTGCCCTTTGCCCATGCAAGATTATTGCTATCACAGGCTCCGATGGCAAAACCACCACAAGCACCCTAATAGCCGAAATGATGAGCGCGGCAGGGCATATGGTGCATCTTGGCGGCAATTTGGGCCGTGCGCTTTTGCCTGTAATAGACAGTATAAAGCCACAAGACTATGCCGTGGTAGAGCTTTCCAGCTTTCAGCTTATCAGCATGCGCACATCACCTTGTATCGCTGTGGTTACAAACGTTACCCCAAACCACCTTGACCACCACAAGGATTTGCAGGAATATATAGATGCAAAGCGTAATATCCTTTTGTATCAAAGCAAAGAAAGCAAAGCGGTGCTTGGCTATGAAAACAATATCACACGGGAGATGCAAAACGATGTAAAAGGCGGGTTGTCGTGGTTTAGCCGCTTATCTGTTTTAGAAAACGGCGCGTTTTTGCGGGAGGACGGTATGCTTTGTCTTGCGGAAAACGGCAAAGTTCAGCCTGTTTTACACAAAAGCGAAATAGCCCTGCGCGGAGAACATAATATAGAAAATCTTCTTGCGGCAATGCAGGCTGTAAAAGGGCTTTGCCCAATTTCTGCCATGGCAGAGGTGGCAAAAAGCTTTGGCGGTGTGGAGCATCGCATAGAGCCTGTGCGCAAGCTTGACGGCGTAATGTATTATAACGATTCCATAGCTACAAGCCCCACCAGAGTAATAGCGGGCTTGCGCGCGTTTAACCAAAAGCTGATTATTATTGCCGGTGGCTACGACAAAAACATTCCATACGAGCCCCTTGCACCTGTAATATTAACAAATGTTAAAATTCTTATTTTAATGGGAGCGACAGCCGCTAAAATAGAGGCGGCGGTAAAGGCGGAAAGCGGATATGCACAAAGCGGCATTGTGATACTGCATGCCGAGGATATGCAAAAAGCCGTACAGCTTGCCCACGATAACGCCAAAAACGGCGATATAGTTTCCCTTTCTCCAGCGTCTGCATCTTTCGATTTGTACCTGAATTTCGAGGCGCGAGGCAGACATTATAAAGACATTGTAAATGCATTATGATAAAACAGGTGCAAACACCGTCTTTGTTTAACCGCATTTTGGCACAAAAGCCTTTTTTTAATGTGTGTATGCAGGCGTCTTATCAGCTATATAACAGCCACCCACTTCTTGCAAGCTTTTACACCATAGACAAAACGGCGGCAATGTCTGTAACGGGACATTCGGCTTTATTATGCGGCAGTGTAAAATGCAAAGAGGAGCTTGCGTCTTTTCTCAATTTCTGCGGAGTAACGCGCATTAAAACAGACGGATATGTACCGAACGGCTTTGCCGCAACAGGCATTTCTTTAATGCTGTATAGCGGCGGCGAGCCGCCAAGTTTAAACGGCGGCACGCTTTGCGAAGAACCGGATTTGCGCGAGGTTGCAAAAATGCTTTGCAATACAGGCAGCGAAATAAGCGAGGATAATTTTTATTCCGACGCATGCATGCGCAGAGTACGGGGCATGGCAGATGTGCTTGCTATAAAAGAAAACGGCTTGCTTTGCTCTACGGCAGGTGTGTATGCCACGTCGCCGCAAGAGGCATATATCGCGGCAGTGATGACAAAGCATGAGTGTCGCGGCAAGGGCTACGCCTCGTACCTTGTGGCGAAATTGGCGCAGAAATATGCCGAAAAGCGAGTTATTTTAGTGTGCGATGCAGATATGTGCGGCTTTTATGAAAAGCTTGGGTTTAAAGAAGAAAAGCGGCTATTATCGGCAAAAAAAATAGTATTATAAAATTTAAGGATGTTTAATATAAATGATAAATCAATTTTTCCCCATCAGCGAAAAAGCTGAAGAATTTGACGCAAAAGCCATGAGCCTATGTAAAGATTATTTTGCGAAAATAGACGAAATACGCGATTATAATCAGCTTAAAATGCTGAAAAGCTTTACTGCTTGCGGCGTTGGCGCAAGCCATCTTGTGGGCACAACAGGCTATGGCTACGACGACGCAGGCAGAGAAAAGCTGGAGCAGGTTTTTGCACAGCTTGTTGGTGCCGAGGCGGCTTTATACAGAAACAGCTTTATGTCGGGCACGCATACCTTGGCGGTTGCGCTTTTTGGTATCTTGCGCACAGGCGACACCATGCTTGCCGCCACAGGCCGACCATATGACACTCTTGCAGGAGTGATAGGTCTTGACGGTACGCATTATGGTAATCTGGCGGATTTTGGCGTAAAATATGATGAAACGCCCCTTGTAAATGGCAAACCCGATTACGCGGCAATTTCCCTGAAAAGCAAAACTGCGAAAATATGTTATATTCAGCGTAGCCGCGGCTACGAAATGCGTGCCGCGCTAAGCCTTGATACAATAGAACAAATAAGCAAAACCGCAAAAGCCGCCAACCCCAATATTATCGTAATGGTGGATAATTGCTATGGCGAATTTACACAAACTACAGAGCCAACGCAGCACGGTGCGGATTTGATGATGGGCAGCCTTATTAAAAATCCGGGCGGCGGCATTGCGCCTACAGGCGGATATATCGCAGGCAAAAAGGAATTGGTAGAGCTTTGCGCTCACCGCCTTACTGCCCCCGGTACAGGCGGAGAAATAGGCTGTACACTGGATATCTTGCGCGAGATGTATTTAGGGCTTTATTATGCGCCCGGCGTTGTGGCAGACGCTGTGAAAACCAGCATTTATGCAAGCTGCTTGCTTGAATTAATGGGCAAGGATGTATTGCCAAGCTATAAAGACGAGCGCAATGATATTATCACAAGCATTGCCATGGGCAGCGAAAAGGCCATGTGCGATTTTTGCGAGGGTATACAGTCCCTTAGCCCTATAGACAGCTTTGCGCGCCCTGAGCCTTGCGCAATGCCCGGGTACGACAGCCCCATTATTATGGCGGCAGGTGCGTTTACCATGGGCAGCAGCATAGAGCTTTCCTGTGACGGCCCTGTGCGTGCGCCTTATATCCTGTATTTGCAGGGTGGGCTTAATTTTACCGCAAGCCGTGCCGCAGTATTGTGCGCGGTGTCTGGGACGTAAGCACCAATATGCGAACAAATGGCGGTTGCGAAAAAAATAATGGGCAATACAGCCCCTTGCAGATTTGCGCGCAAACTGATATACTTAAATCCCCATAAGGAGGTTAATTTATGAAAATTTTTAATACGCTTACAAGCGAAAAAGAGGAGCTTATCCCCATAAAAGAGGGAGAATATCGCATTTACGTGTGTGGGCCTACGGTGTATAACTTTATACATGTGGGCAACGCGCGCCCTATTGTGGTGTTTGATACCTTGCGCCGCTATCTCACATATCGTGGGAATAACGTTATTTTTGTGAGCAACGTAACAGATATAGACGACAAGCTGATTACCATTGCCAAAAACGAAGGTATTCCTATGCAAGAGGTTGCCGCAAGATATGAAAAAGAATATCTTACAGACGCGGCAGGGCTAAACGCATTACCTCCCACGGTAATGCCTCGCGCTACAGAGCATATAGACGAAATACTTTCAATAGTGAAGGATATTATAGATAAGGGCTATGGCTACGTTGCCAAAAACGGCGACGTGTATTTCCGCGCCCGCAAATTTGAGGGATATGGCAAGCTGTCGCATCTTGTGCTTGATGATTTATCGTCGGGCAACCGCGAGCTGCGCAGCGACATGGGCGAGGATTTAAAAGAGGATTCGTCGGATTTTGCCGTATGGAAAGCCGCCAAGGAGGGCGAGCCATATTGGGACAGCCCCTATGGAAAAGGCCGCCCCGGCTGGCATATAGAGTGCAGCGCAATGGCGCGAAAGCATCTTGGCAAAACCATTGATATTCATTGCGGTGGGCAGGACTTGGTGTTTCCACATCACGAAAACGAGATAGCGCAATCCGAATGTGCCAACGGCTGCGAATTTGCACATTATTGGATGCATAACGGATTTTTAAATATAGACAACCATAAAATGAGCAAAAGCGCAAACAATTTCTTCACAGTGCGCGATATTGCAAACAAATTCGGCTACGAGCCGATACGTTATTTTATGCTGTCGGGGCATTATCGCAGCCCGCTTAACTACACGGTAGAGCTGATAGAGGCGTGTGTGTCAAGCCTTGAAAGGCTGTACAACTGCCGCGAAAATTTAGATTTTGCCATAGAAAAGGCGTCGGGAGAAAGCAGCATGCTGGGCGAAAAGGCCGCCATGGCAAAGGGCAAATTCAATATTGCCATGGACGACGATTTAAACACGGCTGACGCGCTTGCCGCAATATTCGATTTTGTGCGTGATATCAACACTTATGCACCTGAGGCAAACCTTGAAAGCTTACAAATAGCCGCTGATACCTTCGACGATTTAACAGGCGTTTTGGGCATATTATATAACCGCAAAAAAGAAGAAGCACCACAAAAAGTGCTAGAGCTTGTAGAAAAACGCACAGCGGCAAAGCGCGCGAGAGATTTTGCAAAGGCAGACCAAATTCGCGACAAATTATCGGCGCTTGGCTGGGCTGTAGAGGATACCGCACAAGGGCCAAAGCTAGTTAAAAAATAACTGATTATATGCAAAAAAACAGGCTTTCGGTTAAGACGATAATTTATCGGAATTGTCAATCTAAATAATAGATAAACATTTATTGATTTCACTGTATATTTTGCCAAGTATGTTGAAAACTTATTGGTGAATACTAACAAAGAACACCATTCTAAAAGGGCTGTTTGTGTCGTAGTGGTAGAATTTGTGCTTTAGTAACAATAATAGGTTGACGAAAGCACTTAGAGTAGTATAAAATAGATGCATAGGTCATTATCCGCAGAATATTATATGATTGATATAGGAGCGTTTTAATATGTATGTAAAAGAAGTTACAGTGGAAAATCAGGTTGGCTTGCACGCCCGTCCCGCCACATTCTTCATTCAAAAAGCTAACGAGTTCAAATCCTCTATTTGGGTAGAGAAAGAAGAACGCCGCGTAAACGCAAAAAGCTTGCTTGGCGTATTGTCCCTTGGCATAGTTGGCGGCACTTCTATCCGCATAATTGCAGACGGTGCAGACGAGCAAACAGCTGTTGAAGGGCTTATTAAGCTTGTAAATTCCGGCTTCAGCGAATAAGCATTGTTAAAATAGTTCTGTTTATATGCGCTGCCTTGCTTGGCGGCGCATATTTTTTCTTTAAAAGGGGGGCATTAGTATCACTAAAGAGGAGCTTTATCAAAAGGCAAGGCTTTTGCCGCTTTTGCCCGGTGTGTATATTATTCGCGATAAAACGGGTGTTATTATCTATATCGGCAAGGCAAAGCGTCTGCGCACAAGGGTAAGCCAGTATTTCCGTGAGGGCGTACCCCACGATGCCAAGGTGTCTAAAATGATTGCAAATGCCTTCGAGCTTGATGTTATAGTTACTCAAAGCGAGTTTGAGGCGTTGGTGCTTGAATGTAGCCAGATAAAACAGCATTTGCCAAAATATAACATTCTTTTAAAAGACGATAAGGGCTACAGCTATGTGCGCGTGTCTAAGGGCGATTGGCCGCGCATTACTGCGGAGCTGCAAAAAGGCGATGACGATGCCGAATATTACGGCCCATATACCTCGTCCTTTGCTGTAAGAGAGCTTGTGGAAAGCGCTAATATTGCCTTTCGCTTGCCCACCTGCACTCGCCGTTTTCCTCAAGATATAGGCAAAGGCCGCCCTTGCCTTAACGCACATATTGGGCGCTGTATGGCTGTGTGCGGCGGAAAAATACCACAAAGCACATATAAATCCGCAGTGGAAAGCGCACTGCATTTAATACGTTATGGGCAAAATGATATTCTAAAAAGCTTGCGCACGCGCATGGCGCAGGCGGCAGATAAGCTGGATTTTGAAAATGCGGCTATATTTCGCAACCAAATTACTGCTATTGAAAAGGCAAGCCTTGGGCAAAAGGTGGTGTATTCCGCCGAAAACAAAGAGCAAGATATTATTGCCTTTTCCGCAGCACCCTCATCTGTATGCGCGGCGATACTGCGCTTTAGAGATGGTCGTCTTACGGATAAAAGAGAATTTGTGTTCCATGATACAAATGCCATAGATACAGTGCGCGAGGAGTTTTTGCAGCAGTATTATTCCGACGGCACAGACGTGCCGAGAGTAATCGGTGTAGACGAAGCTTTTGAGGCTTTAGACGCAGTTGCAAGGCTTTTATCCGAAATGCGCGGGGCCAATGTGCAGCTATATGTGCCACAGCGTGGCGATAACGCAAAATTGGTGCAAATGGCAAAGCTGAATGCGGCAGAACGCCTTGCCCGAGAGGGCGGCAGATACGCAAAGCAGGAAAAAGTGCTGGACGAGCTTGCCGGCATATTGGGGCTTGCCGAGGCGCCCGCCACAATAGAAAGCTATGATATTTCAAACTGGGGCGAGGGCACAAGCGTGGCAGGCATGATTGTGTTTGAAAACGGAAAGCCGAAAAAGGCAGGATATCGCCGTTTTAAAATGCAAACGGTGCAGGGCACAGACGATTACGCCTCAATGGCAGAAACTCTTGCACGCAGAGTAAGCGAATACGAAAACGGCGGCAAAGGGCAATTTGCCATAAAACCGGATTTAATTTTATTAGACGGTGGTAAAGGGCAGGTAAGCGCTGTAAGGGCGGTACTCCAAAATACAGCCTTTGCGGCTGTGCCGCTTTTCGGCATGGTTAAGGACGACAAACACCGCACCAGAGCAATAGTAAGCGAAAAAGGCGAGGTTGCCATATCGCCAAACCGCAATGTATTTACATTTGTTACATCTATACAGGACGAAGTGCATCGCTTTGCCATCAATTATCAAAGGCAGGGGCAAAAAGCCAAAAGCTATGCCTCTACACTTACGCAAATTAGTGGAATAGGCGAGGTGCGCGCAAAAGCATTGTTAAAACATTTTAAAACGGTTGCCGCTGTAAAAACAGCCGATTTAAGCGAGCTTTCTTCCGCGGCTGGCGTGGGGAAAGCTGCCGCACAAACTATATATGAGTATTTTCATGGCGAAGATGCGCAGCAGCATTGACAAATACTATATAATTGGTGATAATATTATATGTGAAGCGAAACGACAAGTGCTAAAGCCCCAAGGCGTACAGCACTTTACAAAATATAAAGGACGTTTAAAACATGAGAGTAATTTCCGGTGATGCACGCGGTACGCGTTTAGAAACCCTAGAGGGCGAAGATACGCGCCCAACGGTAGACAGAGTAAAGGAAGGCATTTTCAGCGCCGTCCATTTTGCTTTACCGGGCAGCATGGTGCTGGATTTATTTGCAGGCTCAGGGCAAATGGGCATAGAGGCACTTTCGCGCGGCGCAAAAGCCTGTGTGTTCATAGACCAAAACAGAGAAGCTACAGATATTATCCAAAAAAACCTACGCAGTGCGCATCTGTTTGAAAAGGCACGTGTGGCAAGCACAAGCGCAGAAAGCTTTGCCGCAATGTGCAAGGATAAGTTTGACATTGTTTTTCTGGATCCTCCTTATAATAACGGCACAATATCCGCTATTTTGCCAATGGTCGAAAAGCTTGTGTCAGAGGGCGGCACCGTAATTTGCGAAACAGAGCTTAGTGCCGAGCTGCCAAGCCAATGCGGCAAGCTGCAAATGGCAAAACAGTATAAATACGGCAAAGTATTGGTGACAAGATATAAACTTGACGAGGACATGCTTTAAGCCGCAAAGCGGCAAGCGCAAAATGCACATTTTGCACAAATAAAAAATTGGTTGTAGTGGCGTGCGTTGTGCGTCCGATTGATGGATATGCTGTTTTGTGGCTCATGCGCAATGCGCGCACCTATAAGGTGTACACTTGGCTGTGAATATGCGGATAAAATAGGCGAATTTCAGCTTGCCCATTTAAAGCAATACTCTGTTTACTGAAAGGAATGCATTTATGAAAATAGCTATCTGCCCCGGCAGCTTTGACCCTGTAACAAAGGGGCATCTGGATATTATCAGGCGCAGCGCATTGCTTTTTGATAAGGTAATAGTGCTTGTAATGGTAAACCCTGCGAAAGCACCTGCCTTTACCACGGGCGAACGTGTGGAATATTTAACTCGCGCCACTGCCGACATTAAAAATGTGGAAGTGGACATCTTCAAGGGCTTGCTTGCGTCTTACGCACAAAGCATCGGCGCATGCACCATTATAAAAGGCCTAAGAGCCGTTACGGATTTTGAATTTGAGTTTCAGCAAGCGCTTACAAACAAAAAGCTTAACCCCGAGCTTGAAACAATGTTTATGATTACAAATTCGGATTATATGTATCTTTCGTCTAGCATGGTTAAACAGGTGGCAGGCTTTGGCGGCGACGTTACAGACTTTTTACCTGAGAGTATATGTGAAGATATTGTGCGGCGGCTTGCGCCAAAGCAGGAAATGGAGCAAACAATATGAATATAGATGATTTATTGGATTTAATGGACGAAACTTTAGAGGACGCGTTTAACTTGCCGTTTACAGGCGGCAAGCGCATGGTGGACGTGGACAAGGTGCGCGATATCATAGACGATATACGCCTTAATATGCCCACTGAAATTCGTCAGGCAAAGGCAATAGTGCAAGATAGGGCAGACATAGTGGCAACCGCGCGCAAAGAGGCAGATACTATTGTAAAGCGTGCCGAGGAGCGTGCCAGAGTTCTTTTAAGCGAACAGGAAATAGTGAAAACAGCGCAGGCAAGGGCTACGGAAATAGTTTCCGGTGCGCAGAGCCACGCCCGTGAAACACGCACTAAAATGACAGATTATTGCGAAAACTTGCTGAAAAATACAGAGGAGCAACTGTCTAAAAGCACATTAGAAGTTAAAAGCTTGCGTTCTAATCTGCGAAAAACAATGTAAAATTTAAAATAGCTTGACATATAATCTCTATTGATATATAATACCAATAGAGATTGAATTTATTGTATGGGGAGTGGGCAAAATAGAAAGAAATACTATACAGCGTACCCTTGTTATGGACGCTGTGAAAACCTTGGCCAATCACCCAACTGCCGACGAAGTATACAATTTTGTGGAAAAGCAATATCCAAATATTAGCAAAGCCACCGTATATCGCAATTTGAACGGCCTTGTTTCAGATGGGCAGGTGTTGCGTGTACATGTGCCGGAGTCTGCCGATAAATTCGATTATCGCACAGAGGAGCATTATCATATTTCTTGTGTAAAATGCGGCGCATTTGCAGACGCAAGCCTTGGGTACGAGAAAAAAATCGATAAAAAAATAGAGCAGGAAACAGGCTTTAAAAGAGCGCATCACGATTTATTTTTTACAGGTGTCTGCCCAAACTGTGCAAAGCTGAAAAAATAAGGTTGCAAGCTGCCGCAAGGCAGTTTAACCCGATTTTAAAAATCGGAAAATAAAATTTGGAGGTATTATATTATGGAATTAAAAGGTTCAAAAACAGAGCAAAATCTTATGGCTGCATTCGCAGGTGAAAGCCAAGCGCGCAACAAATACACTTATTATGCGTCCAAAGCCAGAAAAGAAGGCTACAATAAAATAGCTACAGTTTTCGAGAAAACTGCCGGCAACGAAAAAGAGCATGCGGAGATATGGTTTAAGCTTTTGCATGATGGCGAAATGCCCGATACAATGACCAACCTTGCAGACGCAGCAGGCGGCGAAAACTACGAGTGGACAGAAATGTATGCCGGCTTTGAAAAAATAGCCAAAGAAGAAGGCTTTACAAGAATTGCATCATTGTTTGGCATGGTAGCTAAAATAGAAAAAACACACGAGGAGCGTTATCGCGCAATGCGTGAGGAGCTTGAAAACGGCACATTGTTTGCTCGCGAAACAGAGCAAGCATGGATTTGCTCCAACTGCGGCCATATCCATATTGGCAAGCACGCACCCGAAAAATGCCCTGTATGCGATCACCCAAAGGCATATTTTGTGCTAAGCGAGATGGACGTTTAATCTTTAATCATAGTATTCAGCTTTAATTATAGCTACCGCAAAGTAAAAGGCATTACAGCCCGTTACTTTGCGGTAGCTTTTTTGCTTTTTGTCAAATGTAATGGCTTACGTTTAAATTGCACAGGGCGATTATTTTTGCGTTTAATTTTAAACGCTTAATTTTAACAGAGCTTTCATTTACTAATTGATGTATTTATACTATAATATATTGTATATATGCAAAAAGGAGGAACAGCTTTGCTAAATCTTATTTTAGGCACCTGCGGTACAGGCAAAACACGGCAAATTATCGAAAAAATTAAAGAGCGTGCAATGCAAAGCCTTGAAAGCTTGCTACTTGTGCCGGAGCAGTTTACTTCTTCTGCCGAAACAATGATTTATCGCGAGCTTGGCGATTACCATAGCGGCTTTGTTACCGTGTGCAGCTTTACAAGCTATGCCGAGCGCATACTAAAGACGTATGGCGGCACAGCTATAGAAACCCTTACAGACGCAGGGCGCGTGGTGTACGTGCGCCGTGCCCTTGATAATTTGGCGGACACTCTGCCCAAATACCACAAGCAAAAACGTTCTTTTGCTTTTTGCACTCTTTGCGCAGATACTATTAAAGAACTTAAAACCGCCGGTGCAAATGGTGCCGCGCTAACGCAAATTGCAGGCAAGAGCAAGGACGGCGAAAAGCTGTACGAGCTTGGGCTTATTTTTAGCGCATATGATGCACTGATAGAAAATGCGGCAATGGATCCTGCCGATAGGGTATCTGTGGCTACCGAAAAATTGCCTGTAGATAATATCTGTAATCTAGCCGTTTTTATTGATAATTTTGACGGGTTTACCGCGCCTGAATACAAGATGCTGGCAAAGCTTATTTTTGCCGAAAGCTGCACCGTCACTCTTTGCTGTGACGGGCTGTCGGATAAAGACGAAGGGCTTGGGCTTTTCAGCCCCGTTAAAAAAACGGCGGCACGCCTGCGCGGCCTTGCCGCAAAGCGCGGCGCAGATGTATCAGTTCCGCTGGTTTTAAACCAAGATTACCGCCACAAAGATGCCAAGGGGCTTTTGGCGGTAGCCGAGTATTTGGCATACGACGAAACAGAGCATTTGCCAAACGGCGACGTATTTATAAGCGCACAGCGCGGCGTATATAACGAATGTAAGGCGGTGGCGGCAAGGGTAAAGCAAAAGGCACAAAGCGGAGTACCATACGGAAGAATGGCTATTATCTGCCGAAGCCTAGACCAATACTCGGCGGCCATAAAGTACGAATTGTCCCTTTATGGCGTGCCTTATTTTATAGACGAAGCCACCACAATGGATCACTCGGCGCCAGCCGCGTTTTTCAGGGCGGCACTTGCCATTGCAAAAAACGGGCTGAATACCGAAAACATTTTACGCTTATTAAAAACAGGGCTTTGCGGCTTTACAGACGAAGAAATATGTGCCATTGAAAACTATGCCTATACGTGGAAAACAGGTGCCGAAGATTGGCGCAGTGCATTTACTAAAAACCCTTCGGGCTTTGGCGATATGTCTGCGTCTGACGAAAAGCTTTTGAAAATTGCAGAAAATGCGCGTGCAAAATGCATACCGCCAATACTTACCTTTTTGGCTCAAACGAAAAACGCAGACGCTGCAAATATATCCCACAGCCTTTATTATTTATTAGACGCTTTTAACGGCATGCAAAACACACTTAAAGCCGCCGAGATGCTGCGCGAGAGCAAAAGCGAAGCCGCCGCCGATATGCTTTGCGGCACATGGGACGGTGTAATGGGGCTTTTGTCGCAAATGGAGCTACTTTTAAAAGGCTGTAGCGTAAGCGTGGGCGAATATGATGAACTGTTTTTGCTGCTTTTGCGCTCGTCTGAGGTGGGGCATGTGCCACAGGCTCAAGACAGCGTAATAGTTACCACTGCCGACAGAATGCGCTTGGCAGAGCCTTTAATATGCTTTGTAATGGGCGTAAGCGAGGGCGAATTTCCAAAAGCCGTGGGCTTTAGCGGCTTATTAACCCATACCGACAGAGAGGCATTGGTAGAAAGCGGCATTGAGATGCCTGGCAGCTTTGAAAACAGATGCCTTTTAGAGCAGATGTTTTTTTATCGCGCTCTTACCGCACCGTCGAAACAGCTTTATGTAAGTTATGTTCCGGCGGCATTTGGCGGCGGTGCAATGTCTGCGCCGCTGGCGAGAATGTACAAGGAGCTTGGCTGCACGCAAGAGCCGCTTTCTTTACAGCAGCTTGCCTGCACCACAGATGCCGCGCTGGATTTGCTTGGCATGCAGTATTCGGCAAATACAGTAAGCTCTGCCACGCTGAAAGAGGCGCTTATGCGTGACGGCAGCAAGGCGCAAAGCCTTTCTGCCATGGAGAGCGCAGCAAGCGAAAAGGAATTTGTCATAGATGAAAAAGGGCTGGTGCGCGAGGTACTGGGAGATAAACTGCGCATTTCACCTACTAAAATAGAGCAGTATTACACCTGTGGCTTTGCGTATTTTTTGCAATATGTTTTAAATGTTCGCCCACGGAAAAAAGCGGAGCTTTCGCCTCTTGAAAGCGGCAGCCTAGTGCATTATATTCTGGAAAAAGCACTTAGCGAAACCAAAGAAAATTTTATATCCCTTTCCACCGAAGAAATAACTTGCCTTGCAGGCAATATAGCCGATGCCTATGTTAAGGAAAATATGCCTGACGCAACACAGCGTTTTGCATATCTTATCAGCCGAATTAAATGCGCGGCGGCAAAGCTATTGCTATTTTTGCAAGACGAGCAAAAGCAGTCGTCATTTCACCCTGTTGCCTTCGAGCAGGTAATAGGCGATGGCGGCGTAGAGCCGATGCGCCTAGTGACGCCAACAGGCGAAACAGTAAACATTATCGGCAAAATAGACCGTGTGGACGTAATGGAGCGAGAGGGCAAAAGCTACATACGAGTGATAGACTACAAAACAGGCGAAAAAGCTTTTGATTTAGACGAGGTTTATTGCGGGCTTAACATGCAAATGCTTTTGTATATGTTTACTATTTGCAAAAATGGCAAGGATAGCTTTAAAAATGCCGTGCCTGCGGCGGTACTGTATATTCAAGGCGATCCCACGCCCAAAACATTGGACTCGCGCTATGATAAGGGCGGCACGGTATATAAGCTTGACGGACTTGTGCTGGACGACAAAGCTGTGGTGCAGGGCATGGATAAAGACGCAAGCGGATTATTTGTGCCATTTACTTTTAAAAACGACGGAACTCCAAAGGCAACCAAAAAGCTTGCAAGCCTTGAAAAGCTTGGCAATATCGCAAGCCATGTAGAAAAGCTTTCTATAGAAATGGCGGCAAAGCTGTATAGCGGGCAAATTGCCGCAAAGCCTCTTGTAACCAAAAAGCGCAACCCTTGCGACGTGTGCGACTATCGCCCTGTGTGCCGCCACGAAACAGGCGTGAACGAGGCTTGTATAATAGCACCCGATAAGGTGTTTGAAGAAAAACCGATTAAGTAATGCGGATAAACTCAAGTGTAGCTTTATTTGATATTATAATATTCAATACAATACATTTGGACACTACAATATTGGGAGTTTTGCGGTTTTATTTAACACAATACAACGTATGGAACGGTCTTGACCGCTCCGATATCATAAGCTTTGCACTTTTCCAATAAACAGATTAAGGAGGCGATTATATGCAGTGGACAGCGGCGCAAAGCGCGGCAATATCAGATACAGGCGGCAGCTTATTGGTATCTGCGGCTGCGGGCAGCGGCAAAACAGCGGTGCTTGTAGAACGTGCAGCACGCATACTTATGGACGCTCAGCACCCTGTATCCGCAGACCGCCTATTAATAGTAACATTTACGCGCGCGGCGGCAGGGGAGCTGCGCGAGCGCATAGATTTGCGCCTTGCCGAGGCAGATGCACACGGGCACAACACATATTTGCGCCGCCAACGTATGCTATTAGGGCGTGCAAATATTTGCACGATAGATTCCTTTTGCATGCAGCTTTTGCGCCAATATTTTGAAGAGCTTTCCTTGCCACCGGATTTTGAAAATGCAGATGACGCAAGCGTGTTTAAGCTTCGTGCCGAAACCATTAGCCTTGTTATGGAGCAAATGAGCAGTGACGCGGATTTTTGCGATTTTGCGTCCATGTACGGGCGTTCGCGCAATGATAATAACGCGCAAGCGGCAGTGCTTGGGCTATACGATTTTTTACGTTCTGTGCCGTTTTTTGATAAAACACTTAATAAAATATGCGCAGACTGGCAAGGCGATACAAAGCTTTCCGAAACCGCTTGGGGCAAATCGCTTTTCAGCGAGGCGCGAAAATTGCTTGCAAGCGCCCATGCCATAGAAGAAACTGCCCTTATAAATGTGCGCCAGGAGGAGGCACTCAGCCCATATATCGTTGCTTTGCAAGAGGACATAGCTTTTATAAATGCAATGGAGATTTTTTTAAACGAAGGCAGATGGGACGATGCCGCCGTGTATGCCCAGCAGTATAAGCCGTCGGCGTTTAAGCCTGTGCGCGGCTTTGAGGGCGTATTGATAGACGCTGTAAAAGCTATGCGCGGCAAGGCAAAAGATGTATTTGCAAAGCTGCGCACAGATATTTTTATCTGCACCGAAATAGAGTTTGATGAAGACCGTGCAAGAATTGCGCCTATGATAAACGCTTTGGCACGGGCGGCAAGGCTTTTTTCAAATGAGTTTTATAAGGCAAAGCTTCGGGATAAAATGCTGGAATACAGCGATTACGAGCATCTTGCGCTAGAGCTGTTGTGCGACGAAAATGGCAATAAAACCGCCATTGCCAATGCTGTATCTGACGGATTTGACGCTGTAATGGTAGACGAATTTCAAGATACCAACGCATTGCAGTCGCTTTTATACAAATGCCTTTCAAACGAAGAACAATCTAATATGTTTTTGGTGGGAGATATTAAGCAGAGCATTTATCGCTTTCGCTTAGCACAGCCGAAAATATTCTTAGAGAAAAAAGATAATTATGCCGCGTTTGCCTCGGGCTTGCACCCTGCCGTGCTTACCCTTGGGCACAATTTTCGCAGTGCTAAAAATGTGATAGAGCAGGTAAACTATATTTTTTCCGTAATAATGAGCCGCGGCGTGGGCGCTGTGGACTACGACGGCAACGAACGCCTTTATTTAGGCAACGACGACGGCTACAACGGCGGCGCAATGGACATAAAGCTTGTAGAGGAAACAGGGCATGGCGACATGGACGCAGTAGCCGACACTATAATAAGCATGGTACAAAGCGGATATACAGTGCGAGAGAAAAACGGCGCACAGCGTCCTTGCGCCTTTGGAGATTTTTGCATTTTGCTGCGCACAAGGGCAAAATTTGCCGCATATACGTCTGCGCTTAGCGAAAAAGGCGTGCCAGTTTATGCCGACAGCTCCGAAAACTGCCTTACAAGCCCTGAGGTATTGCCACTGCTTTCGCTCTTGAGAGTAATAGATAATCCGGCTCAAGACGTACATTTGGCGGCGGCGCTTTTGTCCCAGATATTCGGCTTTACCCCAAGCGAGCTTACACAGGTGCGCGCCCAAACGCCAAAGGGCAGCTTGTATACCGCAATATTACATTCACAAAGCGAAAAGATAAAAGCGTTTTTATCACAGCTTTCGTATTTTAGAGTTTTGGCGGCAACAGTGCCATGCGGCGAATTATGCAGCGAGATTTTTGCACGCACACATTATTTTGCGGCCGTTGGCGCAATGAAAGCAGGCGAGGCAAAAAGAGATAATTTGCGCGCGTTTGTGGCATATGTAAACAATGCGTCCATGGGCGCATCGGGCCTGTCGGGCTTTTTACGCATGCTAGAGCTTATGGGCGATAAAGCGTCTGTCAAGGCGTCTGACGCACCTGCAATACCTGCCGACACAGTGTCTATAATGACGGTGCATCGCAGCAAAGGGCTTGAATTTCCCATATGTATTATGGCGGACGCTTCTCATGGCTTTAACCTAAGAGATATTTCAAACCCTGTGCTGTTTCACGAGGAGCTTGGCATAGGGCTTACCCTGCGCAGCGAGGGTGGGGATTTATACAAAACTGCCGCCCACAGGGCTATTAATCTTGCCGAACGCACCGACGCTATCAGCGAGGAAATGCGCATATTATACGTTGCGCTCACACGCGCGAGGGATAAGCTTATTGTCACCATGCCCCTTGCCAATCCGCAAAAGCTGCTTAGCGACCTTGCAATTACGTTAAATGGTACCCACGGCGCAAACGCCACAATATTAAGCGGCGTGCAAAGCTTTGCACCGTGGATTTGCACTGCCGCGTTATTGCATCCGGATTGTGATAATTTGCGCAAAGAAACAGGCATTTTACTGCCCATACAGCCAACAGACAGCCACATAAACGCCGAGATAATTTCCCCACAAAGCATAAGCGGCGAGCATATTGAACAAATAACCGAAAAAGCAATGCCTGATGACGATATTTGTGATATACTTTTATCGGAGTTTGAAAACGAAAAAAAGGCGCAGAGCATCGCGAAGCTGCCTATTAAAGTAAGCGTGTCCTCTATTGTGCATGGCTCTTTACAGCGCACCTTGGCGCGCCCGTCCTTTTTATATGCCAAGGGGCTTACAGCGGCAGAGCGCGGCACTGCGCTGCACAGCTTTTTGCAATTTGCGGATTTTGCGTCGGCAAGCGCAAATTTGCAAGGCGAAGTAGACAGGCTTGTTGAAAACGCGTTTATCAAGCGGGATATAGCGGATAAGCTGGAGCTTGACAATGTGCGCTTGTTTCTGTCTTCGCCCCTTGTAAAGCGCATAGCGTCAGCAGACAAAATTTTCCGCGAATACGATTTTATCACGTCAATAGCCGCAAATAAAGTGGCAGATACGCCAAAAGATGATACGCGGCAGGTGCTTGTACAAGGCATTGCAGACCTTGTAATAGTAAAAGGCAAATGCGCCGAGCTGGTGGATTATAAAACAGATAAGGGCAAAACGGCAGAGGAATTGCAAATATTATATTCAAAACAGCTTTTACTTTACAGAGATGCCATTCAAAAAAGGCTTGGTATAGCAGTGGAAAAATGCACGATATATTCCTTTGCGCTGCATGCGGAAATAGATATTCCCATACGATAAATAGATATCGTAATAACAGAGAGGAAAAACACAAATGAAACGTATTATAGCGGCAGTTTGCATATTGTGCCTAATGCTTTGCGCCTGTAAGGGCAAGCAAGGAGAAATAAGCCAAGGCAATGCAGGGGAAACGCTAAAGCATGCGGCAGATGCAATGCTTTTAGCAGGCTCAAATGGCGTTTTCGCACAATGCCCCGCACAAAGAGAAAATGCAAACGGCGTTGTGAAGCTTTCTGACGAACAGCTAAAGTCTGTACTTGA
Organism: Oscillospiraceae bacterium; assembly: GCA_036661035.1. Classification (GTDB taxonomy): domain Bacteria; phylum Bacillota; class Clostridia; order Oscillospirales; family Ruminococcaceae; genus JAGPHI01. The sequence goes on from JAVWZM010000004.1 coordinate 19,951, forward strand.
AATTATCAAAAATGCCGAGATAAAGCCCGCTGCAATAAAAGATGTTCCCGGCGTTGTAGGCGAGCTGCTGTTAAGCGTGGGCGAAAACAGCATAAGAATGTACTCACTTAACGAAAAGCACGCGAAATATCCGGGGCAAACTATGTTGTGGGTGCAAATAAGCGGTGCGGCATCAAGCTTTGTATGCGACAAAAGCATTTATACAAGCGTTGATGATATCTTAAAATCCGCTGTAAAAACGCAGGATACGGAGATTAAAGGCGAATATATGCCAATAACGCTTTCCCGTGGGCATGATATTCCATGCGGCTTTGTAAGGCGCGATAACATATTAATATCCGCATATTCGTCCTATAGCGGCACGGCACTGATAGATTTTATTGATATAAGCAGCGGAAAAATTTTATCAACAATAGATGTAGACGAGCAAATTTCAAGGCTAGATGTGGGCACAGATGGACATATAAGATATTTTACACGCTATGCCGTGCATTACATTGATATGAAAAAACAAGCCGTAAGCAAAAGCTACTCCCTGCCAAAAGAGCTTTCGGCAAAAAGCGAGCTTGGCTTTGATGTGGACGAAAAGGGGAAACGCATCACATATATTCGCGGAAACTGTGTTTATACAGCAAAGCTGAATGCCGACGAGGAAAAGCGTCTTTTTACTACAGACGATGTAAACGCCTCCCTTACCAGTGCAGCAAACACCGCAATTAAAGATGCAGATGCAAAGCTTTCCTTTGCAAATGCAAGGTTTGTAAATAAAGATATTGTGGCGGTAAATACCTTGTCTACATTGGCAGGCATGCCAAATGTTGCAATTTCTTCTATTAATATAAAAGAAGAAGCCGCAGAACCACAGCATTTTGAAGGTGTGTTTGGCGCATTGGGCGGTACTGTGGATTATAACGAAGGCGTGGCAATGATACAAAGCGAGGCAAGGCTTGTGTTTGTGGATTTGATAAAGGGCGTACAGTGGCAGGTGCCTATAGTGTCGCGCGAGCGTGCAAAGCAATTGCCCAAGGGCTTTGTTACAGAGCAGGTATGGGAGGATACGTCAAACGGAATTATGCACAATGTGTATGTGTGCAAGCGTGAGGGCATGGCGGATAAGCGCATGCTCCTTACAACGGTTGGCGTAAATCTGGAAATGCAGGGCACGGCAGAAAATCTTGTAATAATGCGAAATAAAACAGGTGACGATATTTATATTTTAAACGCAGGCGAAACGGAAAAATAGTTACCTAATGGCAGTGGCTAACAAAGGCGAACATGCAAAAGCCATTTAATCCTGTACATGCGTTGCGGTGTACCCACACGGAAAGCCATATTGTAAAAGATATAAAAGACGCTCTTTAAATGACGTAAAATGCCATTTAAAGAGCGTCTTTAGTTTGCGTTTAAACAGAAACAGCTGTGCTTTATGCATTGCAATTATAATTGCTAAAAAATGCAAATAGCCTGTAATTATTCTGCAAAAGCAGGTGTAGAAAGATATCTTTCACCTGAATCGGGCAATAAAACCACAATAAGCTTGCCTTTGTTCTCTGCCCTTTTACCATAGCTTACAGCGGCGGCAAGTGCAGCACCCGAGGATATGCCTACAAGCAAGCCCTCGCATTTAGCAAGGCTTTTCATTGCGGCATAGGCATCGTCGTCTTGTATATCCATTACCTCGTTATAAATGCTTGTGTCCAGCGTTAGCGGTACAAAATTTGCGCCAATGCCCATAATGCCGTGAGATGCGGGCTTGCCGCCTGTTAAAACAGGGCTTTTTGCAGGCTGCACGGCTATTACACGCACATTGGGGTTTTGCTCTTTCAAATATTTCCCTGTGCCTGATAAAGTGCCGCCTGTGCCGACGCCTGCTATAAAAGCGTCAATTTCCCCTTGAGTATCGCGCCAAATTTCGGGGCCTGTAGTGGCATAATGTGCGGCAGGGTTGGCAGGGTTTGTAAACTGGCCGGGGATAAACGCATTTTCTGCGTTTTGCAAAAGCTCGGTTGCCTTATCAACAGCACCCTGCATGCCAAGAGCCGCCGATGTAAGCACTATTTCTGCGCCATATGCCGATATTAGGCGGCGGCGCTCAATGCTCATGCTTTCGGGCATGGTAAATATTGCTTTATAGCCTCGTGCGGCGGCTTCGGCGGCTAGGGCTATACCTGTATTTCCACTGGTAGGCTCTATTATAACGCCGCCTTGCTTTAATTTGCCGCTTTTTTCGGCGTCGTCCAGTAAAAATTTTGCGGCGCGGTCTTTAGCACTTCCCGTTGGGTTTAAAAACTCAAGCTTAACTAAAATCTTTGCAGATACACCGTGCAGCTTTTCATAATTTTCTATGCGCACAAGTGGTGTATTTCCTATAAGCTCCTGCATGCTCTCAAAAATCATATATTTCCTCTTTATCTGTATTTTGCTACAATATCGTTCATTTTCTGCCAGTTCTGTTCCATTTCGTCCACTAGGCGAAACTGTGTGCGGCAGCGGTAAAGGTTGTGCAGAGGACAGCTTGCTTTAAAGTATGTGTCACCTTGCAAATAGTCGGTTAAAAAGCGCATGCCACATTCCAAAGTCATCATTTTGGCACCCCACGGCAGATAATCTTTTTCCTTTTCGGTTAATATTTTGCCGGCTGCCTCAAGATACCCTTTTGTATATGCCTCAAAAAGCTCAATGTCAAAATGCACTTTAGATAAATCCTTTTCGTCCTCCGCGGCGGTAGACGCGCCAAAGCGTATGGAGTCGCCAAAATCGTTCAGCGCAAGACCGGGCATAATGGTGTCTAAATCTATCACGCAAAGGCCTTCGCCTGTAAATTTGTCGAATAAAATATTATTCAGCTTTGTATCGTTGTGGGTTACACGCAGTGGCAGCTCGCCTTTTTCAAGCAAATCCATCAAAATAGGGCAGTCGTCCTCACGGGCAAGAGCAAAATCTATTTCGGGCTTGCAGGTTTTTGCACGGCCCTTTACGTCACGCTCAAACGCGCGCTTAAAATCGGCAAGGCGGCTGCGTGTATCGTGGAATTTCTCAATAGTTTCATGTAGTGTATTGGCAGGGTAATCACCAAGCAAACCTAAAAAGCCGCCAAAGCTTTTGCCGCTATTGTAAAAATCCACCTTATTGGTAACGCTTTCAATGCAAACAGAATCCGGTATATAATTGTAGCTACGCCAAGGGCTGCCATTTGCGTCCTCAAAAAAGTTTTCGCCGGTTTTGGTTTTAAGATAGCTCAAGGTTTCGCGGTCTGCATCACCGTGATTTTCGAGGATAATGCCGCGCAGATATTCTGTTACACCAAAAATGTTTTCCATTACCTCGTGGGGCTTTTTAAACACGTTTTTGTTAATGCGCTGTATTACATAGCGCAATTCCTCTTTGCCGTCCTCGCCAACATATACGGCGTAGGTGTCGTTGATATGCCCAGAGCCAAAGGGCTTTACGTAAGACGCTGCCTCGCCCAGTTTAAAGGCAAACAATGCGTCCTCAAGGTTTATGTCGTCCACTCCGTCTATTTTGCGGCGTGTGGAATATACCACTTCGCTTACTTCTGTGCGTCGGCAGTTTTCCATATGGCACCATGCTTTAATAGTGCTGTTAAGGTTTACGTGTACGCCGTCATCAAGGATATTATCGTGGTCTACCACGGCTGCGCTGTTTATAAGGCATGCCTTGCCAAGGTGGGTGTTGGTATTTATTACCGCCTTGTGTAGCACTATTGTGCCTTCGCCAAGAGTAGCAGAGGGGCTTACAAAGGCGGATTTATGCACTATGGTGGGAACGGTGTAACCGGCTTTTTTAAGAGAGTCGGTCCATTTAAGGCGCAGCCCGTTGTCGCCGAAGGAAGCTATGGCGTATTGATATTCTTCGTGCAAAATTTTATAATCCACACATTTTCCTACTACGCGCGCATCGCGCACAGCATCGTCCAAGAAAGATATTTTGTCAAATCTACCAAGGCTTTCTGCCACCTCGCCCACCATTATACCAAGGCCGCCGGCACCGATTATAAGCAAATTATTCATCACAAACCCTCAATCTTTTAAATTAATTTTATACTCTTGTAACAACTTCTCCCGAGTCTACCTTTGCAAGCTTTTCTACTATACATCGTGCTTTTACTATTGCGCCCGGCGCAAGGTGTACGCCTTCGTACAAGTGGCAGTCGTGGTCTGCAACGGCATTTACGTTAATAATTACGCCTTTGCCTATAACAGCATTTGCGCATACTGTGGCGTTTGCAAGCACGGCAGTGCCGCCGCTAATAACAGCAGTGGGGCTTACGTATGCCCGCGGGTGGATAATTACCGGCAGCTTAAAGCCGGCGTTTTCCAGCTTTGTAAGCCACTTGCAACGTAGCATATTGTTGCCCAGCGCAGGATATGCAAAAGGATATTTGTCTAAAAAATTTGTAAATTCATTTAAAGTGCCAATGGCCTCGTCTACAGCATCATCTAAAAACGCAATATCAGCAAACAATCCGCTTGCTATAGCTGCTTCTCTAATAACGCGCCCGTAGCCGCCTGCGCCGAGAATAAGTAAATTGTCCATACAAATGCCGCCTTTCACAGTAAGTATATGCTTTAGCATATTGCTATTTTATCATATTTAGTATAAGTCTACAACTTTAAAGTAATCTTTGATTAAAATTTTGTCAAAGTGCAAATCTGTTTTTTTTTAAAACTACTTACATGTCTTTGCATTTGTGATATAATAACCGCAAGCGGTCATTATACCTGCTCGCGGCGCGATTACGCATACCGTTTACTCGCCGCTAAAGCGGCAACCGTAAACATGGCGAATTATACCATAAAAACAAGATTTTTATGATATAATAACCGCAAGCGGTTACTATACTGGCTCGCGGCGCGATTACGCAAGCCGTTTTCTCACCGCTAAAGCGGCAACCGAAAACATGGCGAATTATATCATAAAAACAAGATTTTTATGATATAATAACCGCAAGCGGTTACTATACTGGCTCGCGGCGCGATTACAAGGCGACTATCTTGTACCTACTTTGTAGGGGCGGGGCTCTGCTCCGCCCGTGGGTTACAATACCTACTTCGCGGCGCAAACTTTAAATATGCACAGAACAATGGCTATGGAGGAAAAATGGCAGAAATAATTTTGCAATTAGATAATATAACAAAAAGCTTTGGCGATGCCGAGGTTTTAAATGGCGTATCATTACAGGTGGAAAAAGGCGAATTTATCACGCTTTTAGGCTCGTCGGGCTGTGGTAAAACCACCACCTTGCGCATTATAGCAGGGCTTGAAACGCCCGATAGCGGAAAAGTACTGTTAAATGGGCAAGATGTTACAGACATGCCGCCCAATAAGCGCGATGTAAATACAGTGTTTCAAAGCTATGCTCTGTTCCCCCACATGACTGTGGGCGCAAATATTGCATATAGCTTAAAGCTTAAAAAACAAGACAAGGCAACTATAGATAAAACAGTAAAAGAGGCTTTAGAGCTTGTGCAGCTTACGAGCTACGACAAGCGTATGCCAAGCGAGCTTTCAGGCGGCCAGCGTCAGCGCGTAGCCATAGCAAGAGCCATAGTAAATAAGCCCGAGGTATTGCTTTTAGACGAGCCACTGGGCGCGCTGGATTTGCAGCTGCGCCGCCAAATGCAAGTGGAGCTAAAGCATTTGCAAAAACGCCTAGGCATTACATTTATTTATATCACCCACGACCAAGAGGAAGCCCTGAACATGAGCAGCCGTATTGCCGTAATGCGAAACGGTGCCTTTATACAAATAGGCACACCGGCACAGGTGTACGACACGCCCAAAACTGCCTTTGTAGCGCAGTTTGTAGGCAGCGCGAATATAGTAAGCGGTACGGTAGAGGCGCAAGACGGTGACGTTATTACGGTGAACACTATGGGCGGTAAGGTGAAAAGCGTCAGCCTTGGCAAGCTTTACAATAAAGGCGATGCCATAACCCTTGCCGTGCGCAGTGAGCATGTGGAATTTTCTACGTGCAGTGAGGGCATGCATGCAAAGGTGCTTGAAAAAAGCTTTGCAGGGGGCATGCTGCGCATAGCCTTTGGCATTGAAGACGGCAAAGAAATTATTGCAAGCCGCCATGGCATAAACGCAGAGCTAGATGTGGGCGACGAGATAAATATCTGCTGGCAGGCGCAAAACGCCGTGCCGGTAGACGGGGAGGACGAGAAATGAAAAAACCCCATACTGCTAAAAGTGCAGTAGATAAAAGCAATGTTTTTATGGCAATGCCAATTTATCTTTTTACGATTATATTTGTGGCAGGGCCTTTAATTTATATGGTGGTGCTAAGCTTTTTAAAACGCGCCGAGGTTTGGGGCGTTTTAAGCGAATTTACCGTAAAAAACTATACCGATATCCTAGAACCTATCTATCTTAAAACCTTTTTAGACTCTTTTAAGCTTGCCATAATCAGCACGGTAATCATTACAATTCTCGGCTATCCCTTCGGATATTTTATGGCAAAGCTGTCTGCCCTGTGGAAAAAGCGCATGATGATGCTTTTAATGATACCCTTTTGGACAAGTGCCCTTATCCGCCTATATGGCTGGATAATAATACTTGGCGCAAACGGCACTGTAGATAAGGTCTTAATGTGGCTTGGCATAACCAAAGAGCCGCTTAAAATGCTGTATACCTATCCTGCCGTGGTTGCAGGCATGGTGTATGCGCTATTGCCTTTTATGATATTTTCGGTATATTCCAGTGCCGAAAAGCTAGACTGGAGCCTTGTGGAGGCAGCGCGAGATTTAGGCGCAGGTGCGTTTAAAGCCTTTTATACAGTTACCCTCAAGCTAACCTTGCCGGGGCTTTTATCCGGCGTAATCCTCACGTTTATTCCGTCTATGGGTTTATTCTTCATAGCGGATATCTTGGGCGGCAACAAGGTGGTACTGGTGGGCAGTGTAATACAAGAGCAATTGATGAAGGCGCACAACTGGCCATTTGCGGCGGCTTTAGCCGTGATATTAATGATATTAACAAGCCTTATGATTGCCTTCTACCGCAAGGTTACTAAGGTGAAGGATTTGGAGGGCTTATTATGAAAAACCGTACTAAGCTGCCAAATATCTATCTTGGCTTTTTGATGGTGCTGATGTATTTGCCCATAGCCCTAGTGGTGGTTTATTCCTTTAACGAAAGCAAGCTTTCGGCAATTTGGGGCGGATTTTCGCTAAAATGGTACGCAGAGCTTTTTCGCGATAAAGCGATATTCGAGGCTCTGTTAAATAGCCTTATCCTAGCCGCGGCAAGCTGCTTTTGCGCGGCGGTAATCGGCACACTTGCCGCTGTGGGCATGCCTAAAGCAAGGCTACCGGGTAAGGGGGCTGTGGAATATCTTTCTCAGCTACCTATCATGATACCCGAAATTATCCTCGGCATGGTGTTTATGACGTTTTTTGCGCTGCTGGGCTTGCCTTTTGGTATGCTTACACTTATAATTGCGCATACTGCCTTTTGTATACCGTATATTTATATGCTTGTAAAAGCAAGGCTGGTAGGCCTTGATAAAAGCCTTGCCGAGGCGGCAAGAGATTTAGGCGCAAGCGAGGCACGCGTGTTTTTTGACATTATTCTGCCTCTTGTAATGCCTGCCATAGCCTCAGGCGTGCTTTTAAGCTTTGCCATGAGCTTTGACGACGTAATTATAAGCATATTTGTAACGGGCGTAAACACAAACACCTTGCCCATAAAAATATATTCTCAAATGAAAACAGGCGTTACACCGGAGATAAATGCGCTTTGTACAGTAATGCTAGCCGCAACCGTTCTGATGGTTGTTTTATCAAACAAAATAGGAAAAATCGGAAAGAACGTTCAAAACGATAAATTACAGGAGGACAAAAAATGATTAAAAAGCTATTATCCGCAATATTGGCAGCCACATTATGCCTTGGCATTATGACGAGCTGCGGCGCAAAAGCAAACGATAGCATCACATTATTCACATGGGAGGGCATGTTCCCACAGGAAGTTCTGGACGGCTTTACCAAAGAAACTGGCATCAAGGTAAATTATGCCAATTTCGACACAGACGAAACCATGCTTGCAAAGCTTGAAACGTCTAAGGGCGGTGACTACGACGTAGTAATTGCCGACGATTATATCATCAAAACCGTAGTAGACGAGGGGCTTGCTCAAAAGCTGGATAAGGGCAAAATATCCAATTTTGCCAATATTAATCCCGTTGCACAGGGCCAGTTCTACGACGCGAAGGACGAATACACAGTGCCCTATGGCGCAGGCGTGCAAACAATAGTGTATAACCCCGAAAAAGTAAAAAAAGAGATTACAGGCTATGCGGATTTATGGGACAAATCTTTAGAAGACAGCATTGCCATTATCGGAAATTATCGTGTAATCAACGGTATGGCGCTTAAAATTGCAGGCGAAAGCTATAATACCGAGGACACAGCCACAATAGAAGCGGCAGGCAAAAAGCTGATAGACCTTGCACCGAATATCCGCCTTATTAAAGACGATAATGTGCAGAACGATTTAATTTCGGGCGAAGTAAGCACCGCTATTATGTACACCTCGCAGGTTACCATGGCAAAGCTTGCAAACCCCAATTTAAAGGTGGTATTCCCCAAAGAGGGCGACGGTTTTGGCATAATGGCAGGCTTTGTTCCCTCTAAAGCACCAAATGCAGAGGGCGCGCACAAGTTTTTTGAATATCTTTTAAAGCCCGAGGTATCGGCACAGTGCTTTGAATATATTGGATATTACTGCACAAATAAAGCGGCAGACGAAAAAATTAATCATGAATACAAAGAATTTTTAACCTTGCCTGCAAGCTTTAAAAACCCCGAAATGATTATGCCTGTCAGCGCGGCGGCAGAAGAAGTACACACAAAGGTATGGACGGAATTTAAAAACGCCTGCCAATAGAACAGAATACAAATTATAATATAGCAGTAGGGGTAGATACCCGTTGTCGGTTACGTAGCAAAGCGGCACGGGCTATACCCCTATAATCTTATGTCGAGGGTAAGCTTATGGATAAAATACAGCAGTTAATACTGGATAAAATAGACGCAGAGCGCGAGGCAATTATAGCCTTTGGAAAAAGCATTAAGGGCGAAATTGGCTTTTGCGAAAACGATACTTCACAAAAAATTAAATCTGCATTGGAAGGCATTGGGCTAAAGACGGAAAACAATATTGCCGTAACAGGTGTACGTGCCACATTAAACGGCAATGCAAATGCCGACCATTGCCCTAATATTACTATAATTGGTGAGCTTGACGGTATACTTTGCCCCGAGCATCCTTTGGCAAACCCCGAAAACGGAATTGCCCATGCATGTGGACATTCGGCGCAGTTAGCGGCTGTATACGGCGCGGCAATGGCTCTTTCTGTGCCACAGGTGGCAGACAGGCTTTTTGGCTCTGTGGGCTTTTTTGCTGTGCCTGCGGAGGAATATCTTTCGGATAAACAGCGCACGGTGGCAGGAAAACTGGGCGTTAAATATTGCTGCGGTAAATCGGAGCTGATACGCATAGGTGCCTTTGATGATACCGACATTGCCCTTGTAAGCCATGCGCACATGGTAGAAAGCAGTGCGGATATCTTGCTTGGGCTTAATGCGGCATGTGGATTTATATCTAAAACCGTAATAATGCACGGCAAATCGGCACATGCGGCGGCGGCACCATGGCTTGGCGTAAACGCGCTTTCTGCCGCCACGCTCGCTTTAAACGCAGTGGGGCTATTGCGCGAGGGCTTTAAAGACAGCGATTGTATCCGCATACACACCAATATTACAAATGGCGGAAGCGCGGTAAATGTGGTGCCTGATATGGTAGTGATAGAGGCAATGATAAGAGGTAAATCTTTATCCGCAATAAAAGATGCGGCGCAAAAATTTGACTGTGCAATGCGATATTCCGCAATGGCAATTGGCGCACAGGCGGAAATTATAGACCGTCAGGGATATATGCCTCTTGGGGCTTGCCTGCCAAGCGATGCCGCTAAAGCCGCAGTGGGCGCAATAAGCGGAATAAGTATAGAAGAAATAGACGAAAGCGTTATCAACTTTGCATCAACAGATGTGGGGGATTTGTCGCAAATTATGCCCGTAATAGGCTTTACTCACGGCGGTGTAGATGGCGCGCTGCATAGCGCGGAATTTAAAATAACAAACGATGAAACGGCGTATATTTTGCCTGCCAAGCTTTTTGCACTGGAGGCATACGAGCTTTTGAAAAACAGTGCATATATGGCGAAAAACATGTTGGCACAGCATAAAGCTGTTTTTACAAAGCAGCAATATATAGCGGCGGTGGAGGGTGAAGAATATGGCTGAACGTATTTGCTTTTTGGGGCGCGGTGGAAGCGGCAAATCCACCATTGCGCAAAACCTTAGCCATGCTCTTGCCAAAAAAGGGTATCATGTGCTATTAGTCGGCAACGATTTAAGCCTTTCCTCCACGGTGCTTTTGCGCGGAGATGCCGCAATAATGCCTGCGCTTGAGGGCTATAGGGAAAAATACGAAATAGATTTAGACGATTATGTGATAAAAACCCAAAGCGGCGTATGGTGCCTAGAGCTTGGCAGTATAGATCCGGGTGTGGGCTGCCTTGCCCGTGGCATCAGCCTTATAGACGAAATGCTAGACACGCAAGGGCTTACAAATACCCTGCAAATAGATTTTATTTTATATGATATTTCAGGGGAAACACCATGCACAGGCTATGTTTTGCCATTGCGCGAGGGGCTTATGCAGCGGTGCATTATAGTTACAAACGGCAGCTTTGCGGCTGTGGCGGCGGCAAACAGTCTTTTACAGGCGGTGTGCCGATCTGCCGCGGAAAAGCCATTGCCGATACAGCTTTTTGTAAATAATGCCGATTGCTGCGAAACCAAAGCAGAGCTTACCGAATTTGCCAAAAAAACAAACGTGGAGGTTTTGGCGTTTTTAGACCACGACAAAACCTTAGAGTACAGCACCCTTGCAGGGTATACTGTGCTTGCTACAGACGAAAACAGCGCCGTGGCAAAGCGCATTTTACTTATAGCAGACTGCCTTTTAGCACCTTGCGGCGGCAACGCGCCTACTCCATTCACAAGGGAATCTCTTTTGCCGTGGCTGCGCGAGTGGCAAAAACGCGAGCTTGCTCGCCGCCTTGCCTTAGAGGGCGTTGCCAATGTATGATTTATCTTTTAATGGGGCGCTGGTGGTTAATACCGAAACGCTTACCTCAAGCATATTAAATGTTGCGGTAAAAGACGGTAAAATATCCGCCGTATCGCAAAATGCATTATCGGCAAGGCGAGAGATAGACGCAAGCGGCCTTGTGCTGGCACCCGGCTTTGTGGACGTACACAGCCATGTAGATGGCGACGCATACGGTGCGCGTCTTTCTGTATTGCAGGGCATCACCACAAGCATAGGTGGCAATTGCGGCCTGTCGGCGCTTTCGGTGGGAGATTATATAAAAAAACGTCGCAAAAGCGGCTCTTTCATAAACGAAGCAATGCTTATCGGCCACAGCTTTACCTTGCGCAAAGCCGTGGGCATTGAAAATGTGGACCAAAAAGCAACGCCCTTGGAGCAAGACGCAATGGAGCAGCTTGCGCGCAAGGCACTTGCAAATGGCGCATACGGCATTTCTCTGGGGCTAGATTATTCGCCCGGTGCGGCTATACCCGAGATAGATACCATGGCGCAGCTTGCGGCAGAATATGGGCGAGTGCTGGCTGTGCATACACGCTTATTTACTCAAAATGATTTATATTCTATATACGAAATCCTTGCGGCAGGCAAAAAAAGCGGCGCAAGGCTTTTGTTCAGCCATTTTGTATATCAATACAGCGGATTTGGCACCTTGCACCCTGCCTTGCAGATAATGGACGAAGCACGCGAAAAAGGCATGGACATCTGGATGGACAGCGGCATGTATTCCGACTGGGCAACCTATATCGGCACGGCTACCTTCGATTATCAAACTATTATGGACAATTCCTTGCGCTTTGGCTCCATGGTGGTGGCGACAGGCAAATATACAGGCCAGCGTTTAAATAAAGACTTGTATTTGCTGCTACGAAAAAAATATCCAAACGAATCTGTAGTGTGCTTTTCGGGTACGCCAAAAGAAGTATTGGACACAATAGTAAAGCCATATGCCATGCCAAGCACCGACGCAGGCGCATATAGTATGCATGAGGGGCACCCACAGATAGCAGGCAGCTTTCCTAAATACATACGCAAGGCAGTGAGGGAAAGCGGCGCTTTATCCCTTGAGGAGGCTATATACAAGGCAACGCTTTTGCCGTGCTTAGTATATAATATACCAGATAAAGGCATTATCAAAGAGGGCTACGACGCAGATATAGTTTTGTTTAATTACGACAAAATACGCGACAACGCGCATTTTCCCGGCGAGGGGCTGCCCGACGCACCCCCAAGCGGCATACCCTATGTAATGATAAACGGCGCGCTTTCGGTGGACGCAGGTAAATTTACGAATACAAAATGCGGTGTAATGCTGACAAAATAGCTTTGCATATGCTTTTTAAAGGCAGCTGCATAAGCTGCCAATGCTATCCGTGAGGCGTTATGTAGCATTTTGACGAACGCTATACTGCGCCTGAGTGGGGCGGTGTATTGAAAAATATCTACTCGCACCGATATATCACAGCAAGGTAAATTTGTTTTTATCAATATTTATTATTCCGTCCTTTTGCATACGTGATAATTCTCGCGATAGGGCGCTGCGCTCGCAGCCAAGGTAATTTGCCATGGCTGTGCGTGTAAAAGGCACGGTAAATTCGCGACATTCGGCTTTTTTGGAAAGCCCGTTCAAATAGCGAAGTATCTTGGCACGCAGGCTTTTTAAAAGCACAAGGCTAAGCCTTTTGTCAAGCTCAAAATACTTATCCGATATTGTACCTACCAGGTTTTGCAAAAGCCGCGAAGCGGCAAGGCTTTGCACGTTTAGAGGCACAAAAAGCCTATTGTATGGAATGTAAATTGCACAGCAATTACATCTGGCGCTTACCGTTACAGGGCTTTTAATATGGTGGCTGCCGCTTAGTACATCACAAAAAATTCCGCTTTTTGATATGCGTGATATAGTAAAAACGTCACCGCCCTCGCTTTGCTTTACCGCCTCTATTTCTCCGCTTAATAATATGCCAATCTCGCGGTATTCGTACCCCGAAAGTATCAGCACTTCGCCTTTTTTGTAATTGCGCAGAGTATATCCGGTATGGCTTAAAATATCGAGAATATCCTTTGCATCAATGCCACTGAAAAGGCTGCTTTTTTGCAGTACAGGCAAAAATTCTTCCATATGCGCTCCTTTTAATTTTGCAATATCAATAAACTGTTGCCGCGGCAACAGTTTTTCTATTGCCATTATAGTATAATCATGCAGGATTAACAAGTATGCAATTTTACTTTTGATTGTCCTACTAAAGCCCACGTATTTGCTGTATGTAAATTGACAAAAGGCTCGAGTACAAGGGCAATAATAAGTTAAGCTGCTATAAAAGGAGAAGTAAATTATTATGAAAAAAACTTTATCAATATTATTAAGTGCTGTTTTGGCAATGGGGCTTTTGGCGTCTTGCGGCAGCGCGGCACCATCATCTGCTGTAAGCAAAGCCGAAAGCGTGGCTGCGCCGTCCTCAAAGGCGGAAAGCGCACCCCAGAGCGCAGTAGCCGCAGAGCAAACAATCTTTCGCATAGCCAGCCTTAAAGGGCCTACCACCATGGGCATGGTAAAGCTTATGGAAGATGCCGAGGCGAAAGCCACAGCCAACGACTACCAAGTAACAATGTACGGTGCGGCAGACGAAATAGCCCCAAAGCTGATAAGCGGCGACATTGATGTGGCTTTAATCCCCGCAAACCTTGCAAGCACGCTATATGCTAAAACCGAGGGCAAGATACAAGCGGCGGCTGTGAATACCTTAGGCGTATTGTACATAGTTGGCACAGGCGATGCCATGGCAAGCATTAAAGACCTAAAAGGCAAAACCATTTATGCAACAGGCAAGGGCACTACACCCGAATATGTGCTAAACTATGTTTTGCAAAAGAACGGCTTAGTGCCGGGCACAGATGTGACCATAGAATATAAAAGCGAGGCTACAGAGGTGGCGGCTGCCATGAAGGCATCAAGCGGATATCCTATCGCCCTGTTGCCACAGCCATATGCCACCGCGCTAAAGGGCGAATTGCCCGAGCTTAAAACCATGTTTGACATGACCGCCGAGTGGAACAAGGTTTCCCCCGAAAGCGCACTTGTAACGGGCGTAATGGTGGCGTGCAAGGATTTTATAGAGAAAAATGCAGATGCTTTTAACGTGTTTATGCAAGACTATAAAAGCAGCACGGAATGGGTAAACGCCAATACAGACGATGCCGCGGCATTAGTGGTAAAATACGGCATAGTGCCAAAGCCAGAGCTTGCCAAAAAAGCCTTGCCACTGTGCAATATCACCTTTATTGAGGGCGCTGATATGCAGGCAAAGCTAGAGGGCTATCTATCTGTATTAAACGAGCAAAACCCAAAGGCAATCGGAGGGGCAATGCCTGATGAAGGATTTTACTACAAAAAATAAACAAAAGCTGCAAATGCTCGTTGCAATATTGTTTTGGATAGCAATATGGCAAGGTGCAAGCATGCTGATAGGGCAAAGCCTTTTGTTGGCTTCGCCCTTTTCGGCGTTTACGGCGCTTTTGCGGCTATTTACAACAAACGAATTTTGGCTTTCGGTAGCTCATAGCTTTTTGCGAATAGTAAGCGGCTTTTTACTGGGGCTTATAGTGGGGCTTTTGCTTGCCGTTTTTTCGGCTGCCGCCAGCATGGTGCGCATTTTGCTTGCGCCTTTCATGCTTACAGTGCGCAGTGTACCTGTGGCAAGCTTTATTATACTTGCCCTCTTATGGCTTAAAAACGCAGGCAATTTAGCCGTGCTTATCAGCTTTTTAATGGTGCTGCCAGTGGTGTACGGCAATGTGCTTGAGGGGATAATCAATACAGATAAAAAGCTTTTGCAAATGGCAAAAGTATACAATATGCCGTTTTACAAAAGGCTTTTGTATATCTATCTGCCCGATGTGCAGCCGTTTTTTGTTTCTGCCTGCACGGCGGCTCTTGGGCTTTGCTGGAAAAGCGGAGTTGCCGCCGAGGTAATAGGCATCACGGAAAACAGCATTGGCGGCGGCTTATACAACGCCAAGCTGTACTTTGCCACAGACGAGGTGCTTGCGTGGACGGCGGTAATAGTGCTTTTAAGCTTTGCCTTTGAACGCATATTTTTAGCCGCGATAAAGGCTATATATGCGCATATAAAGCAAAGGAGCGTGAATATATGACGGACATTGTATGCGAAAATATATGCAAGCGTTTTGATGATAAAGTAGTGCTAAATAATTTCAGCGCAGTGTTTAAGGCAAACGAAATTTACGCTATCATGGGCAAATCAGGCAGTGGGAAAACAACGCTTATTAATATTTTATCTGGGCTTTTGCGCAAAGACAGCGGTGTGATAACGGGCACGGAAAACAAAAAAATATCAGTAATGTTTCAAGAAAACAGGCTGCTTGAGCAGCTTTCGGGGCTTGCTAATTTGCGCCTTGTATGTGGCAAAGATATAGATTACATACAAAAAGGCAAAGAGGTTTCGCTTACCGCCGAGGATATGGAAAAGCCCGTAAGCGAGCTTTCGGGCGGGCAAAAGCGGCGAATAGCCTTGCTGCGTGCAATGCTGTATGATACGGATATTGTGCTATTGGACGAGCCTTTTAAAGGGCTTGATGATGCCACGCGAGATATGGCGGCGGCGTTTTGCTTGGAGCATAGGGCAAATCGCACAATACTTTTTGTTACGCATGACGAAAAAGATGTAAATATTCTCAAATCTCAAAAATACAGCATAGATACACTATGATTGCTTGACAAAGCATGTTGTTTTGGCATAAAATAATAAGTAAGCGATGCTAAATGCGTAAAGCTTTTTTTGAAAAAGCATTTGCGTTTTCATTGCAAAAAATCATCACAAGTAAAGGGAGGGAAGGCGCTTGGACGGCGACCCGGGAGAACGTAGCTTAAAATTAAATTACACGCCAAACGCGCCTTTCGCTGAATTGCACCGATAGCCGCGTTTGTTTAAGCGTGGGAAATCAGGTGTACTATGACAAGTATTTTCATAACAGACCACGGCAAGCACACACAGCTTTCCGCACCACAGCCAGGCGCATGGATTCATCTTTGCGCACCGGACGAGGCGGAAATAAACGAGGTGTGCCAAATAACCGGCGCAGACGCGGGGCTTGTACGCGCCGCCCTAGACGAAGAAGAACGTAGCCGTATAGACACAGAGGACACCAGCACTTTAGTGCTGGTAGATACCCCCATGGTAGAGGTACAGGGGCGCAGCTTTGTGTATTCCACCTTGCCTTTTGGCATAGTGCTTACTCCGGAATACATCATTACCGTTTGCCTTAAAGAAAGTGCGCTTGCACGCGCATTTACCGAAAACGCGGTGAAAAATTTCTCCACCAAAAAGCGCAATCGCTTTACATTGCAAATGCTTTATCGCAACGCAACCATGTACCTTTCTTATCTGCGCGAGGTGGATAAAGCAAGCACCCGTGTGGAAAACGAGCTGCATTTATCCATGAAAAATAAAGAGCTTATTCAGATGCTTGGCCTTGAAAAAAGCCTTGTATATTTTTCCACATCTCTTAAAGGCAACGAAATAGTAATGGAAAAGCTTTTGCGTGCAGATTTTGTGCGGGATTATCCCGACGATACAGAGCTGCTTGAAGATGTAATCATCGAAAACAAGCAGGCTATCGAAATGTGTAATATTTACAGGGATATTTTAAGCGGCACTATGGACGCATTTGCGTCTGTAATATCAAACAACCTTAACATTGTTATGAAAGTGCTTGCCGTAATAACCATTGTTTTAACTATCCCAAACATTGTGTTCAGCTTATGGGGCACAAACGTGAATGTTCCATTCCAAAATTCGCCATTTGGCTTTTTAACGGTAATCAGCATCGCCATAGTATGCACTTTAGGTTCGGTTATCTTTATGCGTATTAAAAAATGGTTCTGATTTAATATTCGTTATTCTGTGGCAGATATACAAAACAAAGCAAAGTACAAAATCCTTCGATTTTCCACAAAAAGGAACATCGAGGGCTTTTTTTGTACAATTTACATAAACAGAGCCGAAATTTTGTATAGCCTTTTGCATATTTATTACAGTAAACTCTTGAATATTTCTGTAAAATTTAGTATCATTAGATAAAGAACAACGAGCGGTGTGCCAAAATTGGTTTTAAGGCGCACCTAGCGGCTGTTTAATGCTATATTACATCAAAATCAAGATATGGCAGTTGGGCATTAGCCCTATTTCCCGGAAAGGATTGGTCTTTATGAATATAAATCAAGAGCACTCATATGCCGATTTACCTATCTACCTTTTCAAAAAAGGCAGCAATTTTGAAAGCTATAAATTTTTCGGCAGCCATTTAGACGAAGTCGGCGGAGAACAAGGTGTAATGTTTAGAGTGTGGGCACCGCACGCAAAGGCTGTAAGCTTAGTGGGAGATTTTAATAGCTGGATACCCGGAGCAACCCCCCTTGAAAACTTGCGCGAAAGTGGTATCTGGCAATGCTTTGTGCCGGGGCTTTTGGAATATGATATATACAAATATTGTGTTACTACCCCCGCAGACGACTTGGTGTTTAAGGCGGATCCATATGCTGTACATGCCGAAACGCGCCCTTCAAGCTGCAGTAAGGTGTACAATTTAAGCGGCTATGAGTGGACGGACGCCCCATGGCAAAGCAGCGCGGCAAAGCATAATTCCACCGATAGCGCCGTAAATATATACGAGCTGCACGCAGGCTCTTGGCGCAGATATCCCGACGGAAACCCCCTCGATTATAAGGCGCTTGCGAAAGAGCTTATTCCCTACATAAAAGATATGGGATATACACATATAGAGCTGATGCCACTGGCAGAATACCCCTTTGACGGTAGCTGGGGCTATCAGGTAACAGGATATTTTGCACCCACAAGCCGCTACGGCACCCCTAAAGATTTTATGCATTTTGTAAACGAATGTCATAAAGCAGGCATAGGCGTGATAATGGACTGGGTTCCCGCGCATTTCCCAAAAGATGAATTTGGGCTGTATCGTTTCGACGGTACGCCATGCTACGAGGACCAAAACCCATTAAAGGCAGAGCATAAAGAATGGGGCACAATGGTGTTCGACTATGCGCGCGGCGAGGTGCAGAGCTTTTTAATTTCAAACGCACTGTATTGGCTCACAGAGTTTCATATAGACGGCTTGCGTGTTGACGCAGTGGCAAGCATGCTCTATCTAGATTATAACCGCAACGACGGCCAGTGGCAGCGCAACAAAAACGGCGGCAACGAAAACTTGGAGGCAATAGATTTTATCCAAAAGCTGAATACCGAGATTTTTCTGCGCAAGCCACATGCCATGATGATAGCCGAAGAAAGCACAGCTTGGGCAAAGGTATCGCACCCTGTAATAGACGGCGGGCTAGGTTTTAACTTTAAGTGGAATATGGGCTGGATGAACGATATGCTTAGCTATATGAGCATAGATCCATTGTTCCGTTCAGGCAACCACAACAAGGTAACTTTTAGCTTTTTCTATGCTTTCAGCGAAAATTTTGTTTTGCCAATAAGCCACGATGAAGTAGTGCATGGCAAATGTAGCCTTATAAATAAAATGCCGGGCGAATACGAACAGAAATTTGCAGAATTACGCACATTTTACGGATATATGATGGCGCACCCCGGCAAGAAAATGCTCTTTATGGGGCAGGAATTTGCACAATTTACTGAGTGGAGCGAGGAGCATGAGCTGGATTGGGGCTTGCTTAAATTTGAAAAGCACGCGGCAATGCAGGCTTACGTAAAGGCACTGAATACTTTGTACAAGGAAACCCCTGTATTTTGGGAAGTGGATTACGACTGGCAGGGCTTTCAGTGGATAGTGCCGGACGATAATACTCAAAGCGTTATCGCGTTTATCCGCAGAGATAAAAAGGGCAAAGAAATCATCGCTGTGTGCAATTTTGCACCGGTGCTGCGCGAGGGCTATCGCATTGGCGTACCGCGCAAAGGCACATATAAAGAAATACTCAGCTCAGACGAAGTGCGTTTTGGCGGCACGGGGATATCAAACACAGGCGTTACCGCACAGGCAATACCAATGCATGGGCAAGAGTTTTCAATCAGCTTGCGCGTGCCGCCCCTGTCTACTATGTATTTTGCGGCTCCGGTTTCACACGCGAAAAAGGCTGATACAGCCGCAAAAACGAAAGCAAAGCCGCCAGTAAAAAAAGCGGTAGCCAAAACGAGCGCAGAGCATGGGGCGAAAGCCAAAACTGCCAAAAAAGAGCCAAGTAAGGCAAAAGCGAAGGCTTGAATAGGACAATCAAAAGTAAAATTGCTGTGAAAAGGCAATATCGGCAAACGGCAAAAATATTGGCGCTGTATGCACCAACAGGAGGAAAAAGTATATGAAAGAATGTATAGCAATGTTATTGGCAGGTGGGCAGGGCTCGCGCCTTTATGCGCTTACCAAAAATCTTGCAAAGCCGGCAGTGCCATTTGGCGGTAAATATCGCATTATAGATTTTCCGCTGTCAAATTGCGTTAATTCAGGCATCGACACTGTAGGTATACTTACGCAGTATCAGCCCCTTGTGCTGAACGATTATATCGGTAACGGTCAGCCGTGGGATTTAGACCGTTTGTATGGCGGCGTGCATGTTCTGCCCCCATACCAAACCGCAACAGGCTCCGATTGGTATAAGGGCACGGCAAATGCCATTTATCAAAACATTAATTTTATCGACAGATACGATCCCGAATATGTACTTATCCTTTCGGGCGACCATATTTATAAGATGGACTATGCCAAAATGCTGGATTTTCACAAGGAAAAACAGGCAGATTGTACCATTGCCGTCCTTGAGGTGCCATGGGAAGAAGCCTCGCGCTTTGGCATCATGACGGCAAACGAAAGCGGCGAAATAACCAAGTTTGAGGAAAAGCCGAAAGAGCCGAAATCTAATTTGGCGTCCATGGGTATTTATATTTTCACATGGGCAAAATTGCGTAAATATCTTACAGAAGACGAGCATGATAAAACCTCATCAAACGATTTTGGCAAGAATATTATTCCAAATATGTTAAGCGATAAAGAGCGCATGGTGGCATATCCATTTGAGGGATATTGGAAAGACGTGGGCACTATAGACAGCTTGTGGGAAGCAAATATGGATTTGCTCAACCCTAAAATGCCACTGGACGTTTGGGATCCGGCGTGGAAAATTTACGCACGTACATCAGGCAGACCGTGCCATTATACGGGGCCTGATGCTAAGGTGGACAACTCCATGATTACCGAGGGCTGCACAGTGGACGGCGAGGTAAGTTCCAGTGTACTGTTTGCAGGCGTAAGTGTGGAAAAAGGCGCAAAAATAAGCGATTCCATCATTATGCCGGGTGCTGTTATCGAGGCAGGCGCAGATGTGCGCTATTCGATAATTGCCGAAGATGTTGTCGTGAAAAAAGGTGCCATAGTTGGCGAACGCCCCGAAAACATGCAAGACTTGGAAAAATGGGGCATAGCAGTAGTTGGCGAGGGTGTGGTTGTTGGAGAAAACGCCAAGATTTTGCCTAAAGCCATGATTGAACATGATGTTAAAGGAGGCGAGGAGGCATGGTAAATATTAATGCACTTGGTATTATTTTCCCAAACTCCTACGACGGCTTAATTCCCGAGCTTGCCAAAAACCGCACAATGGCATCTGTGCCTTTTGCAGGGCGATACCGCATGATAGATTTTTGCCTTAGCAACATGGTGCATGCAGGCATGGAAAACGTAACTGTTATCGTTAAAAAGAATTATCATTCGCTAATGGATCATCTTGGCAACGGCCGCGAATGGGATTTGTCGAGAAAGCGCGGCGGCCTTAATATAGTGCCACCCTATTCTCAAAGCAGCAATAAAGTGTATCACGGCCGCATAGAGGCGCTGTATAGCATTATAGACTTTTTGCAAGAGCAAAAAGAAAAATATGTAATTATGAGCGACTGCAATGTTGCGTCGGATTTGGACTTTGCAGAGCTTGTGGAAAATCATATTAAATCGGGCGCAGACGTAAGCATGGTGTACGAGCGCAGTGCGATAGCAGAGCCGATAAAGCAAGAAAACTTCACCTTTACCATAGACGCAAACGGCCGCATTACCGAGCTTTTATGCAACGATTACCGCTCCGGTGTGCAAAATCTTTCCATGAACGTAGTTGTTATTAAAAGAGAAGAATTAATCGTGATGATTAAAGACGCCATGGTGCGTGGCCTTGTGTATTTTGAACGGGATATTATCGCAAGAGGTCTTAATATCCTAGATGTGCGCGCTGTGGAATATACGGGCTATCGCGCCCGTGTGTACGACATGAAAAGCTATTTTGACGAAAATATCCGCTTGATTAATCCCGATAACCTAAAAGCACTGTTTCCTGCCACTCGTCCAATTTACACGAAGGTGCGCGACGAGGCACCTGTAAGATACGCTATGGACTGCAAGGTGAATAATTGCCTTATTGCAGACGGCTGTATCATAGAGGGTGAAATAGAAAATTGCGTTCTGTTCCGCGGTGTGCGCATAGAAAAGGGCGCAGTGGTTAAAAATTGCGTGATTATGCAAGGCTCTCAAATACATGCAAATGCCAAGGTGGAAAACGCCGTTTTGGATAAAGATGTGTCTGTAAGCGAGGGCAAAACCCTGTGCGGCACAGACATGTTGCCGGTATTTGTTCCCAAAAGTGCCATTGTGTAAGAATAAGGACGCTGCAAGGCGATAAAATGCAAGGCGCATAATTATTTGTGTAAAACCTTAGGTAAATGCGCAATGTGCGTCACTATAATTTTGTTTACATGTACCAATTTCGCAATTGCCCAAAGTAAAACCCTTATGAAAGGAATGTTATAGCTATGATGAATGTTTTATATTGTACAAGCGAGGCTACGCCGTTTGCGGCGTCGGGCGGGCTTGGAGATGTGGCAGGCAGCTTGCCTAATGCAATACGTGCGTGCAAAGTAAATTGCCGCGTAGTAATGCCGCTATATGGCGCGGTAAAGACAGAATGGCGCGATAAAATGAAATTTGTTTGCAATTTTACCGTGCCTGTGGGCTGGCGAGGGCAATATTGCGGCATATTTGAGCTTGTAAATGATAACGTTACATATTATTTTTTGGATAACGAATATTATTTCAAGCGCACAGGGCTGTATGGCTTTTACGACGACGCAGAGCGTTTTGCGTTTTTCTCAAGAGCTGTGCTTGAAATGCTGAAGGTATTGGATTTTAAACCCGACGTTATCCATTGCAACGATTGGCAAACGGCGCTTGTGCCTGTGTATTTAAATTTGCTTTATCGCGGCATGGAAGGCTTTGCAACGATAAAAACCGTGTTTACAATCCATAATATTCAGTATCAAGGCAAATATGGCATAGAAATTTTAGACGAGATTGTTAGTATTCCACACGCAGATGCACATATTTTGGAATACGACGGCTGCCTTAATTTCATGAAGGGCGCAATAGAATGTGCTGATAAAGTAACCACCGTGTCCCCAAGCTACGCAAACGAAATACTGGATCCGTGGTTTAGCCACGGCCTAGACGATTTTTTGCGCAAAAAGCAGTATAAGCTTTGCGGCATATTAAACGGCATTGGCACAAAGGAATATAACCCCGAAACAGATACTAATATTGTTGCAAATTACAATGCCGATAATTTTAAAGAGCCAAAGCTTGCTTGCAAGCAGGACTTGCAAAAAGAATTTGGGCTAAACGATTGGCCTGTGCCTGTAGTGGGCATGGTTACACGCCTTGTGGCGCATAAAGGCTTAGACTTAGTACGGCATGTGGCACAGGAAATTGTAAACAGCGGCATGCAGCTTGTTATCCTTGGCAGCGGCGAGGCGGAATACGAAACTTTTTTTCTGGAGCTTGCCGCCCGTAATAAAGGCTGCGTAGGTGTAAAAATCGGCTTTATCCCAAGCCTTGCACGCAAGGTGTATGCAGGCGCAGACATGTTCCTAATGCCCAGCAAATCGGAGCCATGTGGCCTATCACAAATGGTGGCGCTGCGCTACGGAACAATACCCATAGTGCGCGAAACAGGCGGTTTGCGCGACTCCATTCAAGACTCGGGCGACGGTAAAGGCAACGGCTTTACATTTGCAGGGTACAACGGCTACGATATGTTAGACGCATGTATGCGCGCAAAAGCAGGCTTTGAAAACGGCGATGGCTGGAAAACCCTTGTAGAAAGAGCCATGAAATGCGATTGCAGCTGGAACGCCAGTGCTAAAAAGTACGTAGAAATGTACAAAGAGGTTGTAAATTACTGGTAAAAAATAGGCTTTATCATACTTAAAATTACAATAATTGTTATGTAAAAGCACCGAATAAACCGTGCATAATATTTAAGATTTCAACAAAACAACAAATAAACCACGCACAACAGTTAAGGCTTTAACAAAATAACAAATAAACCAAAAGCAGCCGAAAAATCGGCTGCTTTTGGTTTTGTATAATAAATTTATTTTACAGGCTTTAAGCCTTCATCATTTTCTTTGCGGCTTTATAAATATCTCCACAGCCGAGGGTTAGCACCAAATCCCCATCTTGGGCGTTTGCCATTACATAATCACATACTTCGTCAAAGGTGTTAAACCACACGCTACCGTCTATTTTATCGGCTAAATCCTTTGTGTAGATATTGTAATCGTCGTTTGTTTCGCGGCTACCCATAATTTCCGTCATTACCACCTTGTCTGCAATGGAAAGAACATCGGCAAAATCGTCTAACAGCAGCTTTGTGCGGCTATAGGTAAAGGGCTGAAATACTGCCCATACGTGTTTAAAATCCATGCTTTTTGCTGTTTCAAGGGTGGCTCTTAGTTCTGTGGGGTGGTGCGCATAATCGTCTGCAATGGTAATGCCGTTATGCTCGCCCAATATTTCAAAGCGTCTACCTGCACCGGCAAAGGCTTCTATACCGTTTATACATTCGTGTGGCGCACAGCCCACATTCCTTGCTGACGCATAGGCTGCCAGTGCATTGTACACATTATGTTTGCCCGGTGCGCCAAGGCTGATATGCCCGGCGATATGCTCGCCTTCCATAATATCAAAGCCGAAAAAGGCAGGGCGTTCCTCTTTAATATTAATTGCTCTGAAATCTGCGCCCTCACTTTGGCCAAAGGTAACAACAAATCTGTCTACGCCACGCATTACCTCCATTGTATTGGCGTCGTCAATATTTGCAATAACAGTGTGGGTGGTTAAAAGTGCAAATTTACGAAACGACGCCTTTAGGTTATCCATTGTTTTGAAAAAGTCTAAATGGTCGGCATCAATATTTAAAATTACCGATACAAATGGAACAAGATGCAAAAATGTATTTGAAAATTCGCATGCTTCTATTGTAATTTCTCGCCCCGCGCCATATCTGCCGTAGCTGTCTGTAAGGGGTAAGCGTCCGCCGATAACTGCGGCAGGGTCTTTGCCTGCCATTACAAGTATTTGCGTTGTCATGGCTGTGCAGGTGGTTTTGCCATGGGTGCCGGAAATACAAATGGGGTGTGGATAGGTGTTGGCAAGATAGCCCAATAGCACACTGCGCTCTACCGTGGGTATGCCAAGCTCGTGGGCACGGTCTATTTCGGGGTTATGCTCCATAATGGCAGCAGAATACACCACTATTTCGGCGCCCTCTACGTTTTCTGCCTTATGCCCCATGCTTACATTTATACCAAGCGCACGCACTTTGTTTACTATATCGCCCTCGTTTACGTCAGAGCCTGTTATTTCGTAGCCAACCTCATGCAAAATCTCTACCATAGGGAACATGCCGCTGCCGCCTATACCGACAAAATGCAGCTTCATTACACCGTCTAATAGCTTGCTGTTAAACTCGTTCATGCAATCAACTCCCAATTACTATTGTATTATCTATTCTATTATACAATTATTAACATGCAAAATAAACAGTTTAATAAAAATAGTTTTTTGTTAGCATAATGTACCATAATAAAAGCCCTCTATGGTGATTGTGCATTACTGGATATTTTCACATAAATGGCATAAACAGATATATGGTGCATGCACTGCGCAAATATACGTCCTATATTAGCATTGCACCGTATATCACATTAATATATTTGCACCGCGCAAGCATAACACTTATTTTAGCCTAAGACCGAGTATATCATATTAATATATTTGTACTGTGCAATATCCATAATAAGTGTTTGAATATTTTGTAAACAAACTGCGAAACCTGTTGATTTTACACTGCTAAGTGATATACTAATAAGCGACCGACCAGTCGGTCACAATTTGATATTGCGGTAAAAAGCCGCAGGGGTGTAATATATGCTATCTAAATTTAGTGTAAAAAAACAATACACGGTGCTTGTTGCTGTGGTTATGGTAATAGTGCTTGGAGTAATATCCTTTATGGGGCTTACTACCGACCTTTTGCCTGCCATAGAGCTGCCGTATATAATAGTGGTTACTACATATCCGGGCGCAAGCCCCGAAAAAGTGGAGCAAACTGTCACAAAGCCTCTTGAATCTGTGCTTAGCACCACAAGCGGCATTAAAAATGTAAGCTCCACATCTAACGAAAATTCCAGTATGGTTATGCTGGAATTTGAGCAAGGTACTAATATGGATTCCGCCACTATAGAGCTTTCGGGCAATATAGACCTTGTGTCGGCGCAATTGCCCGATGAAGTAGGCACGCCGATGCTTATGAAGATAAGCCCCGACATGCTGCCGATAATGGTGGCAAGCGTAGACGTGAACGGCATGGATATTAAACAGGTGTCGGCATATGTAGAAAATACAGTGCTGCCTGAATTAGAGCGAATAGACGGCGTAGCCAGCGTGCAAAGCTCTGGGCTTGTGTCGGAAAAGCTATCGGTAACGCTCAACCAAAGAAAAATAGATGCGCTTAACGATAAAGTGCTTGCAAGCGTGGACAAAGAGCTTGCTAAAGCGCAAAAGGAACTGCGCGAGGGTATGGCGAAAATAGCCGACGGGCAGCAAAAATTAGCCGACGGCAAAAGCCAGCTTACAACCCAAAAAAATGACGGTATAGCTAAAATGGCGGCAGGCAGTGCGCAAATAGACGGTGCAGTTGCAAATCTAAACGCCTTGCTTGCCGAAGAAAGCACACTTACCGCCAACAAAGCGGCGTTTGAGGGCGAAAAGAAAGCATATACAGAATTAAACACTCAGTATGACGGGCTAAATGCCGCGCTTGGCGCAATACCTGTAGCGCCGCCCATGCCCGCGCTTAGTGTGTCGGCGCTTGTCGCCATGGGTGAGGCAGGCTTTAACGCTGCTATGCAGCCTATTTTGCCAATGATGCCGCCGGAAATGCAAGGGCAGCTTAACTTTGCGGCTCTTTCAAAGCTTGAGGAGGCGCACACTGCCGCCGCTGCACGCTTGCCGCAATTAGACGCAGAGCTTAATAATATCACAACGCGTATGGCAGTTATAACCGCTATGAAACCTAAGCTGCAAGAGGGGCTTACTGCCGCAACTAAAGGCTATGAAGAATTAGAAAAAGGCAAAATGACCGCTGTAAACGAGCTTACTAAAGGCGAAATTACCATTGGAAACACAGAAAAGGAATTAACCGACGCTAAAGCAAAGCTTGAGGACGCGCAAAAGCAATTTGACGAAAGCCGTGATGCGGCATATGATAAGGCGGATTTATCGGGCATTATCACTGTGGATATGCTTACGAATATCTTAAAGGCACAAAACTTTGCCATGCCTGCCGGATATATTACAGACGGCGCGGATAAAACCTTGGTTAAAGTGGGCGATGCCTTAAAAACCACAGATGAAGTGGGCGATTTACTGCTAATGAATATGGATATAGACGGCATAGGCGATGTGCGCCTTAGCGATGTTGCCGATATATCCGTTACCGATAACGCAAACGAAAGCTATGCCAAGATAAACGGCAACGACGGCGTGGTGCTTTCTTTCCAAAAGCAAAGCACAGCATCTACAGCTACAGTATCGGGTAAAATAAACGATGCTATTGCAAAAATGCAAGAGAAAAATGCAGATTTACACATTACACCCTTAATGGACCAAGGGGACTACATAGGCATTATTATTTCCAGTGTGCTGCAAAATCTTATTATAGGCGGCATTTTGGCTGTGCTGGTTTTGGCACTGTTTTTAAAGGATTTAAAGCCTACGGTGATAGTGGCATTCAGCATACCCATGAGCCTTATGTTCGCTATAACGCTAATGTACTTTTCAAATATTACCCTTAACATTATCTCTCTTGCGGGCCTTGCCCTTGGCGTGGGCATGCTTGTGGATAACAGCATTGTGGTTATCGAAAACATTTATCGTCTGCGCTCCGAGGGTATGCCTGCGGCAAAGGCGGCTGTAAAGGGCGCGTCACAGGTGGCAGGCGCTATACTTGCATCTACCCTTACCACCATATGCGTGTTTTTGCCAATAGTATTTACGCAAGGCATTTCTCGCCAGCTATTTACAGATATGGGGCTTACGATAGCCTATTCGTTAATAGCAAGCTTGCTTGTTGCCCTCACCTTTGTACCTGCCATGGGCGCAAGCGTTTTGAAAAACACCAAGGAAAAGCAACATAAATGGTTCGACGCATTTGTGCGCGGCTACGAAAAGGTGCTTGCATGGTGCTTGCATCATAGAGCCATTACGGTAACAAGCGTGCTTGTGTTATTGGTTTTCAGCGGATATACGGCAATTAACATGGGCACTCAGTTTTTGCCGCAGATGGAAAGCCCGCAAATGTCTGTATCGGTAACAATGCCAAAGGGCGTTAAAAAAGATGAGGCATATGCACTTACAGATAAAATAATGGAAACCATTACCGCAATCCCCGGCGTTAGCACAGTGGGCGCAATGGAGGGCGGCGGCATGATGGGCATGGGCGGCGCAAGCTCCAATATGAGCATAAGCGCATATGTGCTTTTAGACGGCACAAAATCAAACGCAGATACAGCCGAAGAAATTAAAGATAAAACAGCAGGCTATGGCTGCGAAATAAATGTGCAGGAATCCATGATGAATATGTCTGCGCTTGGCGGCTCAGGCGTGCAGCTTGTGATAAAAGGCCGCGATTTAGACAAAATGAACGATATCAGCGCGGATTTGCGCAATATGCTAAAAGAAATAAACGGTATAATAGATGTGTCTGAGCCGCCAGAGGGCAATATGGAATTGCGCGTAACGGTAGATAAAGACGAGGCAATGCGCCAAGGGCTTACCGTGGCGCAGGTGTTTAGCGAGCTTGCGACACAGCTTAAAGGCGAAAATACCGCAACCACGCTGTCTGACGGCGCAAAGGATTATCCTGTGGTGCTTATAAAATCTGATAAAAACAAGCTTACAAGGAATAATATCACGGATTATACTTTTAAAGTAAAAGATAAAGACGGCAAAGAAAAAGAGGTGCCGCTAGGCACAATAGCCACAGTGCAAGAGGTGGAAAGCGTGCGCGCAATAGACCGCGAAAACAGTGTGCGCACCATGAGCGTAACGGCAGGTGTTGACAAAACTCATAATATAGGCATAATAGGGCGCGAGGTAAAAAGCAAGCTTGATGCTTTCACCGTGCCTGAGGGCTATACCGTGGAAATGAAAGGCGAAAACGAAAGCATCAACTCCGCCATGGGAGATTTAATATCTATGATAGCCCTTGCAATAGTGTTTATCTATCTTATTATGGTGGCACAGTTCCAAAGCCTATTGTCACCGTTTATCGTCATGTTCACCATTCCGCTTGCCTTTACAGGCGGTTTGCTTTCCCTTTGGATTACAGGCATGCCAATATCAATTATCGCAATGCTGGGCTTTTTGGTGCTTGCAGGTGTGGTAGTAAATAACGGTATAGTTTTTGTGGATTATATTAATCAGCTGCGCTCGGAGGGCATGGAAAAGCACGAGGCAATCATGGCAACAGGCCGCGCCCGTGTGCGCCCTGTATTAATGACGGCGCTTACCACCATATTGGCAATGTCCACCATGGCGCTTGGCATTGGATCAGGTGCTGAAATGACACAGCCTATGGCAATAGTAATTATAGGCGGCCTTACCTATGCCACGGTTTTAACATTGGTTGTGGTGCCTGTGTTATACGATTTATTCCACAAAAAACCATTAAAAACCATAGATATAGGCGAAGACGAATAAGGAGAACGGTATGAAAACAGAGTATTCACCCAAAGAGATAGCCGCCTTTGAGGGCGTGATGAAGCTTGTGTGCGAGGGGGAAAATATTTATTCCATTAAAGTACAGCAAATAGCAGACGCCGCAGGCGTTGGCAAGGGTACATTATACGATTATTTCGACAGCCGCGAGGAAATATTGGCAAGTGCCGTAATATACTCTATGTGGAAAGAGATAGATGCCCTTGAAACAGCTATTGATAAAGGCGAAACATTTATGGACAAATGCGAGGCGGCACTGGATTTTGCCCATGACGCAGTGCGTTCTCATTCATCGGGATTTTTCCTTGTTAATTCAGCCATGCACGACGAGCGTATGCCTGCCGCGTTTAAAGGGCACGAAAACGAGCGAGATATGCTGATGTGCCGCATGTACACCCTTTTAGACAGCGCAGTGCAAACAGGGATAACCCAAGGGGAAATTGCCGAGGAGGTTACTTTGCAATATGGACGCATGGCGGCAAGCGGCATGTTGTTTACCACCACCGCGCTATGCGGCGCAAGCGAGGAGGAGCAGTGGCCAAGCATTAAAAAAGACGCACTTACCATTTTGAAAAAGGCATTATTTAAATGAAATAATTTCAAATTAATGACGAAAAAATTACAAATAAATACGTAAAAATGCCCAACAGAGTGGCTGCAAAACCCACAGCACTGTTGATTTATACGAAAATGCTATATGTCTATTTGATTTTATGGCAGAATGTGGTACAATCCAAATTAAGGCAAAAAAGTTATTTGCCTGTTAAAAAGTTTTATCGGGAAAAGAGGAAGGTTAAAATGGAAACAATTAAAGTAAATAGCAATGTTTATTATTCAATTACCACCAAAAACGGCCTCGCGCTCGAAATCGCAGATTTCAACTGCGCAAGCGGGGCACCCGTTCAATTATGGGAAAATGCAAAGGGCGACAGCCAAACATGGCTTTTATCTGAAGTGGCACACGGCTATTTCAAAATTGAAAACAAGCTTTCGGGCAAGGTGCTAGACGTAAGCCTTGGCGCAGAAGCAAATGGCACACAGCTGCATGTGTGGGATTACCTTGGTAAAGACAACCAGCTATGGAGCTTTACAGAAATGAAAAATGGCTTTTACAAGCTGACATCAAAGCAATCGGGAAAGGTGCTTGATATCGTAGGCATGGCGGCAATAAACGGCGCACGTCTGCAAATATGGGACGACGTAAACGGCGAAGACCAAATGTGGAAATTAACCGCCGTTAAAGAGCCAAAGGCTGCAAAGCCGGCAAAAAAAGCCGACGTAAATGCAGAAAAACCTGCCAAAAAGCCCGCCAAGGCTCCGGCTAAAAAAGCGGTAGCACCAAAGGCCGCCGCCGCCAAGCAAGCAGCTCCAAAAGTTGCCACTGCTAAAGAAACAGCACCAAAAGCCGCACCTGCTAAGCAAGCAGCACCAAAGGCAGCTTCTGTGAAGCAAGAGGCTCCAAAGGCAGCCGCTGTTAAACAAGAGGCACCAAAGGCAGCCGCTGTTACGGCACCTGTTAAAGCTGAAGCGCCAAAGCCTTTAGAAAAAAAGGAACAGCCTAATAACAAAAAGAAATAATGCATACGGCTGCCGCAGGCTATATAAATCTGCGGCAGCCGCTTTTATTTACGTTTAAGCGGCAAACGTAAGCTTTTGTTTGGCATTGTACTTGCAATTATCACCGATTTATATTATAATTAAACCGTTGTTCGGACAGTGCTGATTGCATCGTCGGGCATACAAAGGGCGGGCCCTGTGCGATGAGGCACCATGAACCATGTCAGGCGGGGAACCGAGCAGCATTAAGTGGTTCGCTTTGTGCGCCGCAGATCACCTGCCCTTTGTATGCCGGGCGATGCAGCAGGCGTATTTTACGCCATGCCTGTCCGAATTTTTATATTAAACATGTTCTTTTATTTTAATGCTGATAGTGAGGTGCTTGCATGTACAGAGCGTTATATCGTAAATGGCGTCCCGCTACTTTTGCAGACGTTATAGGGCAAAGCCCCATCACCACCGCCTTGCAAAACCAGATTATTAATCAAAAAATAGGCCACGCCTATATTTTCACAGGCACTAGGGGTACAGGCAAAACCACCTGCGCCAAAATATTTGCAAAGGCTGTAAACTGCACTTCGCCAAACGGCGCAGATCCATGCGGCAAATGCGAGGTGTGCCAAGGGCTTGACGGCGGCACGATTATGGACGTGGTAGAGATAGACGCCGCCTCCAATAACGGTGTAGACAATATCCGCGACTTGCGCGACGAAACTGCGTATACACCAAGCGTTTGCACATATAAAGTGTATATTATAGACGAAGTACACATGCTATCCACTCAGGCGTTCAACGCCTTGCTTAAAATTATGGAGGAGCCACCCTCCCATGTTATATTTATTTTAGCGACCACCGAAATACACAAGGTACCTGCCACTATTTTGTCGCGCTGCCAAAGATACGACTTCATGCGCATCTCGCCGCCCGATATTACAAAGCGCCTTGTATACGTGGCAGAGGAAGAGAAAATAAAGCTTACCGAGGACGCGGCGGCTCTGATAGCGCGCCTTGCAGACGGCGCAATGCGCGATGCCATGTCTATATTAGATACCTGCGCCGGTGTTACAGACGAGGTAAACGAAGAGGTTGTTCGCCGCATGGCAGGCGTTACCGACAAAAGCTATTTGTTCGCTTTAAGCGATGCCGTTTCCGAAGGAAATGCCGCTGACGCTCTTAGCCTTGTTGCCTCATTGCGGGAAAAATCCATTGATATAAAGCGTCTTTGCGAAGAATTGATTTTCCATTACCGAAATTTGCTTTTAGCAGGCGTTAAAGGCGGCGAAAACCTTTTGTCCGGCATAAGCACGGAAGACGAAAAGGCGTATGCAAAGGCTGCACCGCAAATAAGCCAAAAGCAAGCCATATTTGCCATTAAGGCATTGGGCAGTGCCCTTGATAAAATGGGCAGAGGAACAGATGCACGCATAGAATTGGAGCTGGCTTTGTTCAACCTATGCGAAAAAGAGGACACTCCTGCCACAGTGCCGCCACAGCCCGCGGCAACAGCATCATTACAATATAGCGCGCCGCAAAGCTATGCGCCACCGGTGCCTTTTGCACAGGCTCCCGTAAATCCGCAAGCGGCATCGGCACCGCAAATAGTACAAACACCGCAAACACAGCCAATAGTGCAAAGCGCACCTATGCACACACAGTCTACAGCACCTACACGGCAGCCGCAAAGCGTAAAGCTACCTATTGCCGAGCAAATGGAACAAGCAGTGCCTTTTGAGCAGTGGCAGCAGGTAATTACCGCCATGGAACAAAAAGATAAATGCCTGTTTGTAAACATGAACAATTCCAAGGCATATTTTGACGGCAGACGTGTTTTAATAGATGCAAGCGACCTTTTCACAGAATACATGCGCACCAACGCCTATTCCAAAGGGCTTATAAAAGAAGTAATCGAAGAGGTTACGGGCAAGCGATACGGCATAGGCCCATACGAAAAGGCAAAGCAAGCCGAAACAAGGCTTACAGCACACGAGGAATTAAACGCACTTGCAGAGCAAGGCGTGGAAGTAATAATCAGTGAATAAAAGGAGTTTTATAATATGAAAGCAAGATTACCACAAGGCTACGGCAAGCAGAACATCAACGAGCTAATGCAGCAGGCACAACAAATACAAGAGAACGTCAAGAAAAAGCAAGACGAGCTTGAAGCGCAGGAATATACCGTCAAGGCAGGCGGCGGCATGATAGAATTAACCATGACGGGAAAGCATCAGGTAACAAGCGTTAAAATCAATCCGGACGCCGTACAGCCCGACGACGTAGAAATGCTGGAAGATTTAGTTGCTGCTGCGTTTAACGAGGCTGTGCGCGTGGTAGACGAAACTGCCGATACAGAAATGGATAAAATTACAGGCGGCTTAAACTTGCCGGGCATGTAAGGATAAAACAGTATGAACTATAATGCACTTCCTCTTGAAAGGCTGATAGAGCAATTTGCAAAGCTACCTGGCATAGGCAGAAAAGGCGCAACACGCCTTGCATATCAAGTGCTTAATATGGATAAAAAAGAGGCGCTCGATTTCGCCCACGCCATAGAAGATGCTCATACTAAAATACATCGTTGCAAGGTGTGCCAAGGCTACACCGAAGACGAGGTATGCAGTATTTGCAGCAGCGACACAAGGGACAATTCCATTATTTGCGTGGTGGAAACGCCGCGCGATGTTTCTGCCTTTGAGCGCACAAGGGAGTTTAGGGGCAGATATCATGTGCTACATGGGCTTATTTCGCCTATGGACGGCATCGGCGCAGACCAACTAACTGTTAAAGAGCTGCTTGCGCGTTTATCAAGCGGCGAAGTAAAAGAGCTTATTATGGCTACTAACCCCACGGTAGAGGGCGAGGCAACTGCCATGTATCTTGCCAAATTGGTAAAGCCGCTTGGCGTGCGTGCCACTCGCCTTGCCTATGGCTTACCTGTGGGGAGCAACCTTGAATATGCCGACGAGGTAACTCTTGGCCGTTCGCTTTTAAATAGGGGAGAGCTGTAAGCACAGGTGCTTAATTTAAAGCATTATAAATAAGTAATTTTTCGGTAAAATCTTACTTTCGGCAAATATTTCTTGACAGATATGTTAATATTAGATATACTGTAAAATCGCATCGAGAAGTTTAATTGTGCATGTGCGATAGCACGCACATAGGATAATTTTTTAATAAATAAGTCCGCAGACTTGTTTTGTCGAAATAACTTTTCGCAGGCGAAAAATATGGTATTTATATGCCGAAGGGAGGGCACAAAATGGCAGAAGTAAGCAGTAATAAAACAATAGCGGTAAATCGCAAGGCAAGGCACGACTATTTTGTGCTTGAGGGCATAGAAACAGGCATAGAGCTTGTAGGTACAGAGGTAAAAAGTATTCGCGCAGGTGGCGTCAACCTTAAAGATGCATGGGTAGAAATACAAAATGGCGAGCTTTACGTTATGGGCATGCATATCAGCCCATACGAAAAGGGCAATATTTTCAATCGCGATCCTATCCGTGTGCGCCGTTTGCTTGTGCATAAGCGGGAAATACGCCATTTAAACGAAGAACGTAAGCTAAAAGGCCTTACGCTGATACCCTTAGAAATGTATTTTAAGGGCAGCCACGTAAAGCTGCATGTGGGCCTATGCAAGGGCAAAAAGCTGTACGATAAGCGCGAGGATATGGCGGCGCGCGATGCCAAGCGCGATATCGACAGAGCCATGAAAGAACGCTTTAAGTAGGCGGTGTTTTACAGCTGTTTATTGCTGTGGTAAAGTGCGTTTAATATTAAGCCATACATGCTTTAGAATTTTGGCGCACATGTTAAAATGCGCTACAAGTAGGTAATGCTTTGTAATTGCTTATTGTTAAAGGTAAGCATACACAATAATAAACGCAGCAGGTTTTCTCGTTTCTGCGTGTGCAAAAGCGCAAGAGCAATTTGTTAATAAGCAAGGATTTGCTTTATTATATGGGGATGTAAAGGTTTCGACGGGGAGAGCGAAGCGATAGCAGCGGGTAGTGTTGGGGACACACTTAAAACTCCTCAAAAAAAATAGCTAACAATAATAAATTAGCAGTCGCAGCCTAATATAGGCTGCTGTCGCGCCTTATGCACCGTTCATAGGGATGTCGGCATCATTTAATCGGTGAACGTGAGCAGCCCTAAGCTTTGCAGACTGCCATGACCTCATGAAGCTACTAATGCGGCGGCTTGTTTGCCGGCTTGCCGCAAAGGGAATGTTGTAGGTAAGCTGCACCCGGAGATACTAGCGCGGAACTCTTTTCGGACACGGGTTCAACTCCCGTCATCTCCACCAACGAAAAACCACGTAGTTACGTTAAAAACTACGTGGTTTTTGCTTGTTTACAGTAAATACAAAATTACAATAAAAGCAGCCATAGAACAAATTACACGGTATAAAGTGTTATACCTGCCTCGCATATGCGATCTCGCCATTCTGCGCTTAAATTGTTGTCGGTAACGATAACATCTATTTGCTCTAGCTCACAGAAAAATGCAGGGCGCACAATATCGAATTTACTGGAGTCTGTAACGAGTATTTTTTGCAAAGAAGACTGCAATATCGCGCGTTTAACAGGCACCTCATAGCTGTTTGCGCAGGTGACGCCAAGCTGCGAATGTACACCGGCTGCGGAAACAAATACCTTTTGTGCGCGAACACCTTTTATAAAGTCAATGCTTTCCGGA
>JAVWZM010000005.1:0-55170 GCA_036661035.1 Oscillospiraceae bacterium
TCGCCACCGAAAGAGATACCAGAAAGGTGCCGCTGACCGCACGCAGCGGACCCATGCGCCTCGTAGGACGCTCGGTGAGCGTCTGCTTTACCTTTAATGCTATTTACCATTAGCCACTGTTCGTTGCGCGCGCTATCGCGACGGCGCGCAAGGGTGGATTTATTGCAGAACAACTGTGTTCCGCAACCTCTGTAGGGGCGGTGGCTCTGCTCCGCACGTAGGCTAATCCTACTGCTCGCGGCGCGATTACGTATGCCGTTTACTCGCCGCTAAAGCGAGAGCCGTAAACATGGCGAAATTATACCATAAAAACTCATTTTTATGGTATAATTATATACAAATCCATACTGAATAATATCAGATAGCATAATAAAAGAGGAGGAAGATAAATTGGATAGAAAAACACCGCTTTATGATAAGCATGTAGAGCAGGGAGGGCGTATTGTGCCTTTTGCAGGATATCTTTTGCCTGTGCAATACACAAAAGGCGTGATATCAGAGCATATGGCAGTGCGCGAAAAAGTGGGCATGTTCGATGTTTCGCATATGGGCGAGGTAATTGTAGAGGGCGAAGACGCGCTTTCGTATCTTAACGAGCTTTTAACCAACAGCTTTGACACTTTGCTAAACGGCGCGGCAAGATATTCCCTAATGCTTTATGATAATGGCGGCACGGTAGATGATTTGATAGTGTACCGTTTAGCCGAAACTAAATTTTTTATTGTGCTTAATGCCGCAAATACCGAAAAAGATATAGCGTGGATGCGCGAGCATCTGAACGGCAAGGTTACGCTTACAGATTTATCAGACAGCACAGCCCAGATAGCCTTGCAAGGGCCACTTGCCAAGGAAATAATAATAAAGCACTGCCAAGAAAATGAGCTTCCGTGTAAAAACTATTCTTTCACCGAAAAAATGCTTGTAGAGGGCGTGGAATGTCTTGTTTCGCGCACAGGCTATACCGGCGAATTTGGCTACGAATTGTACATGGCACCGCAAGGTGCGGCAATATTGTGGGACGCTTTTATTAAAGATGGCGTGCAGCCCTGTGGGCTTGGCTGCCGCGACACCTTGCGCTTAGAGGCTGCAATGCCGCTGTATGGCCACGAGCTAAGTGCAGAATTAAACCCCATTGCAAGCGGCCTCGGCTTTGCAATTAAGCAAAATAAGCCTAGCTTTATCGGCAAAGAAGCACTCGCCTTGCAAGGTGAGCCGCGCCGCATACGTGTGGGGCTAAAGGCGACAGAGCGTGGTATAATGCGCGAAAACGAGCTTATATTTATTAACGGCGAGGAAGTGGGCGTTACTACCTCGGGCACCCACTGCCCGTATCTTAACGGAGCATATGCAATGGCGTATATCGACAAAGAACATTCCTCGTGTGGCACAGCGGTGAACGTGCAGGTGCGAGCGCGCACAGTGCAGGCAGAGGTAGTGCCGCTGCCGTTTTATAAGAAAACAGAAAATTAGCAAAGGCTTTGTCAAGCAGCAAAGCGGATTTTACACAGTTAATTAGCGTTAGCTAATACTCATCTAACGCTAAAACGCTCGGGTTAGATTGCAAGAATCTTTATTTCACGGTGGACGCATAAGGGCTAGTGAATACTTTGTGTATTCACGGTTCCTAATGTGATTGCTGTGGGATAAAAATACAAAAGCTAACAAGTGTTTTAGAACTAGCTTGAGTATAAAATAAAATAAATTTAATAAGGAGATATAATCATGAATATTCCAAGAGAACTTTTATACACAGAATCCCACGAATGGGTGCAGAAACTGGGAAACGGCACAGCCCGTGTAGGCATTACCGACTATGCTCAAAATGAGCTTGGCGACCTTGTATATATCAATTTGCCAATACTTAGCAGCACCATAGCAATGGGCGAGGTTATGGCAGACGTGGAAAGCGTAAAGGCTGTATCAGACATTATCTGCCCTGTTGCAGGCACGGTAAACGCTGTAAACGAAGATTTGCTTGATTCTCCCGAGCTTATCAACGAAAGCCCATATGATGCATGGATAGCCGAAATAGGCGACATTGCAGATTTTAACGGGCTTATGAATGCAGACGATTATGCACTGATTTGCGAAAAGTAAAATTGTTTTAATTCATTACATAAAATAATTGCACTAAGGAGAATAAAATGGGTAGCTATATTCCTTCTACTGCTAAACAACGCGAAGAAATGCTGAGCTTTTTAGGAATAAATAATATTAACGAGCTTTATTCCGATGTGCCACAGCAGATATTTTCGCCTGTGATAAATTTACCAAAAGGCATGTCCGAAATGGAAGTATTAAAAACGATGCAGGAGTATGCGCAAGAAAATCACGTTTTTTCTGCGTGCTTTAGAGGCGCAGGCGCATACGACAGATATATACCGTCTATTGTAAAGCGTGTTACCGCAAAGGAAGAATTTCTTACGGCTTATACCCCGTATCAAGCGGAAATAAGCCAAGGAATATTGCAGTCTATATTTGAATACCAAACCATGATATGCGAGCTTACAGGCATGCAGGTGGCAAATGCCAGCGTGTACGACGGCGCGTCTGCCGCTGCCGAGGCGGCCGCAATGTGCCGCGATACTAAGCGCAGCCGCACGCTTGTATCAGCAGGTGCATCTCCATTTGCAATAAGCACCATTAAAACTTATTGCTTTGGCGCAAACGCAAGCGTTGCAATGGTTCCCACTAAAAATGACAAAACAGATTTATCTGCACTTGCCGCAATGCTTTGCGACACAGACAGCGCGTTTTATTTTGCCCAGCCTAATTATTACGGCAATATAGAGGACGCAGAAGCCATTGCCGAAATAGTACATAAAGCAGGGGCAAAGCTTATTATGGATATTAACCCCATTGCCGCGCCGCTTTTGAAAACGCCCGGAGAAATAGGCGCGGATATAGCTGTTGGCGAGGGGCAGCCACTTGGCATGCCGCTTTCCTTTGGCGGGCCGTATCTTGGCTTTATGGCGGCAAATACAGCGCTTACTCGCAAGCTGCCGGGGCGTATAGTGGGCGAAACTGTTGACACAAACGGCGAGCGTGCCTTTGTATTAACGCTGCAAGCGCGCGAGCAGCATATTCGGCGCGAAAAGGCATCATCTAATATCTGCTCAAACGAGGCCCTTTGCGCCATGACGGCAGCGGTGTACATGGCGGCAATGGGCAAAACAGGCATGTGCAAAGCAAGTAAGCAGTGCTACGATAACGCACATTATCTTGCCGATAATCTATGCAATATAAATGGTTTTAAAATGGCATACGACGCGGATTTCTTCTGCGAATTTGTGCTTGATTGCGGCCAAAACGCACAAAAGCTTTTGTCGGCGCTAGAGCGCGAGGATATTTTGGGCGGCTTGCCTTTAGATAACGGCATTTTGTGGTGCGCCACAGAGAAAAACACCAAGGGGCAAATGGATACCGTTATTCGCATTGCAAGGGAGGTGGCGAACCAATGAAACTGATATTTGAAAAAAGTGTAAGCGGCAGAAAATCGGATTTTTTGCCAAACTCCCAAGTGCCAAGCTTCGATTTACCAAAGGAGTTTGCGCGCGGTGCAAAGCTTAATCTGCCCGAGCTATCAGAGATAGATTTATCTCGCCACTACACAGAGCTTGCAAAGCGAGTGCATGGCGTAAATGATGGCTTTTATCCACTTGGCTCCTGCACCATGAAGTACAACCCTGCCGTAAACGAGGAGGTTGCCGCCTTGTCGGGCTTTACAAGCATACACCCGTTACAGCCTGTACATACAGTGCAGGGCGCACTTAAAGCCCTTGTTAAAGCCGAGCATATTTTAACCGAAATTACAGGCATGGACGTAGTTACTTTTCAGCCGGCGGCAGGTGCCCACGGGGAATTTACAGGAGTATTGCTTATAAAAGCCTTTCACAAGGCGAATGGCGATACAGCACGCACTAAAATATTAGTACCGGATTCCGCCCATGGCACAAACCCTGCCACTGCCGCAATGTGCGGCTTTACCGTTGTAAATATTCCGTCTACCGAGGACGGCTGTGTGGATATCGAAAAGCTACGTGCGGCAGTAGGCCCCGATACCGCAGGCTTGATGCTTACAAACCCCAATACGGTGGGAATTTTCGATAAAAACATTCTTGAAATTACAGATATAGTTCATAAGGCAGGCGGATTAAATTATTATGACGGTGCAAACCTTAATGCAATAATGGGCATGGCGAGGCCGGGCGACATGGGATTTGATGTGGTGCATCTTAATTTGCATAAAACAATGTCCACCCCTCATGGCGGCGGTGGGCCCGGCTCCGGCGCTGTTGGTGCTAAGGCGTTTTTATCGCCATTTATGCCTATTAAACGCGCTGTAAAAAACGGAGAAAGATATATTTTAGAAGATGCGTGCGTAAGCATTGGCAGTGTTAGATCGTTTTATGGCAATTTTCTGGTTACAATGCGTGCCCTTGCGTACATGCTCTGCCTTGGCGCGGACGGGCTGAAAGATGCATCGCAAATGGCAGTATTAAACGCAAATTACATGCAGGAGCGTATTCGCCCTTATTGCAAAATGGCGAGCAAGGGTGTGTGCATGCACGAATTTGTAATGTCCCTTGAGGATATTAAAAACGAAACAGGTGTTTCTGCCTTAGATGCGGCGAAAGCAATGCTGGATTACGGTATTCATCCGCCCACAATGTATTTTCCGATGATAGTACACGAGGCGTTAATGCTGGAGCCAACGGAAACAGAAAGCAAAGAAACCTTGGATTTTGCAGCAGATGTAATAATAGAAATATTGCAAAAAGCAAAAACTGATCCTCAGCTTTTACATGCGTCACCAAAATCCACGCCTGTATCGCGCCCAGATGAAGTAGCGGCGGCGCGAAACCCAAGGCTGAGGTTTATGTTTGATGCTTAATAAAATATCGTATATAATCAGCGAAGGCAATAATGTGTACCAAAACCAAGCGCTGGAGGAATATCTGCTGTCGGTAGTGGAAAAAGACGAATGTATATTATATCTTTGGCAAAATGATAAAACTGTCGTGATAGGCCGCAACCAAAACAGCCGTGCCGAATGTGACATAAATGCGCTTAATAAAGACGGTGGGCATTTAGCTCGCCGTCTTTCGGGCGGCGGCGCTGTGTATCACGACATGGGGAATATTAATTTCACCTTTATAATGCCGCGTTGCGAATATAATTTGGATAAGCAGCTTGACGTTATTTTGTGCGCGGTAAATTTGCTGGGCATACATGCGGTGAAATCCGGACGCAATGATATAACCGTAGATAGCCGCAAATTTTCGGGAAACGCATTTTACAAAACTGCAAACAGCGCATATCATCATGGCACAATCATGTTTTCCTCAGAGCTTTCGGCACTGCCAAAATATCTTACGGTTTCCCCCGACAAGCTAAAGGCAAAGGGTGTAAAATCTGTGCGTTCACGCGTGGCAAATCTTGATGAATTTCGTGTCAACTTGTCTGTAACAGACGTTATATCCGCGCTTTTATCAGCCTTTGGCAATATATATGACGGCACTGCGCAAAGGCTTGCAAACGCCCGCTTGAACAAGCAAAGCCTAGAAACCCTGCACAGTAAATTTGCAAGTGAAGCATGGATATTTGGCAGCGAACCTCCGTTTAATTATACAAGCTATTGCCGCTATCCATGGGGAAGTGCAGATTTGCGTCTTGACATAAAGGATAATATCATTAAAACCGCTATACTGTATACCGATGCCATGGACGAGAACTTGGCAGAGAAAATTAGCGGTATATTTGCCGATATGCCGCTTAAAGCGCAGGAAATAAACATGGCAATTGCCGCACAAAGCGCGGAATACGGAAATATTTTGAAAGATTTAACAACAATGTTTGAGGAGCTTATTATAAAATGACGGATTTTGATTTAATTGTGCTTGGCGCAGGGCCCGGCGGATATACTGCCGCTTTAGCGGCGGCGGCACTTGGCAAAGCTGTGATGCTATGCGAAAGCTCACTTCTTGGCGGCACATGCCTAAACCGCGGCTGCATACCTACCAAGGCTCTTTTGCGCGCCGCAGGCGAATATAATATGCTGCAAAACGCAAAATCCATTGGAGTGTCCGCGGATAATATTTCTTTTAATTTTGACGAAATGTTTGCTTTTGCAAGGGACACCGTGCAAACCTTGCGCGGCGGCATAGAAATGCTTTTAAAAAAGGCAAAGGTAAGCGTTGTAAATGGCAAAGCCGTTGTAACCGAAAAAGGCGTTGTAGAGGTAAACGGTACAAAATATACGGCGGATAATATTATTATCGCCACAGGCTCTGTGCCGTCCATGCCGCCCATTGAGGGCGCGGAGTTACAGGGCGTTATCACAAGCGACGATATGCTTACAAATGGCGGAATACCCTGCA
This sequence comes from Oscillospiraceae bacterium, assembly GCA_036661035.1. GTDB lineage: Bacteria > Bacillota > Clostridia > Oscillospirales > Ruminococcaceae > JAGPHI01. The sequence goes on from JAVWZM010000005.1 coordinate 6,381, forward strand.
AAAGCCTTGTTATAATAGGCGGCGGCGTAGTGGGGGCAGAGTTTGCACAGATATATAACAGCCTTGGCGCAAAGGTTACTATCATTGAGGCAATGCCGAAAATATTGCCATTGCTTGATAGAGAGCTTTCGCAAAATTTATCAATGATTTTCAAAAAACGAGGTATTGACGTACATACAAACGCATCGGTAAATTGTATCGAAAAAACCGCAAACGGTTTAAAATGTCGATATACCGAAAAGGATATTGTCTGCGAGGCAGAAAGCGAGTACGTACTGGTTTGTACAGGCAGAAGGGCAAATACAAAAGGCGTTTTGGCGGATAGCCTTGGTATAACAACTCCCCGTGGGTATGTTAAAACCGATGCCACAGGCAAAACAGCAATAGATGGCATTTACGCTATAGGCGATGTGGTAGACGGCGGCATACAGCTTGCACATGCGGCAGAGGCTATGGGTGCAAATGCCGTTAATGCCATGTTTGGCGCAAAGGCCGCCAAGGAAATGCTTGTGCCCTCCTGCGTTTTTACACAGCCCGAAATAGCCTGTGTGGGCATTACCCAAGACGAGGCAAGGGAAAAGGGAATAGCGGTGGAAACAAGCAAGGGCTTAACCTCTGCAAACGGCAAAGCGACCATAGAGGCGGCAGATCGCGGTTTCATTAAGCTGGTTTATAGGGCAGAAGATAAAAAGCTGATAGGCGCACAGCTAATGTGCCCACACGCGTCTGAAATGATTGGCGGAATTACAGCGGCGATAAACGCAGGCATTACGCGCGAAATTATGGAAAGCACCGTCTTTCCACACCCTACAATAAGCGAAACTATCTTAGGATAAATTCAGCTTTAAGCCTTGTGGGTACATTTGCTATTGCGCGCCGAAAACAATAAAAAGATAAATAAGATAAATTAAAAACTAAAAAAAGCATCTTGAAATATGGCGTATAAAAGCCAATATTCAAGATGCTTTTTGCTTGTTGTTTTCACTTGTGTACTTTTGCGTTTTTAGCGTTTTCGTAAAGATAATTTTTAAAATCCTCGCTATTGCCGCTTGTAAATCCGCATTTTGTGATAATGATGCCAAGCTTCGCCCCTGTTATCAGCACAAAGATATCTTTGTTTTCGTAAATGTGCTTAATCTGCGAAAACTCAATTTCTCGTGAGCTGTCGGTGCAGGGATTATATGCGGAAATATGTTCGTCTACAGTAATTATTTGCTCCGGCTCGTGCCCCGCGCCTTTTTCTAAAAACTTTTTATATGTAATGTTTGCTTGCCGTTTCAGCGTAAAATACAGAATAGGTAGCATTACTATAGGCAAAAAGAACGCTTCAAAGGTAATGCCGCCATAAGAACCGACGCTAACCAAAAACACACCTACCACAAACAGTAAAGCGCATAAGGCTAAAATGCCGATTACCATTGGCGATTTATACATTGTTAGATATACAAATTGTGTGCATAGCTTTTTTGTAACGGTGTGTTTTTCTTCAAAATGCTTTTTCATATGTGAAATTCCTTTCGGAGAGTGGTAAAATCAGGTAATTGTGTAATGAATATCCCAGCAAATTTGTTAATATTTGCTTATTTAGCTATTGCCTAAGTAGTAAAATGGGGAAATCGTGTAATGAAATTAAACTTGTATTTTGCTTTATTTAAGCGATAACGCGCGAAAAATAAAATTATTCTTCACAATAATTCACTTTTTTATTTTGTCCCAGTACGCTTTTGCCGCCTGTTCGGTTTTGTTGTCACCATAGCTGTAGTATTCGGTGTTTTTATAAATATCGGGCAAATATTGCTGCGCTACCCAGTGGTTGTCATAATTATGCGGATATAGATAATTTTGCCCCTTTACCTTTGCACCCTCACCGTCGTAATGTTTATTTTGCAAGGCACGGGGCACTTCGCCCATGCCGTTTTTCGCAATGTCGTCCATAGCGGCGCCAATGGCGCAATAAGCCGAATTGCTTTTAGGTGCTGTAGCAAGAAGTATGGCGGCATCTGCCAAGGGTATGCGCGCCTCGGGCATGCCAAGCTGTATGGCACTGTCAACACATGCTTTCACTATGGGGATAGCATGCGGATATGCAAGCCCCACATCTTCCGCTGCAATTACAAGCAGACGCCTGCAAGCAGAAAGCATATCTCCTCCGTTTAAAATACATGCAAGATAATGTATTGCGGCGTTTGCGTCTGAGCCGCGTATGCTTTTTTGCAGTGCGGAAATGCTGTAGTAATGGGCGTCGTCGCTTTTGTCGTAGCGCATATTACTGCGCTGTGCCACATCGGCGGCAAGCTCCTTAGTTAAAATGCGTTTGCCGTCTTCTTCGCTTGCTGCGCCGCATGCAAATTCTAAGCCGCCCAGTGCCTTGCGCATATCGCCGCCACAGCCTGCGGCAAGCAAATCAAGTGCCTCGCCCTCAGCGGATATTTGCACATTATCCATTTCTTCAATGCGTTTTATAGCACTGTCAAGCCCTTGCCGCACTTCGGCAATTGTAAGCGGTTTAAATTCAAACACAGTCGCGCGAGATAATAAGGCGTTGTAAATGTAAAAATAAGGGTTTTCGGTTGTGGAGGCTATCAGCGTAACAGAGCCGTCCTCCATACATTCCAATAGGCTTTGCTGCTGCTTTTTATTAAGATACTGTATTTCGTCTAGGTACAGCAAAATACCGCCCTGCCCCGAAAAAGTACCTATTTCGGATATCACGGTTTTAATATCACCTGTAGATGCGCTTGTGCCGTTTAGCTTATGCAGGCGCAAATGGCTGTTTTCGGCAATAATGCGCGCAACAGTGGTTTTACCTACGCCGGACGGCCCGTAAAATATCATATTTGGCACAATGCCGTTTTCGATGGCTCGGCGCAGTACCTTGCCCTCGCCCAAAAGATGCTGCTGCCCACATACCTCGGATAAGGTACGTGGGCGCAAGCGTTCTGCCAGTGGTATATTCATAAATTGTTACTCCTGTGTGCGCAGCTACGGCTATTTTGTTTCGGGTGTGCTCCAGTCGGATAATTTACGCGCAGCGTAATCATTGTGCAAAAACCAATCAATAGCCAAAACAAGGCTCCTGTCCCAAAAGCTCCACTCGTGTATGCCGTCCCAGCATTTGTAGGTGTAGTCTAGCGGCAAAGTGTTTGCCAACGCCGCAAAGCGGTCGTTTTGCACTTTAATCATGTATGTTTCCATATCTTGATTGCCACAGGTGCATAAGATGCGCGGCTGTTCGTCTTTTGGCATTTGGCTTACTTTTTTGGCAAGTTCAAATAAATTTTGCTCCGATTTAAGCTTAAGCTCGTCCCCAAAAACAGGAGCTAAAATAGCTTTCATCATGTTTTTATCGCCATGCTCAAGCATAAGCGATAAATCCACTGCGCCCGAAAAGCTTGCGGCAGCCGCATATTGATGTGGCTTTGAAAGAGCAAGCAGTAGCGCGCCATATCCGCCCATGGAAAGGCCTGCGATAAAATTGTTTTTGCGCTCGGTGGGTATTTTAAATATTTTTTGCAGTAAAAGCGGCATTTCTTCGTTAATAAAAGTAAAATATGCGCCGCCGTACGCCATATCGTTGTAAAAGCAGTTGCCAACGCTTGGGGCTATAAGCACAAGCCCGTTATCCGCGGCGTAGCGCGAGGCTGCCGTCATTTGCAGCCAGTCGTCGCCGCAGCCGGTATATCCGTGCAAAAGCGTTATTACGCCCTTTACTTTATTCCCAACATACTCCGGTAAATCGCATGGAAAATACAGCTTTACATCTACGGTGCTTTGCAAAACTTCGGATTTTAATAGGCAAGATATGAACGCCATATAAGTCACTCTCCAATTATGCTTTATTCATATAGTGGGAAACGCGAAACAAGGGCTTTTACGTTTTCGATAATTTCAGCCTTGCTATTGTCAAAATCGAACACAGCTTGTGCAATAAAATGTGCAATTAAAGCCATTTCCGCCTCTTTAAAGCCGCGTGTTGTCACGGCAGGTGTACCGATGCGCACGCCTGAGGTAACAAAAGGCGTTTCGGGATCTTGAGGCACAGTGTTTTTGTTTACGGTGATGTTCACTTCGTCCAGCCTTGCCTCAAGCGCCTTGCCCGTCACGCCCGTGCCGCGCAAATCCACTGTCATCAAGTGGTTGTCGGTGCCGCCTGAAACAAGCTTTAACCCCTCTTTTTCAAGCGCATTTGCAAGCGCCTTTGCGTTATGTACAATTTGCTGTTGATATGCCTTAAAATCGTCTTGCATTGCCTCGCCAAAGCACACGGCTTTCGCGGCAATAATATGCTCCAGTGGACCGCCCTGAGTACCGGGGAAAATGGCTTTATCTATTGCCTTGGCATATTCTTCTTTACACAAAATCATGCCGCCGCGTGGGCCGCGCAAGGTTTTGTGGGTGGTGGTGGTTACTACGTCTGCATAGGGTACAGGGTTTGGGTGTAGGCCTGCCGCCACAAGCCCCGCAATATGTGCCATATCTACCATAAAGTAAGCGTCCACTTCTTTTGCTATTTTGGAAATGCGCTCAAAATCTATGGTGCGCGCATAGGCAGACGCACCTGCAACTATCATTTTAGGCTTACATTCAAGTGCCATCGTGCGCAAGGCATCGTAATCCAGATATCCCTCTGCGTCTACACCGTAGGACACAAAATTATAGTTTTTACCGCTCATATTAACAGGGCTGCCATGGGTTAAATGCCCACCATGGGATAAATCCATACCCATTACAGTATCGCCAAGGTTAAGCAAAGCGAAATATACCGCAAGATTAGCTTGTGCGCCCGAATGTGGCTGCACATTGGCATGGTCTGCACCAAAAAGCTTGCAGGCACGGTCGCGTGCAATGTTTTCCACCACGTCCACGCATTGGCAGCCGCCGTAATAGCGATGCCCAGGGTAGCCCTCGGCATATTTATTGGTAAGTACACTGCCCATAGCGGCAAGTACGGCAGGTGAAACCACGTTTTCAGATGCGATAAGCTCGATATTGCTTTGCAAACGCTTTAGTTCGCTTTGCATGGCAAGCCCCACCTCGGGATCTCGCTGTGTTACAAATCCGATAGAATCAGGTAAATCTTTAAACATTGTAGCCCTCCATATAAATATTATTAAATTTTGTATATGCGATAATGCACATATAGGATAAATTCTTTAATAAACCCGGTACGTAAAATTGTTTATTAAAAATACCACATTAATTATACAAAATATACTCTTATCTTACAAGGGCAAAACTATATAAATAAATGCGGTAAAAGGCTTGATATTTTGCCTTGCTATTGGGATATATCACGGTGTATAATGTCAATAATAAAGGTGGTGCAAATTTTGCGAACAAAAAAAGACACTTTAATTATTGTAAATAAATTAAAATCCGCATATCCTGCGGCAATATGCTCCCTTTCCTACGAACAGGCGTGGCAGCTAATGGTATCTGTACGCCTATCTGCGCAATGTACAGACGCAAGAGTAAATGTAGTAACCGAGGTGCTTTTTGATAAATACCCCACGTTGCAAAGCCTTGCAATGGCAACGCCCGAAGAAATAGAGGCAATCGTAAAGCCCTGCGGCCTTGGCAAAAGCAAGGCGAGGGATATTTACGGTGCAACAAATATGGTGCTTAATGAATATAACGGCATTGTTCCCGTGGATATGGAGGAGCTGCTGCGCTTGCCCGGTGTGGGGCGCAAAAGCGCAAACCTTATACGTGGGGATATTTACGGATTACCCGCCGTTGTTGCGGATACTCATTGCATACGCATAGCAAACCGCATAGGATTTGTTGCAAGTACAGATCCCGTAAAGGTAGAGGCCGCTCTTGTAAAGGTGTTGCCGCCAGAGGAATCCGGAGATTTTTGCCATAGATGCGTTTTACATGGGCGCGCGGTATGCACCGCGAGAAAAGCCTTTTGCGATAAATGCAACCTAAACGACATTTGCCGCACCGGAATTAAGGCTGTGAAATCACTCCAAGGGGGAAGCACTGATATGTGAATTATAACAAATGTTAAGTAGCCGTAACCTTATGCGAAAATTAATATTAATATTTAACGAATGTTAAGTACGGAGGAATTTATTATGAAAAAACTTATATCTTTGGTTTGTACATTGGCTTTGCTAACGGTGGCTTTATCTTCATGTGGGGCAAAGCTGCCCGACGGCATGAGCGAAGAAAACGTGCTTGCTGCCGCCAATAATGTGGTAGCCTTGCTAAATGACGGAAAATACGCGGAAATTTGCGATACGATGTCCAGCGAAATGATTACTGCCATAAAAGGCGAAGCAGAAGATGCCGCCACCGCCTTTGAAAAAATATGGCAGCCTGTGGCAGCAGAAACAGGCAAGTTTGTAAAAACAGATAAAACCGCCACCACGGGGAAAGACGGCTTTGCAATGGCGGTGCTTTTATGCAAATACGAAAACAAGGATATTACATTTACCCTTTCATTTGATAAAGACATGAAGCTTGCCGGCTTTTTCTACAAATAGCGGTACACGCCTTGAAAAAGGTAGATTTACATACTGACTTTTGCATCAAATTCCACTGTGAAGCTTAGTTTGGAAATTTACTGAAATTAACTAAAAGGATATATGAAAAGCAGTAAATGGATATATAAATAGCAGCAAAATGCTATATAAATAGTAGTAAGCTTGACAAATATCAAATTTGCCTTATAATAGTAACGGACATAAAAACAGGGGCGCTATAATGGCTGAGATGTGCAAATGCACGGTCCCTTTCACCTGATCCGGGTAATGCCGGCGTAGGAAGTTTTTGTATAAAAGCTTTTTTTGCGCCCGCGGTATTTTATGCCGTGGGCGCATTGTTTTTGTGTTACTTTTCAAAAAAGAGGTATAGACAATGTCCACCGAAACATCAAAGCGCACGCATACTCTTGTTGAGTGTGCAATTCTACTTTCCGTAGCCACAGTGCTAAGCATATTTCCAAAGCTAGACGGCATCTGGGCGCGTGGCGGCAGCATTACAATTTGCAGCATGCTGCCTATCATACTTATCAGCTATAAGCACGGCATTAAATGGGGGCTTTTAACAGGGCTTGCGTTCAGCCTTTTGCAAATACTGACAGGCGGCTTTTATCCCGCAGGCACCACACTTGCCGCGGCGGTATTCACTTTGTTTTTGGATTATATTTTCCCGTACACGGTTATCGGTCTTGGCGGAATGTTTAAAAAATCTATCAAAAATACGAGCCTTGCTTTGGTAATGGGTACTATAGTGGTGCTTTTAATGCGTTTTGCATTTCATGTTACAAGTGGATATGTGCTTTGGAAAAGCATTGAAACAGCAAGCGAATTTTTGGCGACACCGGGCTTTGGCATAGGCACATGGGCACTATCTAATTTCAGCGGAAATGTGCTTTGCCTTGTATACAGCTTTATTTACAACGGTTCTTACATGATACCTGAAATTATCATTACAAGCGTGGGCGCATTTATTGCATCGCATGTAAAGCCTTTAGGCCTTAACGCCGAAAAATAAGCAAACACTCAAATAAAAGCCTTGAAATGGTACTTTCCATTTTGAGGCTTTTTTGTATACATTATGTGAAATATTTAATTTACTGTAATTAGAAACCTATTTTAGTTGAAGTACACGACAAAATGGGGTATAATAATATGAATATCTTTTTGTTATACTATATATAGTAAAGCTAAATATAGCGACTTAACTTATGATAGATGTTGTTTTAAAAGCGTTAGCGCCTAAATATCCCATCTAGGGGATATTTTATGCGCAAGCCATAGGCTTTAGCGCAGTATAGCATTTTGATAAATGCTATATTTTGTAAATTATTCTAATCGGGTGGAGGGTAAAAGTAATGCCGGATTACCGCGAATTTAATCCTAAAGAACGGCGTTACCGCAGTATTCGCCGCAGTATTCGTCGTTTTGCAACGCTCACCGTTACTGTTGCCCTGATTTTGGGCGTGTCGGCGGCTATAACGGCAGTGATAGAAGCACCGCAGAAACGCGCCGAGGCACTGTCTATTGCGCAAAGCAAGGCAGAGATTTTGGCTCTGGAGCTTGCGGCGCAAAACCAAAACAACCAAGGCAAGGCGACTGTAGGCCCTGTGCGCCAAGAGGTAGGGGCTGAAATATTGACGCCTATTTCGGGCAATCTTATTACTATGCCACAAAACGGCCGTGTGGATATGAGCTATTTTAACGATGCTCTTTTTATAGGAGACTCTCTTACGCACGGCTTTGAATATTACCCAACAGGCATAAAGGAAGCAAAATATGCCGCATATATTGGTGTAGGCCCAAAGCAGCTTATAAGCGGTACAGTGAAAAAAGAAGATGGAACTTCTGTAGTGGCAATGAAAGAAATTGTACAGGCAAATGCGTCTAAAATATATATCTTACTTGGAACAAACTCCCTTAACAGTGCCGATACAGACGAAGCAATTATTAAATACTATAATAATCTGCTTGATACTTTAGCTGAAAAGCTGCCTAAAACCACGGTTTTTTATTTGCAGGGCATGCCGCCGGTTACGGCGAATAAATCCGCCGAAAAAGGCTTTTCCAACGACAGAATACGCGCGCTTAACGAGCAGATAGCGCAAATGGCATTTAAAAGAGGTTACCATTATTTAGATTTAAACGCTGCTCTCAAAGACGAAAACGGCGTACTTCGCGCAGATTTGGCGGCGGGCGACGGCTTGCATCTAAATGATGTGGGATATGGTGTGTGGAAAGAATATTTAATTACACATACTGCCTATAATAAGCAAAGCCCATATATAATGGGCTCACCTTTTTATCTCGGATAATTTGCTTTGCGTGCAGTTTTAATTGTGCATATGCGATAGCGCGCACATAGGATAAGGTTTTAATTGTGCATATGTGATAGCACGCACATAAGATAGGTTTTTTAATAAACAAATCCCCAGAATTGGTTATTGAAATTAATCTTCATCGCATATAAAATACTGTAAATGGTTTTGAATTGGAGGACAATATATTGCCAAGCTATAAAGAATTTAGAACGCAAACTCGCCGCCGTAAGGCAAAACAAGCGGCATTTCGCATATTAATGGTAATTGTAATTGCAGCACTTTTATTTGCGGCATGCTATATAGGCATACGCGTGTGGCTGGATAAAAACGACCTTACAGATAATAGCACTCCAATAACCTCCGTACCACAGGTTGCTGTGCCGGATAAACTACCGGAAGTGGATAAAGTGCTTGGCGTTCAAACATGGGACACCATTTTCCCTGTAGAAAAAACCATTAATAACATGGGCATTGTACCAAACTCCAAATTGCTTGCGTTGCCGCAAAATGGCAAGGTGAATTTAGACTATTTTCGCTCGGCTATGTTTATAGGGGACTCCCTTACTCAAGGCTTTGGCATTTATCCCGATGCGTTAAGAGATGTTTCCATGGTGTGCGCATACAAGGGCATAGGCCCTAAATCTATAGTTACCAATGCTGTAGCTAAAAATATTCACGATAAGAAAGTGCCGCCGCTTGACGAAATATTTTCGTATCCGGTTGAAAATATAAAAAGCGTATATCTTTTGTTTGGCACCAATGTTTTGGAAAACCAAGGCGATGATGCTATTATGAAATATTATCAAGACATGATTAATATTTTAAAACCGCATTTTTTGGATAACACCGAGTTTTATATTCAAGGCATACCTCCTGTAACTCAAGACACAGAAACAAAAAGACCTAAGTTTAATAAAGAGCATATTTATCTTTTAAATAATGCCATTGCGCTTATGGCGCAAAATAACGGCATGCATTATATAGATACCCACGAGGCGCTTGCAGACGACAACGGCTATTTGCCACTGGAAATTGCAGGAAGCGACGGTATTCATATGAGCACAGGCAAGGGGTATATCCCATGGGTGGATTATCTTGCGTCCCACACAGCATATACGCCAAATAATATTCCGTTTTATGTAGATCTGCCTAAGGCGTGCTAAATTAGCCGTTTTTTTATGATTAATTAAACTATAATAAATACTTTCGCCGCAAAATCAAAGTGGATTTTGCGGCGATTTTTTGTTATAATACATATAAATATGTACAAGGAGGATTTTATGCCTTATATTTTGCCGAATAAAGCCGAATATATTATATGTACGCTTGCAAGTGCCAATATTAAGGCATATCTTGTGGGCGGTGCTGTGCGAGCTATGCTGCAAAATAAACCTGCAGAGGATTTGGATTTTGCGGTAGAGGCACAGACATGCGACATTATGGGCGTGTTTCCAAACGCCGTGCAAATAGGCGGTGAATATGGCACCGTAAGCGTGGACGGGTGCGAGCTTACGCCTTGCCGCAGTGAGGGCGGTTATGCCGACCACCGTCACCCTAGTGATATCGCCTTCGGCACAGATATTTATACAGACTTATCTCGTAGAGATTTTACTGTAAATGCCATGGCATATAACGGAAAAGAGCTAACAGATCCATTTGGCGGAGCAAAAGACCTTGCCGAAGGAATACTCCGCTGCGTAGGCAGCCCAAATGAACGGTTTAACGAGGACGCTCTGCGTATATTACGCTTGTTTCGTTTTGCGGCGGTGCATGGATTTACGGTGGAATGTGATACCTTTGCGGCAGCACTGGCAAATGCCAAAACAGTGGCGACGCTGCCAAAGGAGCGAGTGCGCCAAGAAGTGCAAAAGATATTATTAAGCGATAACCCCACGGCTATCGGGCCGCTGCTTTCAGCAGGCGCACTTAGCAAATATGGCATAGGCAGCGCAAAAGCTTGTGTAAGCACGCTGTGCAAGCTGCCCTGTACCATGACATCGCGCTGGTGGGGGCTTTTGTACCTTACAGGTGCCAACATTTCAGAGGTTTGCGACAAAATGGGATTTTCGGCGGCATTTATGCGCGATTTAGCTTTAATCAGTGGTGTGTGTGCAGCGCGTGCGCCAAAGGATATGCGCGAGCTTAAAATATTGCTTGCTGCCCATTGCCTTACGGACGAATACGAGGCGTTGCACGCGGTTTTTGCAATGAATGAAAGCTTTGCCGAAGTGCCTGCCATTTATGAGCAACTTTTAAACAGCAACGAGCCATATTTGCGCCGTCATCTTGCAATAGGCGGCGCACAGCTTGTGGCAATGGGTATAAAAGGCGTTAAAATTAAAAGCGCTTTATGGGAGCTGCAAATGGCTGTAATCGGCACGCCATCGCTAAATACCCCCGAAATCTTGCTATCTCTTGTAAAAAGCACTAAAAAATGGCTATAAGTATAAAAATACACTTGTTTTACTGTATGTTTAAGTTGTATAATAGAACATATAATATTTTTGCGTTGGGAGAGTTTGCGTCGTGAAAAAGACCCTTTCATTTTTGGCGGTTTTTGCGCTATTTATTAATATTGCCATCACCGCCTTTGCTTTAAGCGAGGCGTTACCGCAAGTTACGGCACAAAGCTTTGCTGTAATAGACGCCGCAACAGGGCAACTGCTTGTACAAAAAGGCGGATCAGATGCACACTATCCTGCAAGCATAACCAAAATCCTTACCATGGCACTGGCTATGGAAAAATGTGGTGGGGATATGTCCGCACAGGTTACTGTTACACCTGAGGATATACAGATAGAGCGTGGCTCGTCACATGTTGCTTTACAGGCAGGCGAGGTTATCAGCCTTCAAGACGCTTTTAATGCCACCATGCTGCAAAGCGCAAACGACGCGGCAAACGTGCTTGCCACATATGTTTCTGGCTCTCACGCTGCGTTTTCTGACGCTATGAACGCAAAGCTTTCGGCACTTGGAATAACAAATACACATTTTGTAAACGCCCATGGCCTATATAATGCACAGCACTACACCACGGCAGAGGACATGGCGAAAATTACAGGATATGCCCTTACTGTTCCGGGCTTTAAAGAGCTGTTTGGCGCTATCAGCTACGAGATGTTGCCTACAAATAAGCAGTCTGAAAAGCGTCTTTTCGGCACGGATAATTCCATGCTTGCCGAGGGAAACAAGTATTCATATAAGGGCGTAATAGGCGGTAAATCCGGTTGGACGCAGGAAAGCGGATACACCATGGTAGAAGCGGTAGAGCGCGGTGGACATACCTTGATAGCTGTAGTAATGGCAAGCGCGCAGAAGTACGATAAATTTAAAGATTGCGCGGCATTATTCGATTATTGCTTTAGAAATTTTACAGATGTTACCATTAGCGGGAATACCTTTGATGGCGTAAAGGTGCCTGTTTACGGCGGCAGTGATAAAATGCTGGGTAAGGTAAATATTTCCGTGCCGGATTTTACGGTGCTTTTACCTGTTGGATATACAAAGGATAATTTGAAGGTAGATTATAATGTGCCGGAAAAATACGTTATTGGCAAGCCTTTTGCGGCAAGCTTTAATGTTTCGCTAAAAGAAGAAGACGGGGTAATGGGCTCTAGCCTTGCGTCTTATCCCATGCAAACAGGCAGCCTCGGCGAAATATTAGCAAGAAATACAGGCGTGGCAGCAGGCTTTAAAACCAAATATAGCAGCGATTTTCCATGGCAGACGGTGCTTACGGTGATAGGTGGAGCCTTTTTGGTATTGCTTGCGCTATTCTTCGGAAGAATATCCTATGTGGCGTATGTTAAAGCACAGCGCAAAAAGAAAAAAATTGAGCATTTGCGTAAATTATACGGTGCAAATGCGCCAAACATGATGCCTCAGGCATATGCGGCGCAAAAGCCAAGACGCGCGGAATATTCAGCGGCAATGCAGCGTGGAAATGCACCGGTTCAAAGCAATTTGCGCATAGTTTTGGGCGGCGCACAGTATGAACGCAAGGAAGCTGTAGACAGATAATATACAATCTATCATGGAGGAATTTATGAAAACAGCTCTTGTGGGTTATACAGGCTTTGTGGGCAGCAACATTGCTGCCGCACATCCGTTTGACGGGCTTTACAATTCAAAAAATATCAAAGAAGCTTTCGGCCAAAGGCCCGAGCTTCTTATTTATGCGGGGCTGCCTGCGGCAAAGTTTTTAGCAAACAAAGCACCGGAGCAAGACATGGCTGTGTGCAACGAAGCCTTCGCAAATATTAAGGCAATTGCGCCACAGCGTCTTGTACTTATCAGCACGGTTGATGTTTACAAAACGCCATGCGAAGTAGACGAAAACACGCCTATTCTGTTAGACGGTATGGACGCATACGGCAAAAACCGTGCAAGGCTGGAGCAAATGGTACATAGCGAATATCCCGACGCCCTCATTGTAAGGCTGCCGGGGCTTTTTGGCTTTGCGCTTAAAAAGAATTTTATTTTTGATATTATCACAGTTACACCGTCTATGCTTAAAACCGAAAAATACGAGGAATTAAGTAAGGCGTCACCTCTTGTACAAAGGCTTTACACTAAGAGCGATAATGGCTTTTACAAACTTTGCAGTATGAATACTGAGGATAAAAATGCACTGCGTGCGTTTTTTGCAGGCAATAATTTCAATGCACTTTCATTTACCGATTATCGTGCAGAATATCAGTTTTATAATCTTGCTAACCTTTGGCGCGATTTGGCGTGGGCACTTGCGGCAAATATTACCATGTTAAACATTGCGGCAGAGCCTGTAAGCGCAGGGGAGCTGTACAGCCGCATTACCAAGGGCGGCGTTTTTGAAAACAAGCTTGCTACAGCTCCTGTGCGTTATGATATGCGCAGTAAATACAGCGCACTTTATCACGGAGAAAACGGATATCTTTATACTAAGCAAGAAATTCTTGAAGATATTGCCATGTTTGTGCGGCAATCCAATGTATAATGTTTGTATGAAATTTTAGCCGATTAAAGCATATTAGCATTTTACAAAAAGCAAATGTTTAATGCAAATGGAGGTACAAATGCAAATTTCATTTTCAAATATAGGCTTTGCGCCAGAGGACGATACCAAGGTGTACAAGCTTTTAAAGGCTCTTGGATATACGGGCGTAGAAATTGCGCCCTTGCGCTTTGTAGGCGATGCGCCATATGATAAATTAGACGCGGCGGCACAAAAACGCACTGATATTAACCGCGAATACGGCTTTGTAATACCGTCTATGCAAAGTATTTGGTACGGTATGCAAGGCAATATTTTTATAAAAGAAGATGCACTGCGCCTTATGGAATACAGTAAAAAAGCTGTTTCCTTTGCAAAAGCAATAGCCTGCAAAAGCTTAGTGTTTGGCTGCCCTAAAAACAGAAACATTCCCATTGGCGCAAAGCCAAGTGATGCAGAGGGCTTTTTTTGCGAGCTTGCTCAATATGCGTTTGATAATGGAACGGCTATTGCACTTGAGGCAAACCCGTCTGTATACGGCACCAATTTTATCAATACAAGCAAAGATGCCTTTGCCTTTGCCAAAAATATACCGCATCTTAAAGTAAATTACGATTTCGGTACATTTATCACAAACGAGGAAAACCTCGACACCTTGTATCAAAATCTGGATTTGGTTAGCCACGTACACATCAGCGAGCCCTCACTTGCGTGCATCACAAAACGCAAGGAACATAAAGAGCTTGCCGCGCTGCTTGAAAGCGGCGGATATAAGGGCTTTGTTTCCGTGGAAATGGCGCGCAGTGAATATAATGCAGTGGAATCAGCGGCGGAATATATAGCGGAAGTATTTGCAAAATAAAACGGAAAACCACAATTATATTTTAAGCAATGGCTTAAAATATGCGCTAGATAATTTAGAGTGGGGTTACTATGATTTATAAAAACATTAAAGGCGTACCGGATTTTTGCGCAGATGAATTTGCTGGCAAAAGCAGTGATTATTGCGTGCTCATACCAATAATAAACGAAGGCGAACGCATTATTGCAGAACTTGCGCGTGCAAAGGCGGCAGGTATAAATAAACATGCTGATATAATTTTATGCGACGGTGGCTCTACCGATGGCTCCATGGAGAAGGGCAAATTAAAAGAGCTTAGCGTGTCCACATTGCTGATAAAGCTTGGCGAAGGCAAGCAGGGCGCGCAGCTTCGCATGGGCATTTATTATGCAATTTTTCGCGGATATAAGGGTATTATCACTATAGACGGCAATAATAAAGACAGTATCGAAAGCGTGCCACTTTTCATAGAAAAGCTAAAAGACGGCTACGACCTAGTGCAGGGCAGCCGCTTTATAAAGGGCGGCAAAGCGGAAAACACTCCCCTTTCAAGATATATAGCGGTAAGGTGTATTCATGCGCCCATTATCAGCATAACAGCGCGTCATCATTATACAGACACTACAAACGCTTTCAGAGCGTATTCGTCAGGATATTTAACAAACGACAAGGTACAGCCACTTCGCGATATATTTACAGGCTACGAGCTGCTTGCGTATCTTTCTGTGCGTGGGGCACAGCTTGGGTTTAAAACCTGCGAGGTACCCGTGGCAAGGATATATCCTAAAAACGAACCTGCGCCAACAAAGATTAAGGGCATTAAAGGCAATACAAGCTTGCTTAAAATATTATTTTCCAATGCCGCAGGAAGATACAATCCGCAATAATCGGCTTTGCCGCAAATTGCACTTTCAATATGCAAACAAAACTTATTAAGGGAGGCGTGGCAGCTTTTGCTCAAAGAAAAACAAAAAGATATCAGCCAAAAGCTTTTTATACTTATTGCAATTTTACTTGTGACGATAAAGCTTGTGCTTACAAGCCTGCAATCGGTTTATTTGTTGCCATATATTTCGCCTATTGACGATATGTTAATGTACAATGCGGCAGAAAGTATTTTGCACGGCAATTGGCTTGGAACGTATAATTGGCTTACATTAAGCAAATACGCTTTCTTTTCGGTATGGGTTGCTTTATTAAACATTTTGCATATTCCGTATCTGATAGGCGGTCAGCTTTTATGGGCAGGTGCTGTTTGTACGGCTACAGGCGCATTTAAACCTTTAATTCAAAAAAGGCGCATACGCATTTTGCTGTTTGCTTTGCTTTTGTACAATCCGGCTGTAAGCGCTGCCGAGGTGCAGCTGCGTGTATATAGAGATAATATTTTCCCTGCCCTTTGCTTATTGTGCATTGGCGGCTTTATCGGAGCCGCTTTGCGCATAAAAAATGGCGTTAGCGGCTATGTGGGATATATTATATGCGGCGGAATAGGCCTTGCGCTTGCGTGGGTTACCCGCGAGGACGGGCTTTGGCTATTGCCATTTGCCCTAGGCGCAACGGTGTGCATTGTGACGTTTTTAATTAAGGAAAAGGCGGATAAGCGCATTTTGAAAGGCACGCTTTTGCTATTGCCATATTGTCTTGTTTGCGCTGTAATATTAAGCTTTTGTACTGTGAATTATGCATATTATGGCAGGTTTGTTTTAAGCGATTTAACAAGCCGAGAGTTTAAAGACGCTTACGGCGCATTGTCCCGTGTGGAACACGAAAATTGGCAGCCTAAAGTAGCTGTGCCATATGACGTGAGGCAAAAGCTGTACCTCCTCGTGCCGGAGCTTGCAAGGATAGAGCCTGCGCTTGAACGCGGATATTTTTACGGCAGATATGGCATTGTAGAAGATAAAGAATTTACAACAGGCGGGTTTCATTGGGCGCTGCGCGAGGCGGCAGGTGATGCAGGCATATATTCCGACGCCAATACTGCAAAGGAATATTTTAAAACCGTTGCAGATAAGGTGAACAAGCTTTGCGATGACGGTGTGATAAAAGCAGGCCCAAGGCGCAGCAGCACCACCGCGCCTATACGAAAAGAATATGTTTTGCCTGTGCTTAAAGATGGATTTAAAAACATATGGCGAGCATTAAGCTTTGAAGATTGTTACCCGATGTTTAACGACCTTACCTACGCAACGCCGCTGGAGCTTACATCGTTTGAACGCATTTTAAACGAAAAGCCGGTAACGGTAGCTATTAGCGGCACATCAAAGCCGTATTATAACTTGGCACAGCGCATGGCGCATGGCGTTTTAATTGGTGCTAATGCTGTATATACATTGATTATGCCTTTCCTTTTCGGCATGGCACTTATGTGGGTTTATGCCGCAGCAAGAAGCTTCGCAAAAAGAGAAAAACGCGAAAATCCGCTTTTGTTTATTATAATGCTTGGCGTTTTGCTGGCAATAATGCTGCGCTCGTTTATGATATCGTTTATGTTTGTATCTTCGTTTAACGATAACTTGTCGCGCGTTATGTACTTATCCAGTATTCACCCAATGCTTATATTGTTTGCATTTGTTGGTACTTTGCTGTTTGTTAAACATTTCAAGAATAAAAAAGGAGATACTAATTGGCAAATTTAATCATAATAGGCGGCGGTGCCGCAGGGCTTTTTGCCGCAGGCAGCGCAATAAAATGCGGACATAAGGTTACCATTGCAGAGCATATGCCACAGCTTGGCAACAAGCTTTTAATCACAGGCAAAGGGCGATGCAACCTTACTAACAATTGCGATAAAGAAGAATTTTTAAAAAATGTGCGGCGCAACCCTCGCTTTTTGTATTCCGCCATTTCGGCGCTTACACCACAAGACGTTATGCAGCTTTTTGAAAACGAACTAAGCTTGCCACTTAAAACAGAGCGTGGCCGCCGTGTGTTTCCGCAAAGCGACAGAGCCGCCGACGTGTTAGACGCGCTTACACGCTATGCACATGGCACAAAGTTTGTACATGCACAGGTGAAAAACATTATAATAAAAGATGGCACAGCTCGCGGCGTGGCGCTGCAAGACGGCACAAAGCTTTTGGGCGATGCCGTGCTTGTTGCTACGGGCGGCGTGTCCTACGCGGTTACAGGCTCTACAGGGGACGGATATCGCTTTGCAAAGGCGGCAGGGCATCATGTTGTTACGCCGGAGCCAAGCCTTGTTTCCCTTGTGGAAAAGGGGAACACAGCCAAAAAGCTAATGGGGCTTTCTCTTAAAAATGTAAACCTTACAGTATTCGAGGCGAATAAACCCGTGTTTAGCGAGCAGGGCGAGATGCTGTTTACTCATTTTGGCGTTTCAGGCCCCTTGGTGCTTTCTGCAAGCGCGCATATTAAAGATATTAAGCACAATCCATGCCGATGTGAGATAGACTTAAAGCCGGCGTTATCCGAAGAAACCTTGGATAAACGTATTATGCAAGATTTTTTACTTTTGGCAAACAAAGATGCGGCAAACTGCCTTGTAAAGCTTTTACCTGCCAAAATGCAGCCCGTGATGCTAGAGCAATGGGGCATAGATGCCAATATTAAAACCAACCAAATTACACGCGCAGACAGACAAAAGCTAATTAAACTGCTGAAAGCTTTTCCTATAGAGCTTTCGGATAAAGGCGATTTGGCACATGCGGTAATTACAAGCGGCGGCGTAGACGTAAAGGAAATCAACCCTAAAACCATGGAAAGCAAGCTTGTAAACGGGCTTTATTTTGCAGGTGAGGTGCTGGACGTAGATGCGTATACGGGCGGATATAATCTGCAAATTGCTTTTGCCACAGCGCACAGTGCGGCTGTAAATCTTTAATATAGTGCAGATTTTTGCAAAGCTATTTCAATAAAGCAAGTCTGCGGACTTGTTTATTAAAAATTTATCCGATGTGCGTGCTATCGCACATGCACAATTAAAACTGTCGCGACAGTTTTAATAAAGCAAGTCTGCGCACTCAGTTTTTTAAAAAACTTATCCTAATGTGAGTGTTATCGCACATGCAGGGTTAAAACTGTTTTGCAAAGTTATTTTAATATTTTATCAAACAAAAGAAAGGCGAGTGCATATGATTTCTGTTGCAATAGACGGGCCTGCTGGCGCAGGCAAAAGCACACTTGCGAAGAAAGTGGCGGAAACGCTGCAATTTTTATATGTAGACACAGGCGCAATGTATCGCGCTATAGGGCTGTACGCAGTAAAAAACAATGTATCTGCCAAAGATGTAACGGGCGTTTGCGCCTTGCTTACACAAATTAATCTTAACTTAAAATACATCGGCGGTACGCAGCATATATTTTTAAATGGCGAAGATGTTTCCGCGGAAATACGCAAGGAAGAAATATCCATGGCGGCGTCCGCGGTATCTGCCCATGCCAAGGTGCGCGAATTTTTGCTTGACACACAGCGCGACATGGCACGCACAAACAATGTGGTAATGGACGGGCGCGATATTGGCACTGTGATATTACCAAATGCAGACGTAAAAATATTTCTTACTGCCTCGCCGCAAGCGCGCGCCACGCGCCGTACCAAGGAGCTGGTGGAAAAAGGCATAAGCGCAGATTTTGACACTGTGCTAGAGGACGTGAAAAAGCGCGATTACGACGATACTCACCGTGAGGCTGCCCCTTTAAAACAGGCAGATGATGCGGTATTGGTAGACACAACAAACCTTGATTTTAATGCATCTTTTGATGCGCTTTTGTCCGTGATTAACGCTAAAATTAAGTAGCAAATTAAGGAGCTAAGAATGTTTTACTGCTTTATAGTAACGCTGGCATGCATTGCATGGCATATTATTTTTCGTATAAAAGTTATCGGCAAGGAAAACCTTATTAAAGACCGTGGCTTTGTGCTGTGCCCAAACCATATTTCGGCAATTGATCCTGTGTTTATCGTGATAGCACGGTTTTGGGGCAAAAGAATGTTGATAATGGGCAAGGAGGAGCTTTTTAATATTTCTCCTATAATAAGCTGGATATTTCGCCATGTGGGCGTAATACCCGTGCAGCGCGGCAAGGGAGATTCCGGTGCTGTGGATACTGCTATAGAAAAAGTAAAGGGCGGGCAGGGGCTTTTAATCTTTCCTGAGGGCACACGAACCAAGGACGGTAATTTAGGCAGGCTTAAATCCGGTGCATTTGTAGTAGCAGCTGCCGCCAATGTAGATGTTATCCCTTGCCGCATAATATATAAAGGCGGAAAAATGCGTTTTTTCTGTAAATGCACAATAATTTTCGGAAAGCCCATTCCCAAAGAAAAGTTTGCCCTTGGCGAGCCAAGAAGTGCCGCAAGGTTGCGCGAACGTAAAGAGCTTTTAGCAAATGAATTGGAAACGCTTTTACAGGAAAATATACAATACTTATAAAGCTTTGCCCCGCTAAAGCGGTTGCAATTAATACTGAATATAAAAATAAAATAAGTACATGTGCCGCCAATATAGTAACTTTTTTATCATAAATGATGTTTTAAAGCTTGCGCAAGTGGCTATATTTAAGCACAAAGCGGCAAAGGAGAATAATGGAAATAATTAAAGCGAAAACGGCTGGGTTTTGTTTTGGTGTAGACCGTGCCGTAAAAATGACGTATAAGCTTTTGGAGGAGGGGCATAAGGTTTGCACACTTGGCCCTTTAATTCATAATCCCCAATGCGTGCAGGATTTAAAAGCAAAGGGTGCAATATCTGTAGATTTAGCCTCGGAGGTGCCAAAGGACAGCGAGGTAATAATACGCAGCCATGGTGTATCTCAAAGTGTGTATGACGAGCTTCAAAGCAAGGGAAATATTATCCATGATGCAACTTGTCCATTTGTGGCAAAAATTCACAGTATAGCCCAAAGGGCAAAAACGGAAAAAGCCACTTTGCTTGTGGCAGGGGATAAAACACACCCTGAAGTAGAGGGAATAGTGGGACACACAGGAAGCGATGTTTTTGTTTTTGACAATTTACAGCAATTAATGGAATATTCTAACAGTGACAATACTGCTAAAACGGTGTTTTTAGTGGCTCAAACCACGTTTGAGGTTACAAAATGGTTAGAATGTTCAAAGTTTATAAAAAAAGTGTATACAAACGCGCGTATTTTTGATACAATATGTAATGCAACATGGGCGAGGCAGCAGGAAGCGGAAGACTTGGCTAAAAGATGCGATTTAATCATCGTTATCGGCGGCAAAGAGTCTTCCAATACTCAAAAGCTGGTTTCGGTGGCACGCAAACATACAAAGGCTATGGCAGTTGAAACAGCTGCCGAGCTTAAACCCGAGTGGTTTGAGCATGCTGAATGTGTAGGTGTGACAGCGGGAGCTTCCACGCCTGCGTCTATAATTGAGGAGGTACTAAGCACTATGAGTGACAGTATTCAAAACGAAGAATTAAGCTTTGCGGAGATGTTCGACAATTTCGAAACACCGTCTGTCTACGGCGGAAAGGATGTTAAAGGCATCGTTACCGGTGTTTCACCAAACGAAGTGCAAGTTGATATCGGCACAAAGCATACAGGCTTCATTAAAATAGAAGATTTTACCGACGATTCTTCAGCACGTCTTGAAGATTTGGTGAAAAAGGGTGACGAGCTTAACCTTATCGTTGTAAAAGTCAACGATCAAGAGGGCATTGTATACCTTTCTAAAAGGCAGTTTGAAGCACGCAAGGGCGAAGTAGAAGTTCGCGCAGCGGCTGAGGACGGCACTGTTTTGGACGGCTATGTTAAGGAATTCAACAAGGGTGGCCTTGTTGCCGTGGTTAAGGGCGTTAACGTCTTTATTCCGGCATCTCAATCCACACTTCGCCGCGGCGAGGACTACACACAGCTTGTGCGCAAGCACGTTAAGCTGAAAATCCGTCAGGTTGACGGTCAGCGTTTCATTGGCTCTATCCGTGACGCTCTTGCAGGGCAAATGGACGCCGAGCGCGAGAAATTCTGGGCAGAGGTTGAAATTGGCAAGCATTACACAGGCACTGTTAAAAGCCTTACAAGCTACGGCGCGTTCGTAGACATTGGTGGCGTAGATGGTCTTGTGCATATTTCCGAGCTGTCTTGGAGCCGCATTAAGCACCCGTCAGAGATAGTAAACGCCGGTGACACCATCGACGTGTACGTTAAAGACGTGGACAAAGAAAACCACAAGGTTTCCCTTGGCTACAAAAAAACCGAGGACGATCCATGGGAAAAGCTTAAAACAGAGTTCCCAATTGGTACTGTGTTTAAAGCACCTGTTGTTTCCATCACCAAATTTGGCGCATTCGTGCGTATGCTGCCGGGCATTGACGGCCTTGTGCATATCAGCGAAATTTCCGGCGAGCGCGTGGAAAAGGTTTCCGATGTGCTTGCTGTAGGCCAAGAGGTAGAGGTAAAGCTAATTGACGTAGATTACGACAAAAAGCGCATCAGCCTTTCCATGAAAGTGCTTGAAGAAACCCCTGCCGATAACGGCGAAGAAACAGTAGTAGCGTCTACAGAGGAGTAATATCCTTCCATTAAAAGCAAAAAGATGCCTATTTGGTTAATTCCAAATAGGCATCTTTCTTTGTATGATTGGCATACAAAAGGCAAACATTACCGTAAAGCCGTACTGTATAGTGAAACAAGCTTTTTAAGCATTTCGGTGGCAAGCTCCATGTCCTCGGTGCAAATAAGCTCATAAGGGCCGTGGAAATTGCTGCCGCCAGTGCCAAGGTTAGGGCAGGGCAGGCCCATATAGGAAAGGCGTGCGCCATCGGTTCCACCGCGTATTGGCTTAATAAGCGGCGTAATGCCGAGAGAAAGCGCTGCTTTTTTCGCGTTTTCTATCAAATGCATATGAGGCGCAATTTGCTCTTTCATATTGTAATAGCTGTCGCTTAAATCCAGCGCAATATTTGCCGTTGGGTATTTATTTCGCATTATATCTGTTATTTTTAAAAGCAAAGATTTTTTGCGCTCAAAAAGCTCTTTTGAATGATCGCGAATAATGTATTCCATTTCGGCTTTTGCGCTGTCGCCTTTTAAGGCTTCTAAATGGAAAAAGCCTTCATAATCTGCTGTCTTTTCAGGCACTTCATTTAAAGGCAGCATGCTCTGAATTTCGCATGCAAGGCTAAGGGCATTTACCATAATATTTTTTGCGCTACCGGGATGTACGGAAACGCCGTCTATATTAAATATTGCACTTGCGGCGTTAAAGTTTTCGTATTCTATGTTTCCCACAAGATCACCGTCCATGGTATATGCAAAATCGGCACCAAAGCGTGATACATCAAATAAATCCGCACCTGCGCCTATTTCTTCGTCAGGCGTAAATGCAATACAAAGCTTGCAATGCGGCACATCGCTTGCGGCAATATATTCGCAAAAAGACATTATTTCGGCAACACCTGCCTTATCGTCTGCACCAAGCAAGGTGCTGCCGTCGGCGGTAATTACAGTTTTGCCTTTCATGCTTTGCATAAACGGGAAATCGGCGGCTTTGATAACGCGCCCACATTTAGGCAGCACTATATCTTCGCCGTTATAATCAGCATGTAAAACAGGGCTTACATCAGAGCCGCTAAAGGCAGGGGCAGTATCTATATGGGCGATAAGCCCAAGTGCAGGCAAGCTTTCGCACCCTGCGGTTGCCGCGATATGTGCGTAAAGATAGCAATGCTCGTCTACCTCGGCATTTGCCACGCCCATGGCATGTAGCTCGTCACAAAGTAAATTTGCAAGGACAAATTGCTCTTTTGTAGAGGGGGTAATATCTGCCGTGTCGCAGGACTGTGTGTTTAATTTTGCGTATTTGATAAAACGCTCATATGTTTGCATAATAAACCTTCCTTTATAGGGCATATTGGTGTTATCCGTGTGCCGTTTTTGTTATTGTAACATATCAAAATATGCGCGTCAAACGCATCATATATGTATCTTACCCTATTTAATTAACAAAAAATATTGGAAAGCAGCGGCGTTTGTGATATACTTATTACTATATAGTTACAAAGCGTAATTTAAAGGAGTTTATTAAATGGATACAAGTTTTTTTAGCGGCAAAACCCTGTTAATTACAGGCGGCACAGGCAGCTTTGGCAACACTGTTTTAAAACATTTTCTTAATTCTGATATTGCTGAAATACGTATTTTTTCACGTGATGAAAAAAAGCAAGACGACATGCGTAAAGCCCTTGCAAATGATAAAGTCACCTTTTATATAGGCGATGTGCGCAGCCCCGATAGCGTAGCCAATGCAATGCGCGGAGTGGATTTTGTGTTTCATGCCGCCGCATTAAAGCAAGTTCCATCTTGCGAGTTTTTCCCTATGGAGGCTGTGCGTACAAACATTATAGGTACAGACAATGTGCTGAATGCGGCTATTGCGGCAGGGGTAAAAAAAGTGGTATGCCTTTCTACAGATAAAGCCGCATATCCCATTAACGCCATGGGCACGTCAAAAGCCATGATGGAAAAAGTAATAGGCGCCAAGGCGCGCACCGTAAAGGCAGAAGACACCACTATTTGCTGCACGCGATATGGCAATGTTATGGCTAGCCGCGGCAGTGTAATACCGCTGTTTATAGAGCAAATCCGCAAAGGACAGCCCATTACAATTACAGATCCTGAAATGACGCGCTTTTTAATGAATTTAGATGAGGCTGTCGCCCTTGTTACCTTTGCATTTGAACATGCAAATCCGGGCGATTTGTTTGTGCAAAAAAGTCCTGCCTCTACAATAAAAGACCTTGCCATTGCCGTGCAGCGTTTATTTGGTGATACAGGCATGCAGTTTATCGGCACGCGCCACGGCGAAAAGCTGTACGAAACCTTGCTTACCCGTGAAGAAAAAATCCGCAGCGAGGATTTGGGCGGATATTACCGCGTACACGCAGACGCACGCGACCTTAACTACGACAAATACTTTGTAAAAGGCCAAGTGCAAACCCAAGCAGACGAGGCATATACCAGCCACAACACAAAGCGCCTTACGGTAGACGGCGTAGTAGAAAAGCTAATGGAGCTTGAGTATATCAAAGAGGAGCTGGCAACTTTTGGCAAATAAGGACGAGCCTATTTTAATTACAGGTTCAGGCGGATTTATCGGCAAAAATTTGCGCTGCCGCCTTGAAAATGAAGGATATACCGATATTATGTGCTTTGATGTGGATACTCCAAAATCAGAGCTGAGTAATTATGCCAAAAGGGCGGCATTTGTGTTCCATTTGGCAGGCGTAAACAGACCTGTTAATAAAGAAGATTTTTACACGGGTAACCGTGGGCTTACCGAGGAATTGCTTGCCATATTGCAAGAGGCACAAAACAAAGCACCTATACTTATTACCTCCAGTGTGCAGGCGGAGCTTGATAACGACTATGGCATCAGCAAAAAGCAAGCGGAAGAAGCTGTTGATAAGCATACAGATATCAATAATTCGCAGGCTTTTATTTATCGTTTGCCGGGGGTTTTCGGCAAATGGTGTCGCCCATTTTACAATAACGTGGTTGCGACCTTTTGCTACAATGCTGCCCGTGGCGAGCCGCTTTCGGTACGTGACGCGGAATACAGCTTTCCGCTAGTGTATATAGACGATGTTGTAAACAGCTTTTTACAGGCTGTTGAGGGTAGGCTTGCGCCAAGCGAAAAGGGCAGCTTTATCACGCCTCAGCCTGTATATAATATCAGCCTTGGGCATCTTGCAAGCCTGCTTACGGGCTTTCATTCAGGCCGTACAGATTTATCTGTACCAAACATGGGCGACGGGCTTACCTCAAAGCTGTATTCCACCTATCTTTCGTATTTACCACAGGATAATTTTGCATATAAGCTTGATATGCACAAGGACGAGCGCGGCAGCTTTACAGAGTTTTTGCGCACGGCAAATGCGGGGCAGGTATCTGTAAATATCTCAAAGCCCGGCATAGTAAAGGGGCAGCATTGGCACGACAGCAAGAACGAAAAGTTTTTGGTGGTAAAGGGCGAGGGCGTTATACGTTTTCGCAAAATAGGCGAGGACACCGTGCAAGAGTATAGGGTTACGGGCAGCGAGCTTACTGTGGTGGATATTCCAACAGGCTATACCCATAATATCGAAAACATGGGTACAGAGGAAATGATAACAATAATGTGGGCAAACGAGCCATTTAATAAAGATAAGCCCGACACATATTTTTTAAAAGTTTAAAGGAGAACGGCATAATGGCAAAGCTAAAGGTAATGACCATAGTGGGCACAAGGCCTGAGATTATACGCCTTTCTGAGGTGATAAAATGCTGCGACAAGTATTTTGACCATGTTCTTGTACACACAGGGCAAAACTACGATTATTCGCTGAACGGTATCTTTTTCAAAGACTTGGACTTGCGAGAGCCGGATTTTTATTTAGAGAGTGTCGGCGATAATCTTGGCGAAACCATGGGCAATATTATAGCCAAAAGCTACACCTTAATGCAGGAAGAAAAGCCCGATGCGGTGCTACTTTTAGGCGATACAAACTCTGCCTTGTCAGCCATTAGCGCAAAGCGGCTTAAAATACCTATTTTTCATATGGAGGCAGGTAACCGCTGTTGGGACTGGAACGTATCGGAAATGATTAACCGCAAAATTGTGGATCACATTTCCGATATCAACATGCCATATACCGAACATTCTCGCAGATATTTGCTGTCTGAAGGGATAGACGGCAAAACTATGTTTGTAACAGGCAGCCCTATGCGCGAGGTGCTTAGCGCGCATATCGTGAAGATAGAGGCAAGCGATGTGCTGGAACGCCTTAAATTAACAAAGAACAATTATATTTTGCTTTCTGCACACAGAGAAGAAAATATCGACAATGAAGATAATTTTATATCCTTAATGGAGGCTGTAAACAGCATTGCCGAAAAATACAATATGCCTATCATTTATTCCTGCCACCCACGCAGTAAAAAGCATATTGAAGCGAGGGGCTTTGTGTTTAACCCACTTGTAAGTGCCATGCAGCCCTTTGGCTTTTTAGATTATAACAAGCTGCAAAAAAACGCATATTGTGTATTATCGGATTCAGGCACTCTTTCGGAAGAAAGCGCCATGCTTGGCTTTGCAGGCGTGCTGATACGCACGTCTACCGAGCGCCCTGAGGTGCTTGATAAGGGCAGTGTAGTAATAGGCGGTATTAAGGGCGAAGATGTAGAGCGCGCAATGGAGCTTGCTGTTGCTATGCGCGACAATAACGAGCCATACGTGATGTCGCCGGATTATGAGGACACAAACGTAAGCGTTAAGGTTGTAAAGCTGATAGAAAGCTATACAAAGATAGTAAACGAAACGGTGTGGCTTAAAAAATGAGCAAAATATTAGTGATAAGCCAGCACTATTGGCCCGAAAATTTTCGCATTACGGATATTTGCGAAGGCTTTGTGCAAAATGGCATTGAAGTAGACGTGCTTTGCGGATTGCCCAATTACCCAAAGGGCGAATATTTTGAAGGATATTCCTACACAAAGCCGCGCCGAGAAGAAAAAGGCGGTGTAAATATATATCGCTGTGGGGAGATATTGCGTAAAGGCAACACCTCCTTGCGTATATTTTTAAACTATATTTCATATCCGATTACGGCTGTTTTAAACCTGTTGCGTCTTGTGGGTAAAAAATATGACGCTGTATTTTGCTACGAAACCAGCCCTGTGTTAATGATGCTGCCTGCGATAATTTATTCTAAAATTGCACGGATACCGCTCACTACTTATGTTCTGGATTTATGGCCGGAAAACTTATATTCAGTTCTACCCATTAAAAACAAGGTACTGAGGGCAATTGCAAAGGGCGTGTCACATTGGTTTTATAGACGTAGCGACCGCTTGATAGCTATGTCGCCTGCGCTAAAGGAAAAGCTTTTAGAGATAGCACCAAAGCGCGAAGTAACGGTAATAGAACAGTATTGCGAGGATTTTTATGCAGTTGATGTGCAAGACGAGGCTTTAAACAGGCGATTTGCAAATAAATTTAATATAGTTTTTGCAGGCAACTTTAGCCCGGCGCAAGATTTAGGGCTATTGGTAACATGTGCCGAAAAGCTAAAGGAAAATAATATCAGTGATATCCATTTTGTGCTTTTGGGTGATGGCATGAGCAAAAACGAGCTATGTGCCGCAATATCAAATAAAAATCTAAAAGATTATTTTACATTCGAAGGGCAGCAGCCAGTTACCCGCGTACCGGCATATCATACTGTGGCAGATGCGCTTTTTGCGGCACTTGCCAAAAGCGAGAACTTAGGCCTTACAGTGCCTGCAAAAATCACTTCCTATATGGCGGCAGGCCGCCCGCTTTTAGTAGCTATAGACGGTGAGGCAGCAAGGGTAGTAAAGGAATCGTGCTGCGGCCTTGTAAGCGCCGCAGGCGACGCGCAGGCTTTGTACGAAAACATAATAAAGCTTTTTATTATGCCTAAAGAAAAGCGCACAATGCTAGGCGATTGCGCTCGCAAATATTATAACGACAATTACAAACGAGAAAAATTGCTTGCAAAACTATTTGAATTTATATTATAATAATATGAACATTAAAGCGCATAGTGCAAATAAACAAAGCGGTTTACTGCTTTGTGCCAATAAAGCAAAGAGGTGAACGCACTGAAAACCCTTGTAATAATCCCATGTTATAACGAAGAAGAAAATATAGTTACTGTGGTAAATCGCCTGCGTGACGTTGCGCCACAATACGATTATCTTATAGTGAACGATTGTTCTACAGATAAAAGCGAGCTTATTTGCAAAGAGAATGGTTTTAATTATATATCGCTGCCTGTAAACCTAGGCATTGGCGGCGGCGTGCAAAGCGGGTATTTATATGCCTGTGAGCATGGCTACGATATTACCGTACAGATGGACGGCGACGGCCAGCACAACCCTAAATATCTAAATGCAGTGGTAGATCCTGTTGCAAGCGGAGAGCTTGACATGTGCATTGGCAGCAGGTTTATTAATAAGCAGGGCTTTCAAACAAGCTTTATGCGGCGCTTTGGCATCAATATTATATCGGTGCTTATAAAGGCACTTTGCGGCATGAAGGTGCGCGATACCACAAGCGGTTTTAGAGCCTGCAATAAAGAGCTGACTGCGTTCTATTCCATGAATTACGCGCAGGATTATCCGGAGCCGGAGGCGATTATTTCGGCTGTTCTGGAGGGATATCGCGTGGGCGAGCGCCCTGTGCTTATGGAAGAACGCCTTGGTGGAGAATCGTCTATAAGCTCCTTTCGCTCGGCGTATTACATGATAAAAGTTACCATTTCTCTAGTGGCTTACAGGCTTACAATAAAGCGCAAAAGGAGGAAATAAGCGTTGGGTAATGTGATAGGCGATATGGACAGAATATTGCGCGTTTTGCTTTTAATAGGCGCAGTAATATATTTTATTATTATATTTTTTCTCCTTAAAAAGAAAAAACTTACAGTGCGATACTCCATTATTTGGCTATTTTCCGGTTTCGCCCTTGTTTTGTTTGCGGCAGTGCCATATGTAATATATGTGCTTGGCAATATTTTGCATGTACAGATGCCTGTAAACCTTGTGTTTATGCTTTTGTTCTTATTTGTATTGTTGCTTCTATTAAGCTTTTCTATTGCTGTGTCTGAATTTTCAGAAAAGATTAAACGCCTTACTCAAGAAAATGCATTGCTTGAAAAACGTATACGCAACCTTGAAAATGCGAGCGATACTAAAAAGCAAAGTTAAACTATTAAAATAAATAACAAGGGGGCGCACCGTGCAATTTATTACATATTCTTTTCTGTTGTTTTTTGTGTTGTCATGCGTCTTATATTTCATTTTGCCGCGCGTTGCGCGCATGCCTTGGCTTTTGGTATGCAGCTATCTTTTTTATTTATACGAACCGTCCAATCTTGGCTTTGTGGTACTTTTAGCCAGTGCAACGCTTGTTACTTACTGTGCTGCACTCGCTGTGGAAAAGCTGCCTAAAGGCCTGTTAAGACAGCTTTTTTTGTTTGCTGCAATGCTTGTAAGCCTTGGCAGCTTGATATTTTATAAATATTTTGGGTTTATCACTGAAATAAGCACCAAATTTGTAAATATGCTGGGCTTTAATTTACAAGCACCTACATTTAGCGTTGCAGTGCCACTTGGCATCAGCTATTTTACATTTATGGCACTTGGTTATGTGATTGACGTATATAAAGGAAAAATAAAAGCCGAACGCAATTTTTTTCATTACGCGCTTTTTGTAAGCTTTTTCCCATGCATTGTCACAGGCCCTATAGAGCGAGCGGAAAATATTTTACCTCAGTTTAAAAAGCCAGCCAAATTTGAATACAACAGGGTTGCAGGTGGTGCAT
Organism: Oscillospiraceae bacterium; assembly: GCA_036661035.1. GTDB lineage: Bacteria > Bacillota > Clostridia > Oscillospirales > Ruminococcaceae > JAGPHI01. The sequence continues at coordinate 36,314 of JAVWZM010000005.1, forward strand.
TTCGTATATTATGGGGCTTTTTTAAAAAGCTTGTAATTGCAGGAAATATAGGCACTATAGTAACGCTTATTTATAAAAATCCAAATAAATATCCGGGGCCAATGCTGTTTTTGGCAAGTGTTTTATTTACATATCAGCTATACTGCGATTTCTCGGCATGCAGTGATATCGCCATTGGCTGTGGGGCAGTATTTGGCATAAAGATAATGGAAAACTTTAAGCGTCCACTTGCCGCTGCCAGCTTTAACGATTTGTGGCGTCGCTGGCATATCAGCCTGACAAATTGGTTTAGAGATTACATGTACATTCCTCTTGGTGGCAATCGCAAGGGCAAAATGCGCACTTATCTTAACCAAATGATAGTGTTTATGGCAAGCGGCCTTTGGCATGGCGCGTCTGCCGCATATATTTTCTGGGGCTTTTTAAATGGAATATACTTATGCATTGGCAAGTTTACAGCCCCTGCAAGGGAAAAACTTGCGCTTAAAAATCCGCTTTACCATTTTAAACCCATTAAATATATTATACAAAACATAATTACATATTTGCTTTTCACAAGCTGCATAGTGTTTTTTTGCATGGCACTTCAAGGCGGAAATATCAAGTCGGCATTTGCGTTTTATGCACAAATGTGGACGGGCTGGGACGTTTTGTTTAATGATTTTGCAGTGCTTTTTGCAAAGCTTGTGCCGGGCATTATTAAGCAAGAGCTTGCCATAATGCTCCTTGTTGCCGTGCCGCTTGTGGAGCTTTTGGAATATTTATTGCCTGTAATAAACGAGCGCATTATGCGTGTATATTTCTTTATTCGTTGGCCGCTTTATTATGCGCTATTTATTGCAATATTGCTTTTTGGTGCATTTGGCAAATCGGAATTTATTTATCAAAGCTATTAGTAATTGTTTTGCTACTTTAAGATGCAAATACACGCAACAATAAAACAGTTAATTTACAAGTGCAGGGGGGTGGCAGAATATGAAAAAGCATGTTATATCGTGGTTTAGACACTGTGTTTGGGCTTTGAGGATAGTTATAGCCGTAGCGCTTATTCTACCTATATTTGCCGCTGCCTATTGGTTCAACTTTACCGTTGACAGAAGCGGATATTTTCAAGGAGACCAATTTGTGCGAGATATAGCCGAAATGCTTTTAACCGGAAATGATGTGTCGGGCTATGAGCAAATGGACGAACGTCAGGTGTCTAAGCTTATTGTGCAAAATATGAAGGAGCCGCCGGAAACAGTTGCTCTTGGCTCAAGCAGAATATTGCAAATGAACTCTCAGACGGCAGGCTCGCAAAGCTTTTTCAATTTCGGCATGGTCGGCGCTGATTATATGGACGTATTCGGCACGTTCTATTTACTAGATAAAGCAGATAAGCTGCCTAAGAATGTAATAATTGGTTTCGATCCATGGCTGTTAAACGGTGCCGCAGACGCTTTGGATAATCGCAGTGATAAACAGCTCTTTGCCGAATTTGCAACCAAGGAGCTGGGCATGTCTTTGGGATATGAAGAAAAAGATGAATCGGATAAGCTACGTGCGCTTTTATCCCTTAGCTATTTTCAAGGAAATTTGGAATATTATTTCAGAGATTCAAAGCTGGTGAAAAGGCCAAGCCCCTTAACCGAAAATATATTAAACCAAAAAACCGAAATAAAGCGAAGTGACGGAAGCGTATTTTATGCAGAGGCTCTGCGCAATTTGCCTGCCGAGGTGCGTAGCACCATAGCCTTACAGCAGGCAAGTCCATTTATGCGCATGGATAATTATCAAGAGCCTGATGCTAATATCGTGCAAATGTTCGACCAGCTTTTGTCGCTGGCAGATAAAAAAAATGTAAATATTATATTTGTGCTTACGCCATACCACCCTGCACTTTGGGATAATATATATGCAAGGTCATCTGAATATCCGGGCTTTTTTAAAACAGAGATAGCAGTGCATGAGCTTGCGAAAAGGCACAATGTACCCGTGTATGGCTCGTATAATCCATATGCGATTGAAGGCATTGCGGAAAACGATTTTTACGACGGAATACATGTGCGTGATATAGGCATCAAAAAGTTTTTTCCCGGTATCGAAAATGTATGTGAGGCGCAAAAACGTGGCGAGCAGCCGTTGGATTTAGATCCGTTTGCAAGACCAAAGCCATAAAAGCTGCATAAATAGGCATAAAACAATAATGGTATAGTAACCCATGTGGTTACTATACCATTATTATTTTATCGGTATAAGCGCCTGTGGCATTTCGTGGTGAGGATAAGCACAGCGCAGTAAATGCTTCTGCTGTAGAATGTGCATTTGCAATTTGCATGGCACTTGTGTTTAATTTTGCAAGGTTGGCAAGGGAAGTGTCCATTGGCAGGGTGTGTGTGTCTTTTGCGATTTTTAATAATGCCCTGCCTTTTTCGGTGGCGCCAAGCACATGTACATATGGCACAGGGATATTTACGCTATATGTGTATCCAAGCGCGGCATCAAGCGCTAAGCGGCGCATACGTGCGTGCGCATAGCGTTTTGATTTCATCAGCGCATACAACTCGTCTAAAGAGCATGCGGCCTGTACAGCCGCATACAGGCGGTTATTAAGGCCTTCGTTTGCTCCACGTATATCGCAAAGAGCGTCGGCACTTAGCATGCGTAGGCGAGAAAGCACCGCCATTTCAAAGGATTTTAAAGATAGCACGGCACCTTGGCTTATTGCGTCTTGGTATGCTTTTAAAGCTAAAGGCGGCACATAAGGCTCTATTGCATCAATGCCTTTTTGCACAAGCTCTTTGCGCAGTGCGCTTGCGCTGGCAATATTAGCTTTTATTTCCGCTGTGGTTTTCGGGCTTTGGCATACATTATTGTGTTCAATGTCAATGCCGCCGTCGTGTACGGCACCTACGCGCCTTATACCTATAGGCGTAAGGCTGCTGCTTTGCAGCTTTATTGCCTTGCAATATTCAGATGCTAAAATATTATTTGGCGTGCGCAATATGCGCGCGCTGTCCTCACAAATGCCATGTAAAGCTTTTTCTGCCGCTACCGCATATTGCGTACCACCGCTCAGCTCGCTTTGCAGGGCTATTTTAAATTCATCTGTGCAAAGATAATCTGCAATATCGGTAATGCTTTTTACGCTATTCGCCTCCATGCCAAAGCATAGCGCGTCCACACAGCCAAGAGCTGTTAATATGCGCACACCTGCCTTGGCAAAGCCCTCTGCACTGCAAATAGCATATGGCGCAGGCATGCAAAGCACCAAATCGCAGCCGCACAATAGCGCAGAGCGAACACGCACTTCGGTGGGGAATATAGCCCCCTCGCCGCGCTGCACCACAGACGGGCTCATCACGCAAACAACAGTATCATACCCAAGTGCATGCAATTGTTCTATTTGTAAAAAATGCCCATTGTGAAAGGGATTGTATTCGGCAATTATACCTGCGACGCTCATTTATATCTCCTTTTAATGCGAAATTCAACAAGATTGCACTTTATCCTTGAAAATATCATTATAACATTATATAATATATAGGCGCAACTATTATTGCAAGTACAAAAATGCTTGTAAATGTAAATTATAAAAATTATTGGAGGCAAACATGAAAATTCTTGTTATCAACTGCGGCTCAAGTTCGTTAAAATATCAGCTTATTGATATGACGGACGAAAGTGTGCTTTGCAAAGGAAACTGCGAGCGCATAGGTATCGACGGCAGCTTCATCACCCATAAGGCACACGGTAAAGAATGGAAGGAAGATATCGAATTTCCAACACATACCGAGGCATTTATGAAGGTAGTGGAAATGATGACTACCGGCGAAGGTGCTGTGGTAAAAGACAAGAGCGAGATTACAGCTATCGGCCACCGCATAGTGCAGGGTGCTGAACGCTTTACAAAATCCGAAATTGTCACAGATAAGGTAATAGACATTATTGAGGAAATTGCTCCTCTTGCTCCTGTACACAATATGGCTCACGTGCAGGGCTTGCGCAGTGCCAAAAAGGTGTTTGGAGATATTCCAAACGTAGTTGTATTCGACACTACTTTCCATCAAACAATGCCGCCTAAAGCATATATGTTTGGTATTCCTTATGAATATTATGAAAAATATGCCATTCGTCGCTATGGCTTTCACGGCACATCGCACCGCTACGTAAGCAAAAAAGCCGCAAAGGTGCTTGGCAAAAACCCGACAGATTTAAAAATGATTACCTGCCATTTGGGCAATGGCTCATCTATTACCGCAGTAGACGGTGGTAAATGCGTGGATACCAGCATGGGGCTTACGCCTCTTGGCGGCATTATCATGGGCAGCCGCTCAGGCGACCTTGATCCAAGTGTGGTTTGCTATCTTGCCGAAAAAACAGATATTCACGGCAACGAAATGAGCGAGCTACTTAATAAAAAATCCGGTTTTCTTGGCATTTCAGGTATATCCAGCGACAACCGCGACATTGAAGAAGCTGCAAAAGCAGGCAATAAGCGCGCACAGCTTGTAAGCGACATGCTTGCATACCAAATTAAAAAATACATTGGTTCATACACTGCCGCAATGAATGGCTTAGACTGCTTGGTGTTTACAGGCGGAATTGGCGAAAACGCAAGCGAAGTGCGCCGCCAAGTATGCAAAGACATGGAGTTCTTCGGCATTAAGCTAGACGAAACCAAAAACCTACAGCGTGGGCAAGATGTAATGGATTTAACTGCCGAGGGCGGCAAGGTAAAGATACTTGTTATCTGCACCAACGAAGAATTGATGATTGCACGCGACACCAAAGAGCTTGTGGAAGCAGCACAATAATTATTATTCAATTAAAAGCCTATCCTATGTGTACTCACATATAGGATAGGCCTTTTAATAGCTAAATACATATACGACAGAAATATATTTTGTCGATAGTCGTTATAAGCAGCTTTTTGTCAAATGTTGGGGTAGCCACCCATAAAATAAGAATTGCGCCAAGGTGTGCTATGCAAGAATACTTTGGCATTGTAACCATATACAAGAGAATATCGATTTTATGTAAAAAACAGGCTGCAAATTTGCAGCCTGTTTTTGTATTGAAATTGCTTTTAAAATGTAATACACGGTAAAAACTATACGGTTTTAGGTATTGTAATAGCATGTACCGGACATTCGTTCATACATGCGCGGCAGCCTGTGCATTTTTCGTGGTCGATATATGCCACATTGTCTTTTACGGTAATTGCGGAGGAAGGGCATACCTTTTCGCACTTTTTGCAGCCAATACAGCCTGCGGTGCATGCCTTGCGTGTTAAAGCGCCGCGCTCGTGGTTAGCACATAGCACAACGGGCTTTTCGCTTTCTGTGCGCACAATAATAATCTTTTTAGGGCATGCTTGCTCGCATGCACCACAGCCTGTGCAAAGCTCAGGGTTTACTCTGGCAAGCCCGTTTTGCACGTTAATTGCGCCAAATTTGCACGCGGCAGCACAGTCGCCATAGCCAAGGCAGCCAAAGGAGCAAGTGCTGCTGCCGGCATATAGTGCAGAGCATGCAGCGCAGGAATCCACGCCTTCGTATCTGTATTTGTCGGTGGTGTTGTCTAAATGCCCTTGGCAAATTACTATCGCCTTGCGCTTTACAACATCGCCTGCGGAAACACCCATAATTTGAGCCGCCGCCTCAGCTGCCGCTGCACCGCCCGGTACGCATTTGTTTACAGGCGCACCGTCCACTATTGCTTTGGCGTAATCCGCACAGCCTGCATAGCCGCATGCGCCGCAGTTAGCCGCAGGCAATACTGCCTGCACCTCGCCAATGCGAGCATCTTCTTCTACGTGCATAAACTGCGCGGCAAGTACCAAGATAATTGCGCCCAGTAAGCCACAAAGCGTTACCACCAGCACTGCATAAAATATAGTCATAGTAGCGCTCCTCCTTATACTTTAGAAAATATTTGTTCAATTACGCCGCCAAAGCCCATAAACGAAAGGCTCGTAATGCTTGCGGCCACCAAGGTAATAGGCAGACCTTCAAAGCATTTAGGCGGTTTAGCGTCCTCTAAACGCTTGCGAACACCCGAAAACAGTACCATTGCAAGCATAAAGCCCACACCTGCGCCAACCGCGCATACAAGGCTTTCCAAAAAGTTGTACTCGCTCTCTATGTTTAGAATGGTTACGCCCAGTACGGCGCAGTTTGTGGTGATAAGCGGAAGATATACGCCAAGTGCTTTATAAAGAGGCGGCATAAACTTTTTAAGAACTATTTCAACCAATTGCACCAAAATGGCAATTATTAAAATAAAAGCGATTGTATTTAGATATTCAATGCCAAGGGGCACCAAAATCAAATGATATACAGGCCATGTTGCTATGCTGGAAAGTGCCATAACGAATATTACGGCAAGCGACATGCCAAGAGCGGAATCCAATTTTTTGGAAACGCCCAAAAATGGGCAAATACCAAGAAATTTAACAAGCACATAGTTGTTTACCAAAATCATGGAGAAAAATATCATGGCAAGCTTTGTTATATCCATTATTCACACTCTCCTTTTGCGCAAGAGCCTTGTGAGGGGCAGCCCTCACAGCCTATAGAGCGTTTAATTTTGTGCCCCGTGCGCGTTTCGATAAATACTACTATAGCCATTAATACGCCAAATACGAAGAACCCGCCCGCAGGAGTGATAAACACGGACATAGGATCGATAAAGGCAGGTATAATTTGTATGCCAAACAATGTGCCTGCCCCCAAAATCTCGCGCACAATGCCCATTGCCATAAGCGTCATGGTAAAGCCAAGCCCCATGCCAAGCCCGTCCAGCGCAGAGGATACAACATCGTTTTTGGAAGCGAACATTTCAGCGCGGCCAAGAATAATGCAGTTTACCACTATCAAGGGAAGATATACGCCAAGTGCTTTGTCAAGGGAAGGGAAAAAGGCACGTACTATCATCATTAATACAGTTACAAAGCCTGCAATAATTGTGATAAACGCAGGCAAACGCACCTTGTCGGGTATTATTTTGCGCATTGCCGAAATAACAATATTAGAGCAGATTAATACAAATGTTGCCGCAATGCCCATGCCAAGGCCGTTAATGGCAAGGGTGGTGACCGCAAGTGTGGGGCATGTGCCCAGCACAAGGCGCAAGGACGGGTTTTCTTTAATTAAACCGTTTGTGACGATTTTTACTTTTTTGTTCATGCTCCTAGCCCTCCTTTTACTGCGCCGTAAGCGTCAATTGCTTTTTGCACGGTAGCCATTGCCGCCTTGCTGGAAACGGACGCGCCGGCAACTGCTTCTACGCCGTTAAGGTCGCTTTTGCCTGCAAATTGCGCCGCAAAATCAGCACTGCCTATCTGTGTGCCAACGCCCTCGGTTTCGTTAGTGCCGTCTATCCATGCACCTGTCATTACGCCGTTATCGTCAAAGCCAACAGCGACGGTAAGCGGCTTTTTGTAAAAGCCTTCGCCTACAGCATATAAAATCAAACCGTATTTTTCGCCCTTATATGCCTCGACAATGCCCTCAGCCGTTACATCTATGGGTGTAATTGCACCTGCGTCAGGCAAGATAACCTCGCGAATTTGCTCTTTAGTAAGCACTATTTCTTCTTCGCCCTTAATGTCTTTTTTATACAGCTCTATTGCGCTGTTTATGGCATTTACAGTTGCAGAGGAGGAAATAGTAGCACCGGCAATAGCGTCTATGGAGCCAAGAGTAAGCTTTTTGTCGCCTTTACCTGTAAATTGTTTTGCAAATTTAGGCTCCATTATTTTTTTGCCAAGACCTGGTGTTTCGCTGTTGTCGAGGAATTTAATATTCAATATTTTGTCGTCAGTGCCAAAGGAAATCATCACAGGCACCATACCGCCATAGCCTTTAGCCTCAGCGGTAATTACATATCCCACATCATTTAGAGATTTATAAACCTCCGTTACGCCGTCGGCCGTAAAATCTGTTTTCTCAAAGCCTTTTGCATCGGGCAAAAGCTCTGTGCGTGCCGCGTCAGCGGCCTTAGCGGAGTTTTCTTTAATGATAGGCGCGGTAATCTGGTTTGTTACGCCTAGCAGTAAGCTGGTAATTAAGCAAATTGCACTTAATACTGCCACAGGACGTAAGGTTTCGTGCCAGTTTGCTTTTATTAAATGTGCAAATTTCCCGAATACTTTCTTCATGGCTGCGATAAACGAGCTTTCTTTATTGTCCATGTTCATTTTTTCGCACCTCCAAGCGGCTTTTGGCGTGTAAGGTCGTTAATATACGGAACAAACAAGTTCATTAATAATAGCGAATAAGATACACCCTCTGCCATATTTCCGTAAAAACGTATTACGCAGGTGATAATGCCAAGGCAAATGCCATATACAAGCTTGCCTGTGCGTGTAAAGGGGCTTGTAACGTAATCTGTAGCCATAAAGAATGCGCCAAACAGTAAACCGCCCGATAATAGCTGAAGAATGACGTCTTGCCCTAAAAGAACACTCATAACGGCAACTGTGCCAATGTAAGCAAGGGGTATCATGGGGGAAATAACCTTCATAAATATAAGGTAAATGCCGCCTAAAATAATGGCAATAGCGCAGGTTTCGCCCAGTACGCCGCCATGTGTGCCAAGTAGTAGCTGTAAAAGCATGTCCTTGCCGGGCATGGAATTGCCTGCCACAAGAGGCGTGGCACTGGCAAGAGCGTCAATATTTGTTTTAGGAAAGCCGTATGCTGTCATGCGCCCTGCAAAGCCTACAGCCAAAACGATGCGCCCTACAAGGGCAGGGTTTGCAAAGTTGTAGCCAATGCCGCCAAAAAGCTGTTTTACTACTACAATGGCTACAAAAGAGCCTATAGCGGCAATCCACAGCGGAATGGTGGAGGGTAGGTTAAGCGCAAGGATAAGCCCCGTTACAATGGCAGAGCCGTCTGATATGGGATTTGGCTTTTTCATCAAATAGCAATAGAGCCATTCAAAACCAACGCTTGACACTACAGACACAAGCACTATTAATAATGCGCGTGGCCCAAAGATGATGGCGCTTGCGATAACAAGGGGCAAAAGCGCAAGGCTTACATGCCTCATCAGCTTGCGTGTAGACGAGTTGTCACAAATATGCGGAGAGGCGGTAACAAGTAATTTATTTTCCATATTATCTGCCTCCGTTCTTTTCAAATGCTTTTGCAAGATTCATATTTTGGGTAACAGGACGCTTTGCAGGGCACACATAGCTGCATGTGCCGCAGCCCATGCATAAATCTATCTGTAGCTTTTTAAGCGATGCTGCGTCCTTATGGCTAAAGGCAGTTGCAAGCTCTACAGGCGAAAGCCCCATAGGGCATGCGTTTATGCACCGCCCACAGCGAATACACGGCCCTGGCTCAGGCAGCTTTGCGCTTTTCTCACCAAAAACCAGTATGGCGTTGTTTTGCTTTAATATCGGAAAAGATGTATCCACTACGCTTACGCCCATCATGGGGCCACCGGTAATTATTTTAGCAGGCTCTTTGGTGTAGCCGCCGCAAAACTTGATAACGCTTTCAAGGCTTGTACCTATCGGCACCATAACGTTTTTAGGTGTTTTCACGGCGTCGCCGTCTACGGTAATGCGCTTTTGTACAATGGGCATACCTGTGTTTAGATATTTGCCTATGGCAGAAACAGTGGTTACGTTAAGCACCAGCACGCCCACGTCTGAGGGCAGCTTGCCGCGCGGCACTTCGCGCCCCGTTGTTTTCTCAATTAAAATTTTCTCAGCGCCCTGTGGGTATTTTGTGGCAAGGGGCTTAACGGATATGTTTGTGTCGCCCTTGGCAAGGCTGCACATCAAATCTATAGCCTCGGGCTTGTTGCGCTCGATAGCTATAATTACCTTTTTAATATCAAGATATTGCTTTACTGCCAATATTCCCAACATAATAGTGCTGCTATTTTCCAAAAACTCGCGGCTATCGGCGGTAATAAACGGTTCACATTCCGCGCCATTGATAACAAGAGTATTTACGTCATCAAGGTTTTTTGGCGAAAGCTTAACATGTGTAGGAAAGCCTGCACCGCCAAGGCCAACAAGCCCGCTTTCGCACACGGCGGAAACAAACGACGCATGGTCGGTTACTTCCGGTGCATGTAAAGCAGGATCGGGCTGCTGCTCGCCGTCTGCGCAAATACGCACTGCTTGTACATTTGCGCCGTTTGAAAACAAAAGCTCCGTTATCTCGGATACGGTGCCGCTTACGCTTGAATGTATATTGGCACTTACAAATCCGTTTGCCTTACCTATTAGAGTGCCTACATATACAGTGTCGCCCTTTTTCACACATGGTACAGCAGGCGCACCGATATGCTGTTGCATGGCAATTAACACCTCAGACGGGCATACTAACTGCACGGTAGCTTTTGCGGCGGTGCCTTTTTCATGCGGAACATTCGCGCCAAGAGCCGAACGCTTCAAATACTTGAACATTCTTTTCAAATCCCTCATTTCGTAAATATGAATATTGCTAACCAATACAGCACAAATTATAAATAACCGATTGGCAAAATAAACAATTAATACATACCTTTAATATTTTAACATTAATATAGCACTAGTCAACACCAAAATGAAAGTTAAAAATGTAACAATGGTTAAATGATGTGCCAAAGTGTGATTTAGCGGTTATATGCATTGCGTTTTACTTGTTTGGTGTGTTATAATGAATGACAATAAAGTAGCAAAACAAAGAGGAGTGGTGCAGGCTTGTCGGCATTTATACCATGCAGTAATATTCCATTGCAGCCGGAAACTGTACCGGCAATAAAAATATTACATTTTAATGGCCACCCAAGAGCCGACGAGGTGTACGCATATGCGCGTATTTATGCGTGCGGTGGGCTGCTACACTATTGCTTTATGCGCTTTGAGGAAGAACCGGCAGACACGGTGCGGTTTGGCTTTGCGCTTGCAAATGCCGATAAGACAGGCGAATTTGTGTTTTTAAATATCGGCTTTAAAGGTTGCGTCTCGCTTGGATATTACAAAAACAATAAGCTGTGCGAGGAGCTAAGCCTGCAAAAGCCAAGGCTGTTTACAAGCGGCGACGAGCAGGGGCTGTATAATGGGGCAGAGGGCGTAATATCACTTGATGCTCTTAAAGCTTACCTAAAGCGCGAGTTTGCACCGGGAGAGGTTTTTGCAGGAAACTTTTTCAGCTACGACACAAGCGAGGCGGCATTTGGCTGTGCATTTGCAGTGCCACTGGGAGAAAGTATTCCCACAACGGCAGGTTTTGAACCATTACTTTGCATATCGTTTGATTAATAAAATTTGGAGGGTTTAATATGTTTAAAGCAATTTTAAAAATAGCGGCTGTTTTGGCCACACTTTTTGCCGCGCTTGCAGGCTATGAATATTGGAAAAAGCAAACAGAATCGGATTATATCGAGATTTATTCAGACGACGAGGACGATACGTTTTAATTGCGGTGAATTAACTTATTAGTTGAATTTACCGATGAAAGGCAGATGTGAAATGAGTGCCTCAAGTATGCTGGTTGGCGGCAGCGCCATTATTCGTGACGAAAAAGGAAATGTAATTGCAGAGTCGAAAATTGTTGATTACGACAGCAAATTCATGATTATTAAAGTTCGCGGTAAGCTTGCACATTTGCGAAAAGATGCTTCGGTAAAGGTTCTTATTTTGCGTGAAACCAACACGTATGAGTTTAATGGAATTGTGCGTATTGTTATGTCTGACGTTGCAGATATCGCACTTTCCAAGGGCGGCAAAAAAGAAAACCGTGCGGCGGTGCGCTACAAGATACAATCCGTTGCGAGGATAGAGCATTTAGTTGCCAAAACTGTGCTGCTTAGCCTTCCTGTGCCTGCCAATGTAACAGTAACCAACATAAGTGCAACAGGCTTATGCTTTGAAAGCGAACGCACCTTTCGTATTGACGGAAAAATAGAAATTAAGCTAAAAATAGGAGATAGTGACGTTGCAAAGGTTGTACGCGTGGTGCGGATACGCCCTAAAAACGAAACTGAAACAGAATATGGTTGCGCTTTTGGATAGCATATCTACGTAATGCGGAATAATAAAATCAAAACGCCATTTAAAACGGTTTTTCGTTTTAAATGGCGTTTTAATTATGTATGTGCAATAGCGCGCATTGGATAAGCTTTTAGGTAAAAACAGAGTTCGTACACTTGCTTTGCCAAAATACAGATTATTGTTTTTTTTGGTTTTCAGATGCAGGCTCGTCGGGCTGTTTGTATTGCTTGGTGATTTGGTTTACATACACGCTGCAACCGGCACACATAATGCCTTGTGTAGTGGCGGTAAACACTGCCTTAAGTGCCGCTTGATATCCGTCTATATCAGATACACTTACGGTTTCTAATATGCAAAGGGCTATACCTATTAGGCCAAGCATAAGGGGAATGTGCTTATCTTGAAAGCTTGGCATGCGCTTTAGCATTGCGCCTATTAAATATAAAACAGGTATTAAAATAAGCAGCTCAGGTCGTACAAAATCGGTGATTGAATTAAAATCCATATTTTCCTCCTCGTTATACAGTAATTTTACTTTTGATTGTCCTCTCAACCCTCGTCTTTGCTGTATGCAACTTGACAAAAGGCTCGAGTACAAAGACAATAATAAGCAAAGTTGCTATAATTTTATATTTTTAATAACCGTTGCAGGGTAGTAATGCGCCAATATTTCCTTGTAGGTTTTGCCTGTGCGCGCCATGGCACATGCGCCGTATTGGCTCATGCCCACGCCGTGCCCATAGCCGTGTGTAACAAAGGTAAACACGTCGTTTGCGTAGCTGTAGGTAAAAGATGCGCTGCGCAGCTTTAGTGCCTTGCGCAAATCCGCACCGCTTATTTTTACGCCGCCCACAGATATTTCTTTTATGTATCCTGCCTCGCTTTTAACGCTTTCGCCTATCCAAGTCGCAGCATCTTGCGAAAGATTAATACCGGCAAAATTCATTGCCATTGCCTCTTTAAATTCAAGGCGCGATACTTCCGTGCTTTTTTCATAGTCGGGGCTTGTTAAATCCAAAGTGGAGTCCACGCTTACAAGATACGGCAGCGCGGTAGTCCACAGGCTGTCGCTTGCCTCGGTAACGCCGTTTGATATGGCACAATAGCAGGTTAGCGCGGGCTTATCCTCGTACATAACAATGTCGCTGAAAATGCTGCTTGCAATGCTTTCAAGCCGTGCACGGTTTTTGTCGAAATCCTTTCCCCATACAAGCTTTTGCACCTCAAGAGTTAAAAACCCCTCCTTGCGGCTTGGGTTTGCACTAAAGTGGGCACCTTTCAGCGCAATGTCGTCTGGGCTTGCAAGTGCCTTGCGTGCAAGGGCGTAGCTATGTGCGGCGACGCCTTGCGCCTTTAATGCTTCGTCAGGCCAACTAATAGGCATTTCTGCGGCAATTGCGCCCATTACAAAATCTTTTTCACTTACCGTCATCACAGTGCCGTCAGCCTCGTTTAAAATTAAAAAATTATCGCCATTGGCAAAATCAGGCGCAGATGCTATTTGTGATGATGCCACTTTGGAGGGGGCAGAGCTTGCAGATTTGTTATCGATTTTGGGTAGCAAAAGCACGCTGAAGGGCAACGCTAAGGTAAGAAAAGCAAACAATGCCAGCAACAATAAAATCTTTTTCATTAAAACCTCCTGCTTTTTATGTCCGATGCTTGTATTTGCATATGTTTTATTGTAAAATGAATGTTTAAGCAGGGTGCATTATGTGCATCTGCTTGTAAGTAGAGAGGGGCGATAAAACAATGGATGCAAATCACGAGTTTGAGAGGACAGGTTCTACAGAATACTTATGCGAGGAATACAAAAAAAATAACTTTATTGACGCTGAAATCAGTGAAAAGCTTGGTGTGCGCAGAGGCCTTCGTAATCCCGACGGAACAGGCGTGTTGGCAGGGCTTACAAATGTGTGCGATGTAGTGGGATATCGCATGGAAAATGGGCAGCGCGTGCCGGCGCCCGGCAAGCTTATCTATCGTGGTATAGACGTGGAGGACATAGTAAACGCCGCATACGACGAGGACAGGTTCGTGTTTGAGGAGGTTATCTGGCTTTTGCTATTTGGCTCATTGCCGTCGGTTGGGGAACTGGAGGCGTTTAAAAAGCTGCTTGAGGAACGCCGCGAATTGCCGGCAAATTTTGCCGAGGACATGATTATTAAAGCACCGTCGCCTAATATCATGAACAAGCTAGGACGAAGTGTGCTTGCACTTTATTCCTACGATGATGATCCGGAGGATTTAAGCCTGCCGAATATTTTGCGCCAAAGCATTAATCTTATTGCCGGATTGCCAACCATAATGGTAAACGCATATCAGATAAAAAAGCGTGCCTACGATAAACAAAGCATGTACCTGCATTTGCCGATTCCCGGCCAGTGCACAGCAGAGCATATTTTGGCAACATACCGTGCAGACCAAAAGTTTACCAAAGAGGAGGCAAAGCTTTTAGACCTTTGTCTTGTGCTGCATGCCGACCACGGCGGCGGTAACAACTCCACCTTTGCATGCCGAGTATTATCAAGCTCCGGCACAGACACATATTCTGCAATATCCGCGGCAATAGGCAGCCTAAAAGGGCCTAAGCACGGCGGTGCAAACCTAAAGGTTATGGAAATGCTGGATTATATCAAGGCAGGCGTGAAGGATTATTCCGACGATGGCGAAGTGCGCGAGTTTTTACGCCGTATTTTGCGAAAACAAGAGGGTGATAAAAGCGGGCTTATTTACGGTATGGGCCACGCAGTATATACCCTTAGCGATCCGCGCGCAGTTATTTTGCGCAGTAAAGCCGAGCATCTTGCAATAGAAAAAGGCTACGAGGACGATTTTCGTTTATTGTGCATGGTGGAAAAATATGGCCCTGAGGTTTTCGCCGAGGAAAAAGGAAACAAAGAAGTGTGCGCAAATGTGGACTTGTTTTCGGGGCTTATATACAAAATGCTTGGCATCAGCCCGGATTTATATACGCCGCTTTTTGCAATCAGCCGTATACCCGGTTGGTGCGCCCATAGGGTAGAGGAAGTGCTGTTTGCAGGGCGCATTATGCGTCCGGCATATAAATATCTTGGCGTTAAACAAAAATACAGCCCATTGGAGGCGCGCGAATGAGAAAGAAAGTAATGATAGCTACAGTAATTTTCAGTGTTATTGTAGGAATATTATCTTTATTCGACCTTGCCTTATATACAGATTTATATACGGATTTCACAAAGCAGGGCCCGATGTGGATAAGGTATGCGCTGCTATTGCTTGGCATAGTGGTGTGTCTTGTGCCGATGCTGTATAAAAAACAGAGTTTTTCCGATGAAATTGCTTATGCAGGCAAGGGCTATTGCTTTTTGTTTCTCATGTTCATATCAGGCGCATATTCCGTGTATTTATTACTGGATTTATTCATGTTTAAGCAGGATATGCTTGCAATAGCAAAAGCAGTGCTTTTCGCGTTATTTGCATTATATTGCTTTACAATGTTTGTACACAGTGCAAACAAAAGCAAAAAAATAAACGTTGTAATTGCCGTTATTTGCACATTGGCGTTTTACTATTTGGCGATAGAACGCTTTTTATCTCGTACCTCAAGCCTATATAGGTTCGAGCCTGCCCTTAGCATCGTATCTGCCCTTGTAGGGCTTGTGTTTATAACGTCCTTTTTAAAGGCAAGTTATTATCAGGCAGAGAATCGACCAAACGCAAAATTGATTGTTTTTGGGCAAATGGCTTTTTTTGTATGCACCTGCATGGAAATGCCACATTCGCTTTATTTATTATTAGTCGGCGCCGCGCCTATAACTGTGGCAATGCAAAGCGTGGTAATGGGTGCCCTTGGCATATTGGGGCTTATAACGGCATACAACACAAGTATAAATTTGGTTAAAGAATGAAGTTTTGCGTATAATAAATGAATGTTTTTGTACTTTTGTGTTAAACTTTTGTCAAGCACTTGTAGTTTTAAGAAAATTAGTATAAAATATAGTTACGACCTAAGAGTAGCCATGCTAAAATGTACGGCACTCTAATTATAAGGAGGATGTTTTTATTATGGCAGTAAGAGTAGCAATTAATGGCTTCGGCCGCATTGGCCGTTTGGCTTTTCGCCAAATGTTTGGTACAAAGGGTTACGAAATCGTGGCAATCAACGATTTAACAAGCCCCAAAATGCTTGCACATCTGTTGAAATACGATTCCGCACAAGGACGCTATGCCCTATGTGACAAAGTAACAAACGATGATAACTCCATCACAGTAGATGGCCAGCGCATCGAAATATTTGCAGAAAAAGATCCTGCAAATCTTCCTTGGGCAAAGGTTGGCGTAGATGTAGTGCTAGAATGCACAGGCTTTTTTGCCAGCAAAGAAAAATCCATGGCTCACATCAATGCAGGTGCTAAAAAGGTTGTTATTTCTGCTCCGGCAGGCAACGACTTGCCTACAGTTGTGTTTAGCGTAAACGAGAATATTCTTACAAAAGAAGATACAGTTATCTCCGCCGCTTCCTGCACAACCAACTGCCTTGCACCTATGGCAGACACACTAAACAAACTAGCCAAAATCAAAAAAGGCTATATGACAACAATCCACGCATATACAGGCGACCAAATGGTGCTTGACGGCCCTCATCGCAATGGCGATTTGCGCCGCGCTCGTGCTGCCGCTGTAAATATTGTTCCTAACTCCACAGGCGCCGCTAAAGCTATTGGCCTTGTAATTCCGGAGCTAAAAGGCGTGCTTGATGGCTGCGCACAGCGCGTGCCGGTTCCTACAGGCTCTTTAACACAGCTTATCGCTATGTGCGATGGCAAAGTTACTGCCGAAGATGTAAATGCCGCTATGAAGAAGGCAGCCTCTGCTTCCTTTGGCTATACAGAAGACCAAATAGTTTCTTCCGACGTTGTTGGCATTAACTATGGCTCATTGTTCGACGCTACCCAGACTGTTTGCATGGACATGGGCGACGGCACCACACTTGTAAAGGCAGTATCATGGTACGACAATGAAAACTCCTACACAAGCCAGATGGTTCGCACAATTAAATACTTCGCAGAGCTGTAATATCAAAGCTTACGGGGAACGATGTTTTTCATCGTTCCCCGTTTTTTTTTTTTTGGCTCTTTGTCAAATGTTGGGGTAGCCACCCGTAAAATAGGAATTGCGTCAAGGTGCTTTATACAAGAGTGCCTTGGCATTTTATTCCGATTAAAACTTTTTGCAAATTATTAACGCAGGACAATAGCTTTTGCTTGATTAATAGTATACTAATATGGTATACTATGAGGAAATAGGAAACCGGAAACCGGCTTTACAGATAATGTATAGGCGCTCTGCAAGCAGATGCATTGCCGCGTTTCCAAGGGAACTGTCAAAGCTTTACTAAGTTTAAATAAGGAGCCGTTAATGCAATATTTTATATCGTTTTTAGAGGGGATAGTTACATTTGTATCGCCTTGCCTTTTGCCCATGCTGCCAATATATATATCATATTTTGCCGCCGGGCAAAACGAAAAAAAGCATGGTGCGCTTAAAAATTCGCTGGGATTTGTGCTTGGCTTTACTATAGTATTTGTAACCATGGGCGCGTTTGCAGGCACTATTGGTGCGCTATTGGCACGATATACACACGCCGTTAATATTATTTCGGGCATTGTGGTAATAGTGTTTGGGCTTAATTTTCTTGGAGTTTTAAATATACGCTTTTTAAATAGCACACATAATAGCGCAAAAGCTGTAAAGGAACAGGGCTTTTTTTCTACAATGCTTTTCGGCATAGTGTTTTCCTTAGGGTGGACGCCATGTGTGGGCGCGTTTCTTGGCTCAGCCTTGCTTTTGGCGTCACAGCAAGGCTCGGTATTTACGGGCATAATGATGTTGCTATGCTATTCGGCAGGCCTTGGCATACCGTTTGTGATAAGCGCAATTATTCTAAACAAGCTTACCTCGGCATTCGCGTGGATAAAGGCGCATTATAATATTATTAACGCAATTTCCGGCAGCTTGCTTGTGGTGCTTGGCGTATTGATGATGACAGGGCTAATGGGCAAATTGCTTTCCGCGCTAACATTTTAATCAATTTTAATAAGGGGGATAATATGACAAAGCAAATTAAAGCGTTTTTATCAATAGCAGGGCTTATAGTATTACTGGCAGTGGCTGTAATTGCATATAACACATTAATGGCAAAATATGGGCAGCAGCTGCCGCAGGGCGAAACAGAGCAGATAGAAAGCGCACCGGATTTTACCGTATACGACGATGACGGTAACGCTGTAAACCTTTCAACATTTAAAGGCAAGCCTGTTGTGATAAATTTCTGGGCAAGCTGGTGCGTATATTGCGACAAAGAGATGCCGCATTTTGATGCACTTGCAGAGGAGTTTAAAGACAAGGTGGAGTTTGTGATGATAAACTCTACCGACGGCTCCAAGGAAACCAAGGAAACCGCAAAACAGTATTTAACCGATAACGGATATAAATTTAAACCGTATTTTGACACAGATTTAAGCGCAGGCACAGCCTTTAATATAAGGGGGCTACCTGCCAGCTTTTTTATAGATAAAGACGGCAATATAGTGCGAAAAGCTTTTGGGCTGATAAGCGAAGAAAAACTACGTGAATATGTAGAGCTTATTTCCGAGTAAGCATAGATATGATTTTGCAGTGAATACGGATAAACTAACCGCGGTACAATAACCGTAAACATGGCAAATGTGCGTTATATGGTATTACAGAGGTTGTGGAACACAGTTGTTCTGCAATAAATCCGCCCTTGCGCGCCGTCGCGATAGCGCGCGCAACGAACAGTGATTAACGGAAAATAGCATTAAAGGTAAAGCAGACGCTCACCGAGCGTCCTACGAGGCGCATGGGT